>JAJYTC010000134.1 GCA_021793275.1 Deltaproteobacteria bacterium | reverse complement strand
AAATGGGATAATATCACCGCAGAGACGCTTCGGCCCCATCGAGTAGGAGGCGGGATCGCTCCCGCCGTCCTCTCACACCACCGTGCGTACGGTTCCGTACACGGCGGTTCGTGAAACACATTGAAGTTTTCGCAGTTGACTCAACAATGACACGAGCCCAAGTCGATCAAAGAATCTTTTGGGGAAGCATCGATTCATATGGGAGGCCCCGGAGTTCCACCAGGGGCCTCTCTTATTCGTGGCGGACCTCCAGGCCCGCTCTTCCCCTAGACCCAGCTTCATCAGGTTCCTGGCCCTGGTATAGACCCTTTTCCACTGTCGCCATAGAATGCACCGCAATTTTCGGCGTATCCATTCGTCCAGTTCTTCGAAAATGCCCTTAACCTCGGCCAACCGGAAATAATTCGCCCAGCCTCGCAACACAGGTGTCAGTTCTTCGACCACATTGCGGATATTGCGGCCCCTTCCGACACGAAATAGTTCCCGTAGCTTAGCCCTGATGCGGTCCACTACGGCAGGCGCCACTTTAAGCCTTGGCCGTTTATGGAATGTCATGGTGTAGCCGAGGAATTTTCGCTCCCAAGGGCGAGCTACCGCGCTCTTCTCTGCATTAACCTTGAGCTTGAGCTTGTTTGCAAGATATCCGGTGAGACTTTCCAACACCCTTTGACCAGCACGCTTTGACTTCACGTACACATTACAGTCGTCAGCGTAACGGCAAAACGCATGTCCCCGTTTCTCCAGTTCCTTATCCAGATCATCCAGCAAGATATTGGATAGCAACGGCGAAAGTGGGCCGCCTTGAGGCGTCCCTTCCGTTCGGGGCGATACGACACCTCCGATCATTATTCCGGCCTGAAGATAACGACGTATGAGCTGTAAAACCCGTTTATCGTCTATCTTCCGGGCGACCCGAGCCATCAGAATATCGTGGTTGACTCGGTCGAAAAATTTCTCCAAGTCCATGTCCACTAACCATCGCTTGCCTTTCGCGGCATGTTCACGTGCTTTTAGCACGGCTTGATGCGCGCTTCGGCCCGGTCGAAATCCGTAGCTTGATTCGGAGAAATCCGGATCGAAGATGGGCTGCATTACCTGATTTAGTGCTTGCTGTATTAGGCGATCCATTACCGTTGGAATACCCAATTGTCGCATTCCTTTCCCGCCCGGTTTGGGTATTTCCACCTTGCGAACGGGTTGCGGCCGGTATCCGCCTTCAAGCAACTCCTCTTTGATGCGTGGCCAGTGTTCGCGAAGAATGGACCTCAGGCATTCAACGGATACCCCATCAACTCCCGCTGATCCTTTATTCGCTTCCACCTGGCGTAGCGCTTTGACCATGTTCTCGCGTTCGACCACCGCTTCCATCAACTTTTGAATCTTCCGGCAGGAGTCGTCTCTCTTTGCCGTGAGGCTTGACGCGCCAGCGACAGGCCCTCGGGGATTCCGTCCCCTGCTTCCTGAAGAGTAATCAGGCATTTCAGCCCGCTTTCCTGCGTCTGCGTTCCTCATCGAAATTCAAGTCTCCTGTCACATACTTCACGTTCGGGCCTTCGGTCCGGTCGATGGACCTTAGTATGCCCTCTGCTGACTTCTGCCGCCCCATCCCGTCGCCTCACGGCGGCAGTAGCACATGGCGGGTCGGCAGACCTCCCCGGGTAATGCACACGCACCTTCACGCTTATGCCCGCCGCATATACGTCCACACCTTCCGTACAGGTACTGGGCTTTGAAGAGATTTGCCTCCTCACCCGGCATGGCCGCCTCTTATGCGATTCCTGTTCGTCAGGCCAGCGCTTTGCCTGCGGCTTCCTTCAGATCCCACCTCGCGGTGGACACCCTTGCCGTCCGGCTAACAGTTCCCCCTGTCGGGCCTGTAGAGGACTTGCACCTCCAAGTGCGTGCGCCCTGCCGGGCGCACAAAAGCGGAAGGGCAAGAGGGTAAATCCCCCTCTTGCCCCCTGAAAAAAGCGCACAAGAATTTAAAAAGACCCTCAAACGAGCTTACCTGCCCTTGACAGGATGGCCCCACGATATTTATTTCACACGGGGCATACTCGGGGCATTCTCTCATCGCGAAATAAAAAGGTTTGTAAACGATCCGCTTCCCGTCTCCAGTGTCTTTATTCCGGCTTCACCGCTGATCTAGGACGCATCATGCAGCGCCCCTTCGGAAACGCGTCGGATTGAGCGCGATAAGGCAGTTGTGTGTAGGGTCGCGGCGCGTGAAAATAATCATTTGCTACCTTTTTAGTAGACATTTCCGCATGAATGGTATATTCCGCCTAAGGTTATTCACCTGCGGGGGCCTGCACGCTCCTGGAGGTGGAGCACCGTAACTGATAACCGAGATCGGTAGCCGGAAGGAGGGAGAGGACCTCCGGCTAAGATGGTCTCAATGGCTCAAAACTCAGGAGGATTATCGATGTTGAAAAAGGCACTCGCCTGCGGTGCAATTGTTTGTTTCATGGCCGGTTATGCGGCTTTGAGCAGCGCGAAGGGCACCGGTTTGGCAAAAGGTAAACAACTCTTCCAGTCGAAGTGTATTCTTTGCCACGGCCCCCAAGGCAATGGCGAGGGACCAGCCGCCGCCGCGTTCAACCCGAAGCCGGCGAATTTTACCAGCAAGAGTTTTTGGAAGGCCCCCAATATCGAAGCGACGATGGCCCACGTGATAGCAAACGGCAAGGTGCAGATGCCGGCTTTCCACAATCTGTCGTCCAGCGATATTCAGGACCTTATCCAGTACATCAAGGCCACTTTCGAACCGAAATGAAGGTAGTTTTTAGGGGCTGCGGCCCCGCCAGCCTGGTTCCGCTCAGTCCACCCTGAAGCGGACCTTTTAGTGCTTTTTCAGGGTGTACAATAGAGGGGTTAGGGGCCCGGAGAGATAGTGCGGAGCTAAAGCCTGAAGAGTCCTATGAAGTACAGTTTCATGATCTAGTGCGGTACAGTTTCATGATCTAGTGATTTTTGTTCTTGGGGAGGACAGAGATGGGCTTCAAAAGGTTAAGCAAAATCGTTTTTCTATTGACTCTGCCTGGTCTGGTTGCCGTTTTCGCGGCAAAGAAAGCCTCGGCAATACCGAGTTTCGCGCGCCAGACAGGCCTGCCATGTTCTGCATGTCATACCATGTTTCCCGAACTGACTCCGTTCGGGCGGGAATTTAAGTTGGAAGGCTACACACTTAACAAAACCGGCGCCAAGCATCCGAGCGTGCCACCCCTCGCGGCCATGGTCCAATTCAATTTCACTCACACCAATCGGTCGGTGGGTCCCGCAGATCTGCCGGAGAACAGGTGGTCTCTTCACGCACTTACCTCCGGAAACAATGTACTCGGCTCGCCCAATGCTGCGAGCGTATTCTATGGCGGGCAGATATATGGGCATTGGGGCGCCTTTATCCAGGCAACTTACTCGGACAAGGCCAGTGCGCCATATATGGCCCTGGACAATACCGATATTCGCTATGCGGACACCTCCATGCTCTGGGGCAAAAGCCTGATTTACGGTTTGGATTTCAATAACAATCCAACCGTTGAAGACGTCTGGAACTCGACTCCTGCGTGGGGTTATCCGTATAACCATTCTAACGTCGCGGCGAGTCCCGTCACACCGGTCGCAGCTCCGATACTTGAGCAGGGTCTGGCAGCCCAGGTAGGAGGCGCCGGCGCTTACGTGTACTGGGACAACTTGGTTTACTGTGATTTTACCCTCTACCGCACAGCGCTCAACGGCATCACCGCTCCATTCGGAGCGGGAAACCATCCGCTCGGCGTCTATACGACCGGCGCCATCCCTTACTGGCGCCTTGCGATCACCCACCAATCCGGGGCAAATTCGTACGAAATGGGTACTTACGGGTTGATCGCAAGGGCCTATGCGAATTACCCCTTCACGCCCGATGCCAACAACTACTCGGACGTGGCCTTCGATGCTGAATATCAGCATATTATCAGCAATCAGTCTTTTTCGCTGGAGACAACCTGGATACATGAAAACCAGGACAACACCGGCAGCGTCTTGCAAGGACTTAACAACGACGCATACGCTTATCTTGACACTTTCACGATCAACGGCAACTACTATTACCGGACAACCCATTGGGGGGAAATCGGAGGTACGATCGATTATTTTACGACAACAGGGAGCGACAACGCCGCGTACGCGATTCCTTCGTTGGATCCATCCGGCAATCCGGACAGTAAAGGCGAAACGCTCGAACTGGACTACATGCCGCCATGGCATCACTACGGACCGACAGGGTTCGGCTTCGCGAAGTTCGCGCTCCAGTATACCATCTTCAACCAGTTTAACGGAACCTCGACCGGCGCGTCGGGCTACAACACGCTCTATCTTCTCGCCTTCTTCGTGTTCTGATTGGTTGTTGGGGTAAAAAAGGAAAAAGCGGAAGGGCAAGAGGGATAATCCCCTCTTGCCCCCCTGGAAAAATTTTGGCCGCCCCGCCTAGACTGGCGGGAGCGGCAACAGCCCAGGGCGTCACGGCCTCATATCCTGCTGGAAAGCGGCCGTGGCGTCACGGGCCATTTCTTGTCATAGGGGATCCGAACGGACATTTATTGGCACTGACCTTTTAATTCAAGGCTGAGATGTGAACGAGAAAAAATGGATATGGGCCGTATGTTTTACGGTTTTCCTCGTACTGAACGCGTCGGCATCGCACGCCCAAAAGGCGCCCAATGCGTGCGTTACCTGCCATGAAGCTCTTGGCGGGACATTGGCCAAGCCCGTTACCGAGTGGAAGGGCTCCATTCACAGCCTCGCAGGAGTTACCTGCGAGCGTTGCCACGGCGGCAATGCCAAAATAGCTGTGGGCAACCTGAAGAAACTATCCCAAGCTCAGATTGCGGCCTTACAATCTGCTTCCATGTCGAAGGCAGACGGCTTCGTAGGCACGCCCTCGGGCCGGAAGCTGTTCAATATGTGCGAAAAGTGCCACTCCTATGAGGTAGGCACCTTTTCAGCGAGCATCATGGGCAAGGCCTATCTGCACGACAAGGGAGGGCCGGCGTGCGTTGTTTGCCACCACGCACATCGCAACACCATCCCTCAAATCCCGAAAGTTTGTTCGAAGTGTCACAGAGACACCGTTGGATTTACGCATATCGACCCCATGAACGTAACGGTTGCGACCATAAAGCAGCTTTCCAATATTCGTATCAAACTGGCCCGGGAAAAGACACAGGGCGCAAGGCCATCGATGGCCCCACGGATTAACCAAAAACTTGGCTCCTACCAGGTAGGGTTGATCGCATTCGGGGCTGTCCTTTTTCTTTTCCTGTTCGGCTTTGTCATTTATGTGATTTTTGAAAAGGGAGATGGAAAATGAGTTTCGAGGTCCTTCACGAAAAGAAGCCCTCATGTTCCGCACTCGCCGTGGCCCTGGTTGCTTTGCTTTCCGTGCTTTTGCTCGGCATGGCGGTGGCTTTTGCCTACTTGCTGCTATCCGGGCTGGGCAATGACTATCAGCTCGGCACCCTGCTCGCTTTCGAGTTCTTTGTGGCCGGCGTGTTGCTCATTGTTTATGCGAAAAATTTTTCCTCGTTTAGAGAGGTCTCTGAAGACCGCGAGGAGGGAGTGTTATGGTAGAAAATAATTCTGAGAGCCGGGACGGGAAGGTCACGCGCAGGCAGTTTGCCCTCGGCTTTATCGGGGCCGCCGGCTTGGCCGCTTTTGGCTCTCTGCTTTCATTTCTGAAGGTATTGACGCCCGCAAAGGAGGGCAGCGGCTATGTGCCCACTGTAAAATCCGGGGACAAGCTGGTGTATGCCAAAGGCAGCCGTCAGGGAAGTCTTTTGAAGGCCTCGGACTTGCAGATAGGCGATGCAGTCCTCGCCTATCCTAAGGGCAAAACCAAAAACGTGGCCAATATCGTGCAACTGATTCGCCTAAAAGAGTCGGAGTACAAGCCGCCGACCCGCGTGAACGAAACCGACGAGGGGTTTGTGGCCTACAGCGCCGTCTGCACCCATCTCGGCTGCATAGTCGGCTGGAAGAGAAACAACAAGGACCCGGAGGCATCCATCATTGAATGCCCCTGTCATAACAGTATGTACGATCCTGCGCTGGGGGCCAAGGTCATCGGCGGGCCGGCGCCGGCTCCGCTGCCCCAGATCGGCGTCAAGGTGTCCAAGGATGGGACACTTGTATTCACAAGCGGCTTTTCCGGTCCTATCGGGCCGAAGGTTTGATCTGGGAGGCAACGGCGATGATTTCAAAATGGTTAGATGAACGGTTGGAGCTACAAAAATTCAAGGATAAATTCCTCACCAAAACTTTTCCGACCCATCCGTCGTTTCTTTTCGGGGAGATAGCCCTTTTTTCCTTCATCACGCTCGTGATCACCGGAATTTTTCTGGGCTTTCTCTACGAACCTTCGATCGGTAAGGTGTCGCTTTTCGGCGCCATGGTTCCCGCCGCCTATGCCAGCGTGGTCCGGATCGATCTTCTCCCTATGGGGATAATCATCCGGCGCATCCATCATTGGTCGGCCATGATCATGATCGCCTCCATTATCGCGCATCTTGCGCGCGTTTATTTCACTTCGGCGTACCGCAAGCCGCGGGAAATCAATTGGCTGATCGGCCTCGGCCTGCTCGGCATCACCCTCGGGGCTGCCTTTACCGGCTATCTTTTGCCTTACAGTCAATTTTCCGTGACAGCGACCTCCATTGCGTACTATATTACGGAGTCGGTTCCATGGATAGGCGACTGGCTGGCCCGGCTTATTTTCGCCGGTGAATTCCCGGCCCACGCGACTGTCCCGAGGTTCTTCTTCCTGCATGTTATGCTGATTCCGGTTTTGCTGCTGTCCTTGATCGGGCTGCACCTGCTGATCCTGGTCAAACAGAAGCATACCGAACCCGGCGCCAACAGGAACAGGAAGGAAGCTCAGGCAGGGCGCAGGCTGATCGGGATTCCGGTCTGGCCGGAACAGAACTACATCAGCGTTTCACTGTTCTTGTTCCTGATGTTCGTGGTAGTGCTTATGGCGACCTATATTCCGTTAAACCCTATCGAATTGTACGGTCCGCCCTCGCCGGAAGCCACGGTGATGCGGCCCGACTGGTATTTCCTTCCCATATACGGCTTTCTCAAACTGATTCCAGGCGACTTATCCTTTACCATAGCCGGGGGTAAAATTTCCCCGGAAGCTATAGGCGGAGTATTCTTTCCCGGTTTCCTGGTCATGCTCCTGGCGGCCATTCCGTTTCTCGACCGGCCCAAAGAACCGCAGAACTACATTGAAAATCCCCTCCACCGCCCTTTCATGACTTCTTTGGGCATTGCAGGGGCAACGCTTCTTTTCATGACGACACTGTCGGGATACATCGATGTTTTCCACATCGCCCCCTCGGCGATGGCGATATACGTCATTGTTGCCATTGCAGCAGCCTGGGTGATCTCCTACCTGCTGCTGCGTATCTACAGTCGATCAGGAAAGAAAGGCGAACATGTCAAGAATTGAGTACATCCTGGGCTGCTTTCTGGTGTTGTGCGGTTTGTTAGGTTTCGTTAACCCGGCCTTTAGCGCCGGCAATACTGCGCAACCGAATTCCTGTGTCCAATGCCATTCAAAACTCTCAGAGAGCAGCTTTTACGGTGCTAAGTCGCACAGTTGGATAGGCTCAATTCATCAGCAGCACGGAGTAACGTGCAATATGTGCCACGGCGGCAATCCTGCGGCCACCCAAGAAAAGCAGGCCCACATCGGCGTGCTTGGTTCCAGCAACCCGCACAGTCCGATTTATTATAAAAACATTCCGGCTACCTGCGGCAAATGCCACGGGGCCGAATACTACAAGTTCAAACAGAGCGTCCCTTACCATTTGTTGCAAACGACTGGTAGGGGACCCGATTGCGTGACCTGTCACGGTTCGATGGTGACCAAGGTGTTGTCGCCAAATGACATGGCCGCGGTGTGTGCGAGGTGCCATAATCCAAGGATGGGCGTTTCGCCATATATAACGCAGCAGGCCAAAGCTGTCCTGTTGCTGATTCGGGAGGGCAATGTGCTGCTCGCCGCCGAGAAGCGCCTCTATCCGGCCCCGAGGAGCCCACAGGTTGCCAAAACCTTGACCCAGGCCGGGATTGCCCTCCACAATGCAAAACTCAATTGGCATACATTCCATCTGGATGCCATTACAAATTACCTGCTGACATTTTACGATACGGTCCAAAAATTGCCCCCCGCCCCTTCTGTGAGTCATTAATGGAAGGGACCGGCGCCCTTAAAAAGGCGAAGGGCTGAAGCACGGGGGGAGGCACCAGCTCCCCCCGGCCCTCTCACCCTACCGGCGCCGCGGTGGCGCGAAAGTCCATTCTCCAATCTGTGGCAAAGGACCACCCGATTTTTGCCCACGCCCGCTTCAGATCCCCGTCTGAGATGGCGGAACTCGTGCCGCTGCCTGTTTTGATCCTGACCGCAGTTCATTTTCAGAAGCACGACGATCCCTCACGAGCGGCGGAAATAGAAAGGGATGCAACTGCGCGCGGTCTGAATACGGGGGCTTTTCTGGTCGCACTTTGGGAAAAACCGGCATAGTCGGCCTCCCGGCGCCCAATTTAATTCTGCAATCAGGCGCCCTGCCCCCCTATCTGCCATCCTCTTCTTTGAAAACTTCCCGGGCTATGCGGAAGCTCTCCATTGCAGCCGGCACTCCACAATAGATGGCGGTTTGCAAAAATACCTCTTTAATTTCGTCACGCGTGATGCCGTTATTTAGCGCCCCGCGCACATGCAATTTGATTTCATGGGGCCGGTTTAGCGCCGTCAGCATCGCCAAATTGAGCAAGCTGCGAGTGCGCCGATCAAGTCCCGGTCTTCCCCAAATCTCACCCCAACAGTATCGGGTCACCAGTTCCTGAAGTGATTGTGTGAAATCGTCAGCATTTTGGATAGAGCTATCAACGTATTCCGCCCCCAGTACTTCACGACGAATTTGCAATCCCTTTTCAAAGAGTTCTTCGGTCATGGGATTTCTCTTTTCGCTTGGTGTCATTGGAATTGGCCGGTACATGGAACGGTCGCATGGTTCCTTTTGTCCTTCACATTCTTCTACGAACGCCTTCTATCAGGAGATAAACATCGTCCTTCAAATATCGCGTTCGTGTAACCTCGAGTTTCGGATTGTTTTGAAGATGCGCAAGGGTCCGGCGATCGAAGCCCGCACCGTATATCTTCCTGACAAACGGAGCAAACAGGTCCTGCCTTCTTCTCAGCTCGGGGATGTCCGAGTACTTTATCTCCAGCAGGCGGAATTTGCCGCCGGGCTTGAGCACGCGGGCGATTTCGGATACCGCCTGGTCCTGCAATGCCGACGGCAGAACACAGCATAAAAAAGTGGAGATGAGCCAATCGTAGCTCTGAGATGGGATGGATTGCATTTGTGAGGCATCTTCGCGCACCAACTGAACCGCGCAGGACGCCTTGGCGCACCGCCTGGAGGCCTTCTTCAGCATGGCCGCACTGAGATCTATCGCTGTTAGATTAACACACGCCGGGTAAAATTTCAGATTGCGGCCGGTGCCCACCCCGGATTCGAGCACCTCCCCGCAGACGTCACGGACAATTTCCGGTCGCCATTTCCTGTATTGCACTTCCCACGGGAAATCCAGGATGTCGTAAAACCAGGCTGTGACTGCATACCGTTTCTGATTCACAAGGTTTAAATCGTGCATTTTTCTCACAGTCCTCAATAGTTGCCCCCATTACAACCAGGTGCGACAGGCCCCCCGCCGGCAGCACGCCTACCGGGTAGAAGAGGTCCCGCAACAGCCCGCAGACTCCCATTATTGACCGGTCCGGCCTGACTCTACGAAGCAAGCGCCCTCCCCTTCCGCGTAGACAGCAAGGAGCGCATTGGCGATATCGAACCAGAACCGGTGATTGGCGAAAGTGATCATGAAGGGCACAGGAAGCCCAATGATCCAACCAAGCACAAGAGGGCCGTTTCCGCCCCCGGCTCTTTCGAAATCGGGCCGGCGAAGAAGTTACACAGAACTTTTACCATACCGAAGGTTATGAGGAAAGAGACTGGGGAGGTCTTGGAGGCGAGGCCGAAATGATTCTCTTCGATCAGGGGGACCAGAACGCGCTCAAGATCCGCAAGTGAGCAGGCGAGGGCGCGGTCGGGACTCATTCATTCGTCCATGCGTGTGCGGATAGCGGGCGTTTTTTTTAAAATCAAGCCCCGGTAAAATCTTCGGCAAACCTTGGTGTCAGTCCGTCATGCAGGGTTGGCGGCCCACTGAAATTTCGGTCCATAGAGCGATGATATCCGGGTCACGGTCGTCTATCTCCATGGCATGAGAAATATGCGAAAACGCTTCCGACACGCTTCCCGAGCGGTACTCAGCAAAAGCCAGATAGTATAGCGCCCGAGGGTGATGGGGGTTAAGAGCCAAAGCCCGTCGGCAGACGGAGGCGGCGCCATCGGCATCCCGGCGCTCAAAGGCCGTCGATGCCTCTCCCACTAGCCCGATGACTTCATCGATCCGGGACCGCTCATGCATCCAGCCTATACGGCGAGCCGCAAATTCACGCGCATGATGGTGATGGTTCTGCACCTCGCGCGATATTGCGTAATAGCTGGTATACTTGCCGGTAGCAGCCCAGGACCGTTTCAACAGTTTCCGGAATACGAGACGGTCCTCGCCGGAGCCGTCGTTAAAAGGCGACAGCGACCAGAAAGGCAGGACTAAATGGCAGGCGGCCTTATCGAGCAACAGGCAACCAGGGCTGACAAAACCGCCGAAATGCTCCAGGTTGATGCCGCTCCCCGGGCCTGTCGAATCCCATTCGTCACGACAGATCGGCCAACCCGTTTCCCGATCGACCAGCCAGCGATACGAAAAAGCCCAGTCCTTGTGAGGGATCGCTGACAGCAGACTGGATAAATGTTGACGCCCCCACCAGTCGTCGTCATCGAGGTAGGCGACATAGCGGCTGTTCGCCGCATAGCTCAAAATGGTCCTGAGCGCGCCCCCATAGCAGTTGTTGTAAATACCGCCGTGGCGAGCCGAAGTGGAATAACCGAGATCAAGCAGGGTGAGTATTACGTTGGCCGGGCATTCGCTCGCGAGAGTATCCAACAGGGAGGCATCCCCCTGGTGGGAGTCGATGCCGATCAGCACCTGGATGCGCCCGGCATGATCCTGATCGAAGACCGAGCGTACGGCACGCAACAGCGAGGGGCGCAAAACCGTCTGAATCACCACCGCTACATCAGCGGGCTCTTGTGCATTTGCTGACAAATGTTCCGTTATAACTTCCGTTTTCATCTCCACATGTATTCGGAATACTTTTGCAGTCAATATCACAACACGTAATCGATAATGCAGGGAGACCGTGTCCCGGCGGATTTTGAGGCCGGTTTTCTCCCGTGGAAAACTCTTAAGCACAATCCGGGCCAGAGCATAGGGGCTGCAATGTAGTCTTTGACGGGATCGCCCACGCCGGGGGCGGCTCCTATCCCGATGGTCTCTGTAATAAAGGGGCTCTCTAAAAATGGTTTCACAATCACGATCTGTTCCAGTAGAATTGGTGACTGAGCGCCTTTGGACCAACTCCTTTCGATCTGCCACTCGATTCCTGCCCTCCTACTCTCATTCATCCGCCCCGATATTGTTTTACGAGCAAAAGGCTTATCGGTGGGCAATCCGGTGATTGGAGCCTTGTTTGCGGAGTGAATAATGAGGGATGAAGAAAAAACCAAAGAGCAACTATTATCGGAGTTGCGCGATTTGCGCCGTCAGGCTGCCGCGTTCAAGATCCGCAGCGCAGTATCCGAATCAATCGGTTGGCCGCATCAAAAAGAGAGCGGTGATCGATTGAGACACCTCTACGAGGAAGCCCCATTTCCCTACCAGTCCCTGGACGAGGACGGCAATTTCATCGCTGTAAACCAGGCATGGCTCGATTGCCTCGGCTACGCCGAAGAGGAAGTCATCGGGAGAAATTTCGGGGACCTTCTGCACCCCGACTGGGTGCGCCGTTTCAAGGAGTACTTTCCGCGCTTCAAGGCCGCAGGTGATGTGCACGAAGTGGAATTCGGGATGGTGAAAAAGGATGGATCGACCATCCTGGCATCCTTTACCGGCAAGATCGGTCGAGATCATCAGGGAAACTTTCTTCAAACCCATTGCGTTTTCCAGGACATCACGCAGCGCAGTAAGGCACAGCAAGAGGTTGAGGCGGCATACCTGCGGCATCGGTCCATTCTCCAAACCGCCATGGATGGATTTTGGCTTGTGGACTTACAAGGCAACCTGCTCGAAGTCAACGACGCCTACTGCCGGATGAGCGGATACAGCGAACAGGAACTGCTGACCATGAAGATCAGCGACTTGGACGCGTTGGAAACCCCGGCGGACACAGCCGCGCGAATCAAGAAAATCGTCGTTGCAGGTGAACACAGATTTCAAAGCCGCCACAAACGCAAAGACGGACATGTTTATGATGTCGAAGTGAGCGTTACATATCGGTCGAAAGAAGGCGGTCAACTTGTCTGTTTTCATCGGGATGTAACGGAGCGAAAGCAGGCCGAAGAAGCGTTGAGGGAGCGCGAGGCGCAACTCAAGATGGCCATGGATGTCGCCAGGCTTGTGCACTGGGAATACGATGTCAAAACCGGCATGTTCAGTTTCGACGAGCAGTTCTATGCCTTGTACGGCACCACCAGCCGGGATGAGGGAGGGCCGCTGATGAGCGCCCGGGCCTATGCCGGAAGGTTCATCCCGCCCGA
Source organism: Deltaproteobacteria bacterium (assembly GCA_021793275.1). GTDB lineage: Bacteria > Desulfobacterota > Syntrophobacteria > Syntrophobacterales > Syntrophobacteraceae > SbD1. Next base: position 569 of record JAJYTC010000134.1, on the reverse strand, counting down.
GCAATCTCACATTGTCGTCGAGGCAATCGCTAAAGCATTGGCAACCACCGATCCCGGTTTCACCGGTCAAGTGGAACACCACATCAAAAGGGCTGATGGAGAGGAAAGGTATATTGAAGTTCATTATGCGGCTGTTCGCGATCAAAGCGGGAGTATTGTCAAAATACGAGGCGCCAATCAGGACATTACGGACCGTAAGCTGGCCGAAGACGTGGTGAAGGAGTCAAAAGAGAGGCTTTCCCAGATTCTTGACTTCCTGCCGGACCCAACCTTTGCGATTGACCTGGAAGGCAAAGTCATCACATGGAACAGGGCTTATGAAGAGATGACGGGCATTAAGGCCGAAGAGATTCTGGGAAAGGGCGATTATGAATATTCATTGCCGTTTTATGGATATAGAAGACCGGTTTTGATAGATGCAGTAATCAGGCAAGACAATGAAATTCTTGAGAAATATTCTTTTGTCCAAAGACATGGAGATATTCTTTTAGCCGAAACCGAAGTGTGTTTAAGGGGTGGGGAAGATCGTGTTCTCTCATGCAAAGCCAGGCCCCTTTATGACAGTACCG
>JAJYTC010000133.1 GCA_021793275.1 Deltaproteobacteria bacterium | reverse complement strand
TCTCTCGTGAGGCAATACGAGTGGGAATTATAATCGTCGCTGATCACATTGACGGCAATAGGCCGCGGCTCAATAGAACTTGCCACTATCTTGAGTCGCCATCTTTTCACCATATGGTCATCGAAACCTGAACTTCGCAGGGCTCGGAATATGATTTGAAAGATATATTTCGAAAATATGGTTTTCCCCTGCGCTGGCATAATCCGTGCTTAAAATTGTTCCGAACAATTCCATGATTTTTTCCGGGGGCGCCATGACATTTCTATTTGGATTTTTTCACGGTTTCGTATCTCGAAGAGGTGAGATAATGGGGAGCGCGAGCGGCCCTTTTTTGCGTTGTCCGCTCCCGGTTGTACCGTCGTTTCTCAGCGAAACCGGTTTCATTTTCGCCAACCGACGATTCTGAGCGAAACGGACGTGATATGGCCTCCAGCCAAGAAGACAGCAAGCGGTTCAATGGAACGATAGAATACATCCGGTTGATCGATCTTATCCAGGTTTCCTGCCTTGCCAAGATGAGCCAGGTGATCAAAGTCGATTCCACCGATAAGATCGGCAGGTTCTATCTGGATGAAGGCAAAGTGGTCCATGCGGAATCGGGCGATGTCACTGGGGAGGAAGGTTTTTTTGAACTGCTGGGGTGGGAAGGAGGCCATTTTGAAACAGAGCGGCTTCCGGAAGACGTGCCCAATTCCGTTAACCGCGCATGGGAATATTTGCTCATCCAGGCCCTTCAACCGCAAACAAAAGACATGGACTGTGAAAACGAAGGGACCAAGACTAAAGGCGCATCCCGCGGATTTTGGGGGAACATAAACGACATCGCTTTGACGGACCTCATTCAGTTGCTATGCCTCGACAACATCGACCGCATTGTCGAAGTTCACTCCGAGGGGCTTGTTGGAACAATTCATGTCCGGGAGGGCCAGGTTTGTCATGCGGGAACCGATAATCTCGTCGGGCAGGAAGCCTTCTTTAAAATGCTCAATGTCCGTCACGGGAGCTTCGTAACACTTCCCTTCTCCAAGGAGTGCGAGACTACCATCAACGTACCCTGGGAGCACCTGCTCATCGAAGCCATGCGTTTTTTCGATGAGACATCGGAAAAGACCGACAAAAAGCAAGCCGAAAGCAGGGCCGAAAGCCTTCTTCAAAAAGTGCAGAAAAAGAATATCTCTGAAAAAATTCGTCTTGCCATGATCGCGGATAAGGAGACCCGAACCATCCTGATACGGGACAGCAACCGGATGATTCAAATCGCCGTTATTTCCAATCCCAGGATAACCGACAGCGAAGTGGCCGCCATAGCTTATTCCAGGCAGGTTGATGAGGAGGTTTTGCGCAGGATCGCCTCCGAGAGGGAATGGATCAAAAATTACACCATACGCCTCGCACTTGTGACCAATCCCAAGACCTCCGTCGCCATTTCAAGAAAACTCGTTCCCACTCTTAACCGTCAAGATTTACGAAACATCTCCCGAAGCAAGTCGGTACCGAACATGGTGGCCACCGAAGCCAAAAGACTCCTCGCAAAGTAGCCTTACTCAACATCCAGATCAAGAATGGCATCAGAAATCCGGCTGCAAACTTTATCCGGGTGTCCTCTCGCTACCGATTCTAACGATATGACCATATTTATATGGAACCTTTGTACTACCTTCAGATCACCGTCAAGGACGGATGGAGGTGACTTGTTATCCCGTGGAGCATTTTCTATACCGTTCTTTCTCATACGAAAAGTTCCTGTTGGGCTGCAGCCGGCCCACCCACCCGCTCAGCCCAACCTACGGCTCGCTCCTGCGCGGGCTTTTCATTGGATCAAACGGTGACCGGCGCAGATCGATTGTGGCCAAGTCTACATTCTCGATGCGCAGCAGCGCAGACTTTTTGTCCATCCCGCCGGCATAGCCTGTCAGGCTCCTGTTGGCGCCGACAACCCTGTGGCAGGGAATGAGAATGGCAATCGGGTTGTGCCCCACCGCGCCGCCTACCGCCTGAGCGGACATGGCGGCCAACCCTTCGGTCCGGGCAATGTATCCGGCAATTTGCCCATAAGTTGCAACCTGCCCTTTCGGGATTTTCAGGAGCAGATCCCACACCTTCTTTTGAAACGTCGATCCCGCGGGATCGAGCGGGACATCGCTACAAACCGACTGATTCGAAAAATAGAGGGAAAGATAAAGCCGTAACATCTCGAAAACGGGATGAACGGCTTCAGCATGCCATTTAGCGGTTTCCAGCGGATAGTATTTTTGGCCGATGAACCACAAGCCGATGAGGGCATCGTCTTTTGCCGCTGCCCTCATACCACCCAGCGGAGTATCGATTGTGCATGTGCAGATCATTTGTTTGGATGCCTCTGTTTGCTGGTCCTGGTTTCATTTGCAAGAAAATTCCAGAGTAAAACTGTCGCGTAGGAACGCCATGGGCTCCATTTCTGCGAAATCGTCAGTATTTCCTTTTCCGTTCTTCCTGACAGAGCTTTTCTGACTCCGTAGTCGGTGTGCGGAAAGGCATCCGGCCAGCCAAGGGCCCGCATCGTGACATACTGGACAGTCCAGGGACCAAAGCCGGGCAATTTGCTGAGTTTGTCCATTACGTCCGCCGGGTTTGCGCCCAAGGAAAAGATAATGGAGTGATTCGCCATGGCCTGTGCCAGGGCAAGGATCGAGCGGGCCCTGCTGCCGGTTATGCCCAGCCCTCCCAAGTGGTTTTCAATCGCGCCATCGAGGGAACAAATTTTGTCGGGGTGAGGGAACGCAAAAGCAAGCTCTTCAAACGGAGTGTCCACGTTGTCTCCCATCCCTTTGGCCAAGCGCATTGCCAATGTTCGGGCGGCCTTGACGGTTATCTGCTGACCCAGTACGGCCCGCACCGACATTTCGAAAGGGTCGAAGCAGCCCGGCATCCGTATTCCCGGGACACAAACACCCTCAGAGAACTCGTTCATCACGGCGAGTTTCTCGTATACTTTGTCGGGGCAGCAGTTTACGTCAAAGAGCAGCCTCGTTTTGGCCAGCACCTGCGACAAAACCGGCAATAGCGACGTCGCCATCGTTACGGAAAGAGCGTTCCGGTTTGGGCGATTTGCCACCGCGATCCAGCCGTAATGGATGGTCTCACCTTTTTTGACAGCCACGGTGCGGCGGTAGGCATCTGCGACCACGCTTTCGACCCCTGGAATAGCCCTAGCGGCAAGGAAGGAAATAAGATGGTCCCAGGCATAGGGGGGACGATATTCAAGTGATAAAGTAATCACGTCACTTTTGTTTTCCGACGCATTCCAGGCTTTCTTCCGGAGCATTCCCGGCGCCAACCTGTAACGCTTCAAGAACAGATCGTTGAACCGGCGGATGCTGCCAAAACCCGCCGCCATTGCCACATCCGACATCGAAAGCATCGTATCGGTCAGAAGGTTTTTGGCCAAGAGCAATCTTCGGGTTTGCAAATATTGAACGGGTGAGACGCCGTATTCGGCTAAAAATACGCGGTGCAGATGCCGGTTGGTAATCCCCAGCGAAGCAGCCAGTTCCGAAATCCTGCAAGGAGCGATGCAATCTTCTTCCATGGCCTGCGAAGCGCTTCCAGCCAGCCTTGAAACCGAATCTACCGGAGCCAGTCCCGGCGCCAGTTCCGGACGGCATCTGAGGCACGGCCTGTAGCCGGCCGCCTCGGCCGCCGCCGCAGTGATGAAAAACGTGCAGTTTTCCTCTTTTGGAAGTTTCACCCTGCAAACGGGACGGCAATATATGCCGGTGGTGGAAACCCCGCAAAAGAAACGGCCGTCGAAGCGCACATCGCGCGCCTTCATGGCGGCATAGCAGGCTTCACGATCCAAAAGTGGTTTCCGTGCTTTCGTCATCAGTATGCACATCGCAGTTAGTGTCCATCCGGAAACTTCTTGGTGGGCGCGGTAAATCTTGTACCCGCCTTCCTGGAATAGTATAGGCTCCGGAGGCGAAAAATTCCGGCCGTTTTCGGACATGGAAAAAAAATAATCCGACGGGCGCACGATTCCGGGGTTCCAAGCCCAAACAGCCGATCCCGCACATCCCCCTCCCCCGCCAAATCAGCCGCCCGGGCAGTCAAAATATTTACGCGACAAAAACACAATGATGTTCGACAAAGGATATTGTTCGTGGACGCTGGATGGGAGGAAGTACTTGAGAAAGGAAATTACGAAGCTTTCAAGCTTTTGCCTCTTTTTTTCTCGCCCCTCTTGAGTCTATTAAAGCGATAAACTCCGGGGGACCGGGGGGGGAGTAGGTGGGGGGGGGTTGCCCCCCGTAACATTCCAATTGCTCCGAATAGGCCTGGCGCGGGGTTTTGCAGCCCGGAGCCCGGTAGGGCCGGCGGTCGTTGTAGAAAAGGGACCATGCGCGCACCCCCGCAATGCAGGCAAACACATCTTCGTAGTCTCTCGTGTAAACCTCCTCATACTTCACCGATCTCCAGAGTCTTTCAACGAAGATGTTGTCGAAGGCTCTATCTCTACCGTCCATGCCGATCCACGCCCCGGCATCCTGAAGCCTCTCGGTGAACTCCGGGCCGGTGAACCGAGCCCCCTGATCGGTATTGAAGATATCCGGCCTGCCTTTGGCCAAAAGCGCTGTTCAGGGCCTCCAGGCAGAAGTGAACACCCATCGTTATCGATACAGACCACGAGGGCACATAGCGACTGAACCAGTCCATCACAGCCACCAGATAATGGATCGCTTCACGGATCGATGCCTTCGAATAGAACGCTCGAAAGGTAACGTTCTCCCGCGTCGGGGAGGATGACCACGATCAGCTTGCCCCTGTTTTCAGCAAGGGCCGCCAACCGGAGAGCCACAGCCATCGCCGCGCCGCTCGAAATTCCGCAAGTGATCCCTTCTTCCTTGTGCAGGCGCCTGGCCATTTCCACCGATTCATCGTTGGTTACGGTCGCTATCTCATCTACCACATCAAGGTCCAGGGTGTCTGGTTTAAAGCCGGCGCCGATGCCCTGGATCTTGTGCGGGCCAGGCTTGGGCGGCTCTCCGTTGCGAATCGCGCTCAGCACCGCAGAATTAACCGGCTCGACTGCGACCGACCATAAGGCTTTCCCCTTAAAACCCTTGATGTAGCGGCTCACCCCTGTAATGGTCCCGCCGGTGCCAACCCCGGATATCAGGATATCAACGCGGCCTTCCGTGTCGTCCCAAATCTCGGGGCCCGTTGTTTTAAAATGGATATCCGGATTGGCGGGGTTTGAGAACTGCTGCGGCATGAAATACTTTTTCGGGTCGGAGGCAACGATCTTTTCGGCTCTTTCTATGGCCCCGGGCATGCCCTTTGCGCCCTCGGTCAGGATCAATTCGGCCCCGAAAGCTTTTAGCATACGCCGGCGCTCGATGGACATGGTTTCAGGCATGGTAAGAACCAGTGGATAGCGCCTTGCAGCGCACACGTAGGCAAGGGCGATCCCCGTGTTGCCGCTCGTAGGCTCGATCACGGTCACGTCCCGTCTGCCTTTTATGAGCTTGCCTTCCGCCTCGGCGGCCCAAATCATGGAAGCCCCCACACGGCACTTTACCGAATAGGATGGATTTCTTCCTTCAACCTTTGCCAAAACGATCCCCGGCATCCCCTCGGTGATTCGATTGATGCGTACAAGCGGCGTTCGGCCTATGCTCAAACTATTGTCATCGAAAATATTTCCCATGCCTATTTCTCCTTGGATGGTCATAAGGGGCCGGCTTCAACGTCTGCCGGCACGAAGCTCCTTTACTCTTTCGGCCAGCAACTCCGCTGCGCGGTCTATTTCCGCTGCCGTAGTGGGCCTGCCGATGCTAAGACGCACCGCTCCGAAGCCCTGTTCGCGCGATGTTCCCATAGCTCTCAGCACACCGGAGAGTTCACCGCTGCCTTCATGGCAGGCCGAGCCGGTGGAAGCGGCGATCTCAGGGGTGCGATCGAGCAATTCGGCGCCGATAACTCCCCGGAAACTTACGTTAAGGGTGTTGGGGAGCCGCTCGACAGGATGTCCGTTGAGCGTCACGCCCTCTATCAGGGCCTTAAGCCTTTCGTGGAAACGTTCCCTCAGGGAAAGAATGCGCGGCCGGTCGGCGGCAAGACGAAGCGAGGCCAATTCGGCGGCCTTGCCGAGGGCGGCGATATAAGGAACGTTTTCCGTGCCGGGGCGTCGCCCCCCCTCCTGTCCGGCGCCAAACAGGCAGGGATTCATTTTCACACCGCGCCGGGCAAATAGGGCCCCTACCCCCTTAGGGGCGTAAAACTTATGACCGGCAATCGTGAAAAGGTCCACCTGCAGTTCGTCTACGAGCGTCGGGATCTTTCCCACCGACTGCGCGGCGTCCGTATGAAAAATGATCCCGCTTTCCCGGGCGATCTCGCCGATTTCGCGCAGCGGCTGGATCGTCCCGACTTCGTTGTTCGCGTGCATGACGCTGATAAGGATGGTGTCGCGGGTGAGGGCCCGGCGGACCGAATCGGGATCGAGGCTGCCGGTGGCGTCGACGGGCAGCAGCGTCACCGAAAAGCCCTGCTCCACGAGGCATTCGAGAGGTTTCAAAACGGCCGGGTGCTCTATCGTGGTGGAAATAATGTGTTTTCCGCGGTCTTTGTTGGCCAGAGCAACGCCGATGAGCGCCTGATTGTTGGACTCGGTGCCTCCGCCGGTGAAAATCACCTCCGACGGATCGCATCCCAGCAGTACGGCCACCCTGGTGCGCGCAAGCTCAACAGCCTCCCTGGCCTTTTTTCCGTAGGGGTGGCCGCTGGAAGGATTTCCGAATTCCCCGGTAAGGTACGGCAGAAGTTCTTCTACCACTTCCGGGTCCGGAGGGGTGGTGGCGTTATAGTCGAGATAGATGGGTTTCATTCGTGCCTCCAACAGACGAGAATGCCGGTGACCGGTCTATCCGCAGTTCGCGGGGCTGGTCGCTTTCTCCGGGGCCGTCAGCCGGCAAAAAGCGCACAGACCTGGAATTCCGGTCGCCTGTCCGCATTTTTCGCACGCCTGAAGTGCGGGTCGGTCGTATCCCGGGAAGATCCCCTTCTGCCTGGCCCGCAAAAAACTGTAATAAAATTGCAGCTTGGTCCCCGGAGAACCATTCTCCATGGAATTGAGCACTTCTTTTAACCGAAGGCTTGTCGCTCCCTTCGAAAAAGGGCATTCATCCTGAATATAATCAATGTTGGATACGATCGCATAAGCTGCGGTTTCACGCTCATAAAACCTGGCAAGGGGTTTTGCCCTTTTCACCAGGCCAAGATCGTCGGCGGGCAGCACAGGCGCTTGCCTTACGAGATATTCGACATCCCAGCGGAGCGTATTCCCGAAAAGGACCGCGGCTTCATCGTCCAGGTTATGCCCCGTTACGATGACCTGGTAACCGAGTTCGCGCGCAACCCGATTCATCTCGTGCCGTTTGACCAGTCCGCAGACAGAGCAGAGTTTTTTTCTTCCCCCCGCCCTCCTGCCGGCCATTTCAGGCACAGCCCTGCCGTATACCGAAGACAAATCCAGCACGTGCAGTTCGACGCCCGGGGAAACGGTTCGGGCAAACTTCCGCACATATTCGGCGGACCTTTTCGAATAAGCGCACCCGGCGTCTATCCCGAGATCTATGTACAAGCCGTCGGCATGGAAGCCCAATTTCGAAAGAATGCGCCAAAGAGACAGGCTGTCTTTGCCCCCCGATACCGCTACCAGCACCCGGTCTTCAGGTTCGAACATCCGGTGCTTTTCGATGAAGTCCAAAGTCGATTTTTCGACCCACTCCATAAAGTGTTCGGCACACAGAGCAAGCCTGTGCTGTGGCATATTGATGACGCTGTCCGCCGCGCATTTGCGGCAACGATGCACTCCCACAAATTACTCCGTTTTAGAAATGAGCTTTTCCTCTGTGGCCTCTGCGGAGCTGCGGTGGTCCCTCGTTTCGCGGGATTCGCCTTAGAGATTCATCCGCCCGATATGACGGAAATCAGCTTGATTTCGCCCTCGCTTCCAAGCCTGGTCTCGTTACTGACCAGATTGCCCTCTTTTACCGCCAGAACGCTCTGGGGATTCAGCCCCAGACCTTTTATCAATTCCCGTATCGTAATGTTGCCTGGCGATTCGAATTCCGATTCTCTAAAAAATACTTTGACCATAAGCCTCATCGTCTGCAAATGACGAAAATGCCGATTTGCGCAAAAATATTCGGGAACTTCAAAACTCGCCGCCCGTTTCCCAGGTACTCGCGGCGTTCCACGCGGAAGCCCTTATTCCGGCAGTATGCCAAAAAATCGGAAATGCTCAGGAAATGAAGGTTAGGCGTTTCATGCCACTGGTAAGGTAAAGAAGCGGTAACAGGCGCCCTGCCTCTAAAAAACATCCGGAGTCTTGCGCTGTAGTGGGCAAAATTGGGAAAACCCACGATAAGCTTTTTCCCCACCCTCAGGCAATCTTCCACCACCGGCTCGACATGCCGTACCTGCTGCAGGCTCTGATTGAGAATCACATAATCGAACGAGTTGTCAGGATAATCGGAAAGCCCCGAATCGATATCGCCGTGGATCACGTTCAAGCCCCGGGCCACGCAGGTGTATATCGCCTGCTCGTCGATTTCTATTCCCTGGCCCCGGGCTCCTTTTTCCTTTATCAGCATATAGAGCAGCTCGCCCGTGCCGCACCCGAGGTCGAGCACGGAGGCGCCGGCAGGGATAAGTTCCATAATTATCCGGTGGTCGGGCCGGTTTAATTCAGACGGCATATTCGCTCATTACCTCGTACCCGTTATACACTTTTTTGAGGAAATGGGTCACCAGACGGGTTTGTTCCTCAATCTCGAGGAGGAAGGCGTCGTGCCCGTAGGTGGATTCTATTTCGCAATAGCTGGCCTCCAGACCGGCAAGTTTACACGCCCTCACAATTTCCTTGGTCTGGTAGGCCGGGTAGAGCCAGTCGGATTTGAAGGCGATCACAAGGACCTTTACGCTCGACCCCTTCAGCAGCTCGTGCAGGGACCGGCCATCGGCGGCGTCGAAATTGTCCATCGCTTTGGTGATAAATAGATAAGAGTTGGCATCGAACCTTTTGACGAAATTACTGCCATGGTAGTGAAGGTATCCTTCCACCTCGAAATCGGGGTCGAACTTGCAAGGGTTCAGATAATCCTTGCGCTGTCGGCCGAATTTATCGCACATCGATGTATCGCTCATATACGTGATGTGGCCCACCATCCTGGCTACCGACAATCCCCTGGCGGGAAGCGGCCCGCCATAGTAGTTTCCCGACTTCCAGTGCGCATCGGCCATTATTGCCTGCCTTCCTACCTCGTTGAAGGCGATCTGCTGAGGCGAGTGCCTGATCGCTGTCGAGATGGGGATAACGCTTCGAACACGGGCCGGATGCCGGGTAAGCCAGGAGAGCACCTGCATTCCGCCCATCGACCCTCCCGCCACGGCAAGAAGCTTCTCTATGCCCAGATGGTCCACGAGCAACTTCTGGCAATTCACCATGTCATGAATCGATATGAGCGGGAAGGAAAGGCCGTAGGGCCTTCCAGTGCGGGGATCGATGCTCGCCGGCCCGGTCGTCCCTTTGCAGCCGCCCAAAACATTCGAACATATGACGAAGTATTTTGACGTGTCGAAGGCCCTCCCGGGCCCGATCATTTTATCCCACCAGCCGGGCTTGGGCGCACCGCGGTGGAAACCGGCCGCGTTGGCGTCTCCCGAAAGCGCGTGGGCGATCAGTATAGCGTTTGAGCGCTCGCCGTTGAGCTCTCCGTAGGTCTCGTAAGCGATCTCTACCTCTTCGAGCTTATAGCCGCACTCCAGCAAGAACCCTCCGGGAGGCGCCACAGTAATCGACTTGGTCTCGACGATGCCGATGCCTTCCATATATTCGCGGTCCCCTCGTTTTATTTTCCCCGACAGGCCTTTTCGAGCGCCTGGTCGATGTCGTTCACAATGTCCCGTATATCTTCCAGACCAACCGAAAGCCGTATGTAATCCGGGGTGACGCCCGTCGCCTCCTGCTCTTCCGCGCTCAGTTGCTGGTGCGTGGTAGAAGCGGGATGAATGACCAGGCTTTTGGCGTCCCCGATGTTTGCAAGGTGAGACAAAAGCCCGACCGAATCGATGAATCTTTTTCCGGCCTCGAGTCCGCCTTTTATTCCAAAACCCACCAGCGCTCCATAATGTCCGTTCAGATACTTTTTTGCAATCGCGTGATTCGGGCTATCCTCCAGCCCCGGGTAATTGACCCAACTGACGAGCGGGTGGTTTCTAAGAAAATTGGCCGTCTCCATCGCGTTTTGAGAGTGCCTTTCCTGCCTCAAGAACAATGTCTCGACGCCCTGGAGAAACAAAAAGGCGTTAAAGGGGCTCATGGCCGGCCCGACATCGCGGAGCCAGTGGACCCTGGTTTTCGCGATGAACGCTGCGTCACCAAAGGCCTCCCGGAATCTCAGACCGTGATAACTCGGGTCCGGCTCGGTGAACTCGGGAAAATTCCCGTTGTCCCAGTTGAACTTGCCGCCGTCTACAATCAACCCGCCGACCGAAGTTCCATGGCCGCCGATAAATTTTGTAGCCGAAAGCACCTCGATATCCGCTCCAAAATCCAACGGACGCACGAGCCCTACCCCAACCGTGTTATCGACCACCAAAGGCACGCCTGCATCATGGGCTATCTTTGCGATCCGATCGAAGTCGGGCACGTTCAGCTTGGGATTGCCGATGGTTTCCGCATAGACGACGCGAGTAGATGCAGTCAGGGCTTTTTTGATTTCATCGGGTTCCGAGGAATTTACGAAAATTACCCTTCTGCCCAACTGGGGGAAAGTATGGTGGAGGAGTTGATAAGTTCCGCCGTACAGATTGTCGGCGGAAACGATCTCGTCGCCGGGCCGCGTAATGGCAAGAAGCGCCAGGGTCACCGCGGCCTGCCCGCTCGCTACGGCCAGAGCCCCGATCCCGCCCTCGATCATGGCAATTCGCTTTTCCAGGACTTCGTTGGTGGGATTCATAATCCTGGAATAGATGTTGCCGGGTTCTTTGAGGGCAAAAAGATTCGCGGCGTGATCCGTGCTATTGAATACGTAGGAAGTGGTCTGATAAATGGGGACCGCCCTTGCGCCTGTTGTGGGGTCCGCAACCTGCCCGCCGTGAAGGGCCACGGTCTGCGCGCCCCATCCCCTGTTTTCTTCACTTGTCATCGTTAAATCTCCCCTCTGCCTGAAAAAAAAATCAGATATCGTAAGACAGCGCCGTCGGCTTGAACACCTTCCTTTTAACTATCGTCTCCAGTGTAACCGACTCCATGGCCTCGCGCATCACCCACGTTATCTCGGACCAGATATCGCGCATGACGCATTGCTCGGAGCGTTGGCAAAGCTTGGGTTTTTCCATGCAATCGACCAGACAGATGGGCCCTTCCAATGCCAGCACAATTTCTTTCAGCGTAATTTCACGCGGCTGCCTCGCCAATGAATACCCTCCCCCGGGACCACGCACCGAGTGAATCAGCCCCGTATTCCTCAGGAGCGGGACAAGGTTAGAGAGATACTTCTCGGAGATCTCCTCCCTTTCGGCTATATCTTTCAATGCGACCGGTCCCTCTGAGGCGTGGAGGGCGAGATCGAGCATGAGACGAACGCCATAGCGAACTTTTGTAGAGAGTTTCATGAGCAGCCCCCGCGATAAAATATAATTCCCATCGAATTAGTTGATTATTTCAACCAGAACCATCCCTTCTGTCAATCTTTTTTTTCATGGATTGTTCATCCTTGAAAATTCCGCGCGCTTTTAGGCCCCGGCAAGCCAAAGGGAGCTTCTTTTCCGCGAGGCGCAAGACTTTAGAACATAGTCGAATGGAGGCAAATTTTTCCACGCCGGCAGTAGACTAATTCGGAGGCATCCTCGTCTTATCGGGTGAAATCAACATTGAGCCGCGATGTCCCCGGAAATTTGGATTCGTTATCGAGCACGAAACACTAAGGAGGAAAGAAAGCATGAAGACGAAAAAGATGATCGTATTTGTAGCCATCGCGCTCGCTTTTTTAATGATCGTGCCTGCCATGCCTACGAAAGCGCGGGCTTGCGGCTGGGGTCCTTTATGGCTTCCTTTCGCCATAGCGGGCGCAGCGATCGGGACCGCGGCTGCAATCGCCACCGCGCCTTTCTACCCGTACTACGGTCCGGCTTATGGCCCTCCCCCTCCGCCGGCGCCGGCTTACTACTACGGTCCCCCCGGGCCATACAATTATCACAGGGTATGGGTCCCCGGCCACTACGGTCCTTATGGGGGATGGATACCGGGACACTGGGCCTATCCTTAGTCTTTTACGGCTGAGATCGCCTTGCTCCGGGTGTCGGCTTCAGGATCAATGCCGAACCCGGGGCCGCCTTTTTATCTCTTTGCTCCCCCCCTTCCCGCCTTGAGCTTCTTTTAGTGATTGGCTATGATTTCGCGCCAATGTCAGGTATTATGATTTACATGAAGGGAAAAGGGTGACCGTCAAGGGCGCGGGGTTATACTCGAAAAAAGGGGCTTTCGGGGAAATTTGATGAAAATCTCCAGGGGGATTCGCGGACTCAAGGGGCTTCGAAGATTTGGCGCAATCAGCAGGGTGCTCGCCAAGCACGGGTTTGGAGACATTCTCGAAAGGGTGCTAAACGGGAGGAAGGCAGGCCCGGGGGTCCAGGAGGAAGAGGCGATTCTAAGGGGCGGTTTTCCGTCCGCCCGCCGCATCCGCATGGCGTTGGAGGAGCTGGGACCGAGTTTCATAAAGCTCGGACAGCTCATGAGCACGCGCGCCGACATTTTCCCCTCTGAATACATATCCGAGTTCAAAAAACTGCAGGACATGGTGCCTCCGGTTTCCTTCGACGAAGTGAAGGCGGTAATGGAGCGGGAGTTGAAACGGCCCCTGCTCGAAACCTTCGCCGAATTCGACGAAAAACCGATCGCTGCGGCCTCGGTTGGCCAGGTGCATATGGCAAAGCTCCCTTCAGGCGAAAAGGTCGCGGTAAAAATCATTCGGCCTGGAATCGAGCGCCGCATAAAGGAAGACCTGCGCCTGATGTATTTTCTGGCGGCCAAGGTCGAAAAAGCTCTGGAGATTGGCAGAGTGATCGGCGCAACGAACATTGTCCGGGAGTTCGAACGCAACATCATGCGTGAGCTGGACATGAAGATCGAAGCCGGAAGCATCGAAAAGTTCGCCAAGAATTTCAAAGACGTAAAAGAGATTTACATCCCCGCGGTCCACTGGGACTACACTACCCGGTCGGTGCTGGTAATGGAGCACATCGACGGCATCAAGATGGACCAGGTTGAAGAAATCCGAGCTGCCGGAATCGACCCCAAAGAGGTGGCTATGATCGGAT
>JAJYTC010000132.1 GCA_021793275.1 Deltaproteobacteria bacterium | reverse complement strand
CGCGGCGTGCTGTCGGGCATGCCGGATGATGTCCTGATACTGCAAGTAACCGGCGGCCTGGATAGGCATAACAGGGAGTTTGTATCACTTAGCGTCGTATTTCATAATTTTGCGGAAACGAGGGAATTCTTCAGCCGCATGCCTGCTGAAAAGACAGTGGTCGAAGATTTCGTGCGTGAGAGAAAAAGAAATGAAGTGCCTAAACCCTGAATGGCGGCTTGCTTTTGCCTCGAGTGCCAGGGCGTCAATGGAGCAGCTTGGTGTCCATGCTTTCCCCGAAGGCTTTGCGGGCAAGATGCTTCAATTTGTCCTTCTTGAGCCCCGCCACTTCGACCAGCAGGAACTGAATCCAAACGCCGCACAGGAAATTGACCACATTCTCGTCGCTGGTGAAAACCTCTTGGCAGAGGTTCTCGTCGCCGATGGCTTCGGTCGCGAGGCTCATAACGGCGTTTCGCAGCTTGCCTTCCCCGAGTGAGCGAATGCCTTTGCGGTAAAGTCTATCCATTTCCTGCGCCTGGACTATAATGCAGCAAGCCTTGTCGCAAGCTTCGATCAGGTTCATGTAGCCTCCATGGCGGCGTGTTGGTTCTCTCTTTGGAAGAGGTTGATTTTAAACCATATCGTGGTATTAAGTACCAAGCTTAAAACAAATTTTAACACTTAATGTAGCGTCTGGAAATAGAAACCATCCTGAAAGGAGTCTCCATGCGAATTCATGGTGCAAATCGCTCATGCACAGCCAAAACAGTCTGCCTTGCGGTCCTGTTCTGGTCCATTTTTCTCTTCTCCGGCACAAGTGGCCATACGGCACCTTTTGATGCCCCCGCATCCTTCGCCAATCTTGTCCAATCGGTGGAAAACTCGGTAGTCAACATTTCAACCACTGAAAAGACCAAGCAAGCCCCGCTTCAGCAATTCGGGGGCCCTAATTCGCCCTTCGGGCAGTTTTTCGGCGAGCAGTTCAAAAACTTCTTCGGAAACATTCCCCGAGGAGAGGTCGAAACGCATGCTCTCGGCTCGGGTTTTCTGATCAGTGACAACGGGCTGATCCTCACCAACAACCACGTGATCTCCAAGGCCGATGAGATCAAGGTCAAGACTTTCGACGGCAAAATATACGACGCCAAGGTTGTCGGACGGGACCCCAAGACTGACCTGGCCCTGATACGTATAACGGGCCCTAAGGGCACCTTGCCCAACCCGGCAGTCCTCGGAAACTCGGACGCCATTCGTGTCGGCGACTGGGTGATTGCCGTCGGAAACCCCTTCGGACTGGGCAACACCGTCACTGCGGGCATAATCAGCGCGAAGGGTCGGATAATCGGCGAGGGCCCCTATGACGATTTTCTTCAGACCGACGCGGCGATCAACCCGGGAAACAGCGGAGGGCCGCTGTTCAATATGCAAGGCCAGGTGGTCGGGATCAATACTGCGATCGTCGCCCAGGGCCAGGGGATCGGTTTCGCCATACCCATCAATATCGCGAAAAGCATCCTGGGGCAGTTGAAGACCGGGAAGGTCATCCGCGGATGGCTCGGGATCATGATCCAGAATATCACGCCTGAATTGGCGAAGTCTTTCGGCATAAGCGCGACTAAGGGAGTGATAGTTGCAGACGTCGTTCAACAGGGGCCGGCCGCAAAAGCAGGCGTCAAAAGAGGCGACGTCATCAAGACCCTGGACGGGAAAACGGTGGAAAATGCCAGCGAGCTTTCGCGCAGGGTTGCCGCTATCAAGCCCGGGACCGCGGTCAGCCTCGGGATTATCCGAGACGGTAAGCATATCACTGTAAATGTGAAACTTGGGACCCTGCCTGCAAAGCTGCCGAAGGCCGGCACCTTGGTACCGGGAACTGAAACCGCCTGGGGTATAACGGTTCAAAACCTTACGCCCGAGCTTGCTCAGACATTCGGCTTGAGCGCGGGAGAAACAGGGGTCATCATTACGAAGGTTAAACCGGGCTCTGCGGCGGCGGATGCCATGCTGCGCACGGGAGATGTGATAAAGCGGGTTAACCGGCAGAAGGTCGAAAATATCCAGGATTGGAAAAAGGCCATCGCAAAAATGAAAAAAGGCGAGCCTTTGCTTCTGCTCGTTGAACGTGGCGGCACCACTTTCTATGTGGCCATAAAGCCCGCCGACAAGTAAAGCGGAAAGTGTTCGGGAAAGAAGGTTGAAATCGCCCATGGAGACTGAAAGCCGTCCGTTCATCGTCAGCGTCCCGCCGGAGTTGCTCCGGAAGGAAAAGGAAAAAGCGGCGCGGCTTCGCGGGTCGCAGTGGTGGAAGCGCCAAATCGCCAGGGGCGTATGTTACTATTGCCACAGGAAAATACCCCCCGCCGAGCTGACTATGGATCATATAGTTGCGCTCATACGCGGGGGGAAATCCTCCCGGGGCAATGTCGTTCCTGCGTGCAGGGAGTGCAACAGCCGCAAAAAGTACTTGCTCCCGTTCGAGTGGGAGGAGTATGTGAGGAAGATATCCGCTGAAGCTGCACCGCAGCGTGAAGATTAGGGTTTCGCCGCGGCGGCCGGATGTTTCGGCAGGAATTTCCCGAAGCGGTGAAAACCTGCACCCGGGAGTTTTTGAGCCTGAAGGATAATTCGAATGGAACGATGTAAAGAATGTGAACTGGCGATCTACTGTTTTTCAGACTCGAGTTCCTGGATATTCAGAACGAAGCAGGAAATGGGAGAGAAGACGCAGGCGATCGCCGACTGCCCCATGCACGAACAGGTTGCACAGGCTATCTCGTCTCGTAGAGCGGAACAGGAAAATGGGGGGCAATGAGGGTTTGACCCATTGAGCCATTCAGGGAATTTAGGGATCTTGAAATCCCTAAATTCCCCTCCCTCGGTTCTTTTATGTAAACATATTGATCTTGCAGTTCCGCGCGTGTTTCAGATACTCTTCGGCCGTCTGGATTTCAACTCCCTCAATCAAATCTTCTTGTTTCAGGCCCATCATATCGATAGTCATTTTGCAGGCAATCAGTTTGACTCCCTCCAGTTGGGCTATTTCCAGCAATTCCTCAAGTGATGGAATCCCTGCATCGTCTATCTTTTTTCGCATCATCCGGCTGGCGACCGCGGACATGCCCGGGATTGCCCCCATTGTTCCGGCGGGGATGAACCGGGCCTTGGATATTCCGTCCTTGCGAATCAGGTTGATTCCCATGAAGGTGTAAAAAACATTGGCTTCCATCCCGAGCCTTCTCGAGTTTATCGACAGTATGAGGGCTGGATAGGCGCCGTCCAGCGTATCGCGGCTGCAGATGAATGTGCAGGATACTTTTTCCGGTTCGGCTGAAGGTTGCGCGTTGAGATCGTTTTGCTCAAGGGCTGTTACTTTCGACATCGTACTTCCTCCTGAAATATGGTTTCAAGTTTACTCTTGAAGGTTCCAATTCAGTTATTCCCGCACGGACACTGCCGTACCCGTACAGGTTTGATTTCCCCGGCCATGCCTGCGGACACAGTGGATCACTTCGATCACGTTTCTATTGGCAACCGAATAGAAGACCTGGTTGCCGTTTCTTCGAGACGAAAGAATGCCCTTGGCCTTCATCAGGCTCAGGTGGTGTGAAATGAAGGGCTGCGCGGCGTTGAGACACTTGCATATCTGCGCTACGGGCTGTTCTCCCGGTTCGAGAAAGTCGATTATTTTGAGCCTTGCAGGGTGCGCCACTGTCTTGAGGATATCGGCAGCGCGCTGGATTTGTTCGGAATCGATCTGCAGGGGAGAGGTATTTTCTTCAGGCATAAGCGGCCCATCATTTACTGGGATTCAACGGTTCCGGCCGGCCAAAAGCCGGCGTGGCACCGAACATGTAAAAATCTATATATTGAGATAATTGCATATTGTCAATCTTTTTTTCCCTCTCAATCCCCGTTTATCGCCCTTTACAAGGCCGGCATACTGCGCCCTCCCTCCGGGCTTGGCACATGCGAAACCTTTGCGAAGTTGATTTCCAAAGGTGCTTGTGATACAAGGGCTTCAATGCATGGGCCGGCGTAGCTCAGGGGTAGAGCAGCTGATTCGTAATCAGCAGGTCGCGGGTTCAAATCCCATCGCCGGCTCCAATAAAATCAATTAGTTATGCTCATTCAGGCAGTCGTCGATTTTCCTCTGGGAAGCACAGGGGAAGCGCGCGGATCGACTTCACGCCTCCCGGCTGTTCGAACCGCTCTTCCAATAAAGACTTGCTGGATACCCCCGCGCCCCACCACTGACTACGCCAGTGGTCTAGGCTGTTAATTAATTTCCAGCTGCGGCGCGGATGTCCTTGATCAGCATGAAAAGGTGCCGGCTGTCGGTAGGCGATGAAATGAACCCGAAATGCCGGTAGAAAGCCGCTGCGGTATCGTCTTTCGCATGAACAGCCAAGGCGCGTATGCCGACCATATCTGCAACCTGCAGGGTGCGCCCCAACGCATCCAGAAGCAGCCCTGCCCCGATCCCGCGGCGCTGCCAGTCGCTATGTACGGCCAGTCGCGCCAGGACGAGAAGCGGTATCGGATAGCGCGGCATTCCCTTGATAACGCGATCGGGCGCATCAGCATGGCGAACTTCACCAGCGACAATTGTGTAGTACCCGATCACCGTCTGACCGCTCAGGCCGACATAGGTTTGCGAGGAGTTCATTTGTTGCGCCTGCAGCGCATGCCGGATGAGGAAGCGGTCAAGCTCAGGCTGACCGCACGTGAACGCCTCAACCTCATGGGTCCGCCGCAGCTTCTCGATGCGCAGCGGGACCGTCACGGCTCGGCGTCAAAAACGGACGTTTCGCGGAACAGCCGTTCGAGACGGGGTGGACGGCGTGGCGGGGCGTCGAGGGCGGCAACGAAGGCCTCCCATTGTTTATCATTGAGCGTAAAGACGCGCCGATCCGCCAACCGTTCCTCGGCCTCACTCAACGCCGTCTCAAGCACGAATTCGCTGACGGATTTATGCGCGGCCGTTGCGGCGGCCTGCAGCGTCTGTTTGGCCGACTTGCTGAGCCGCAGATCCAGCTTTTCGGTTCTATTTGTTCGTTGTGTATCCATGCCTGGAATGTATCCATATCGCCCGACAATGTCAAGACAAACCATTGTAGGCTTGATATTCCTTGCCGCCCCAATCTAACCATTGGCTTTCATTTCGGGGGTACGGCCGCCCACAGTCCGCTTTCTGGCGCTTGCAACTCCTTTTTTTAGAAGTTCCAATTGTGTTCATCGCTCTTGATGCGTATTCCGACGGTTCCGCCCGCCGTTTCCGGAGTTTCCGCCCAGCCACGGGCAAAATTCTCACTCGAGTTCTGAAAACAATTCCCCGCCGCCCAACTTTCGATAGTATTCTTGGAGGCACTGCCTCATGAAAATAATGCGGATTAGGATGGCGCATTTGAGACTCGCCCGTTTCTGGCTCCTTTCTGGAGTCGATAGATGCCGGAAAATATGCATCTGAATATGTACTCTCCGCACATTTTGCAAATCACCCTTCAGCGGCATCTGGGGCTAATCCATGATCTTAAGGTGCGGTTCAGGTCGATTTGGCGGTTCAGATGGGGGGGTTCTTTGTAGATCGAACGCAGATAGGCCGTTACCTCTTCCTCGTTCTTAAATACCCAGCATAGTCGATTGTTGTTGCCACGGGAAACAATTTCTTTCCATTGTTTTTCCCGACTAGTTTATTCTTTGAGCATCGGTCCCGGTCGCCTCGGCGGCTTGGGTAGCGGGGTATTGGATGAATTTAAGTAAACCATCGCTTCTTCTTCAGTTTTGAACACGGAACACAACCGATCGCTGCAACCCCGCAATACGATTCTCTTCCATTGCTCCGCTCTCTCAGATTCGGAAAAGACGGGCTCGAAATATGTTGGTTGCCCTGGTGCTTCCCCAATGTTGCTCAGGATGAAAACACCTTCAGGGAGTCCCATGAAAAACTTTCTGGTCAATTTTGCTCTCGTTGTTTCCATCAAATCTACCTCATCGGTCTGCCCTTTTGTCCGTTACTCCTCTCGATTGTACCCTTCCACGTTTTTCACAGGAACTGGCTGTTGACGTATTGGATTGATACATACAACGAGGTCAGTGTTATAGATCAATCACTTTTTTCAACAAAATCCGAATTTCGATTGATGGCTGGTTAGATTGAAGTTGGCCTTTGGGCTTTGACCGGTTTTATCGACGTGAAAGGCCGATTCATCAGAGGCACCCCCCCAATGTTTTTGCGGCTTCAAACCTGCATCGGCGGATTCCAGATACATCCGGATACACGGCAAAGGTTGTCCACCGGGTTGTCCATATCAGATCCGCCAGGCCAAAGCCACCGTTGCAAACAACAACCCTGCTGACAAGGCAATGACAATCAAGCAGCCTCTACCCGTCAGCAGACGCCCAACTCTCCTCTCCCTACCTGACCGGGTCAAAGCAACTGATTTGCCGAGAAAGCCTGCCTTTGGCTGCCGATATTCCGAGCGCTCTTTTAAAGAAGAATGAGTGCCCGGAATTTCTGGCGGCGAGGGAGAGACACGAGGATTTTCAGTATTCCTGTTGACTGTTCCAGAACACTCTCTCATTATCTTGAAACATAGATTCCATGCATATTGAAGGCGTTTCCAACCCGTTCAACTCTTCCCGGTTTTTCTGCATTTTGCACCCTTTTTCTTGGCACGATTACACAAGAATTACACAAAAAATTGATAGGCCAGATCGTTAGGTGGTGCGGTTTTTTTATTTCGGTGCAACGCATTCTTTAAACGCGAAATATAGCCCCTTCAAAATTCACCCTACTACGAGCATCGGAGATACTCGGTTGCCATTCTTGCTACTTCTGCCACTCGACGACATTTGGGGCAGTCGGTCAACATCGCCATGGTGGGCGCTACTCTATGAAGGGGCACCAGGCTGACCGGAGCTGTTGCCGGCCCCGAGCTTCCGGGACCCGGCGTACGATGCGAAGTCGCCGGCAATGGATGTTGATTATGCGAACTCGCTCATCGTTTCCATCCATTCGCATGCAGGTATTTACCCGAAAAGCTGTCCGTAAGGGGCGAGATCAGTGAACAGTTCGGCCCGGTGGCGTACATCACTCAAATGTGGCGATAGCGTCTTAATAGGATATGAGGCTTTCAACGCGGGCACCTTTATCGTACAGTTCAACCATGACAATCACTATCGGCTTCGTCATCGTGTCCCTTCCGTCGCATTGACTTCGGCCTCAAAATCAACGATCCTCTTCAGGATCTCGCTGAATGGCGGGGCTTCGCCGAAGATCATACCGGTCATAGCAGCGTAATCGCGTGTTAGATCAGCGGTCATGTCAACATTTGGCGATAGCGTGAAGGAACCGGGGGCCGCTGTCGCCAAATTGAGATCGGGGCTGTTGAAGAACATCCGGGCGTGACGCGCGCAGTCGATGGCCAAATCAAGATTGCCAGCCGCACTGCGTCCGATATCCGATCCCAGGAGACGGTAGACGTCGTAGTAGTGACGGGAGACCCGTTGCCCGCCGCCGCGTAGCACGCCTCGTTTGGCGAACCATTGTCGCAGGCCATGCAAGATCACCGTCTTGTCCCAGAAGGTCCGCCCGGCAACCACGGTAGTGACGTTGGCCACACTGAGATTCCTATCCACGAGGTCGTCGGCGACATAGGGGCGAATGACAGTTGGGTGGTTCGGATCGAGCGCGGATTTCGCTCCCGATTCGATTTTCACCGCGGGTCGGATGTTAACCATCGGGGGCTGACGTGACCTGCGGATACCAGATTAGCAGGGTCTGCTGGTCGTGATCATCCGGGTCCAACTCGATGCGAGCGGCCGTCGATGGCAGGCCGGCGGTCTGCATCGTTTCACGAAGTTGAGCGACCATTCGCGTGCGCATCGATCCGGACACGTAAGCCTGGCTTGCCGCCTTGATCGCATCGAGCCGCGCGCGTCGCTTTTTGCCGCTCAGTGCCTCAAGTTCCTCGACACTTGCACCTTGGCCCAGATCGTCGCGGAAAATCGTAATATCGATGTCCTCGGAAAACCGGGAAATCAGCCCGAACGCTTTCGAGAGCGATGTCCCACCCTTGAACAGCAGCCTGGGACCACTGGCATCGATATCATTGAAAAGTGCGTCGAGGGTCCAGCAGACCCAGAAGTCTTTTTCGACGTTTTGCTCGGCAGTGCCCAACCGCCGTGCGGTGCCAAGAAAGGCATCACGGCGATCCTGGGCTGCGGCTGAAAGGAAAGTCGAGAAGGCTGGGTTCATGGGCGCGTCTCCATTTGGTTCCCGGAACGTCCCTCCATAGAAATATTGGGGCTTGATTTATTCAACAACGGCCGGAGAAAACTCTGCATCCAGTCCGGAAGGGTGGTCAGGCCGTCTCGGAGATCCCCCGCGATGGCTTCGCCATAATCAGGATCAGCCAGAATAGCAGTGAGACGACGTACAATCCGGTCCCGATCGCTGTCCAGCATGTCGCGAAGCCAATGCAGCGCCTGGACGACGCGCATTCCGGGACGCCCGGCCCAATATAGCCGACTGGGAGCGGTTGGTTTGAAGGTGATGATTTGCTCGCCGAGCTTGAGGGGGCGCAGGCGTGCGTCGGTATGCACGGTGATTTTGGCTGGGACGGCGTCGGAGAGCCCGAGGTCATTGGCAGCTGTCAGACCGTCTACAAGCATACGCGCTTGGTCCCGCCGAGCGAGCGCGTCAATGACCCGGCCGGGGTCAGGATTTGTCGGCTTGCCAGTCAGCGTGTTGAGACGCGGCAGATCGTACAACCCGCGAGTGATTCGTCGGATATCCGCAGCCGCGGTCATGCGCGAAAGTGCTTGGTCGACGGCATCACGCGAACCTAGGTCTAAAAAGTCTGACGGTGTCCAGACGCCGAAAGGGGCCTGCGCTGCCATCCGATCTCGAATTTCAGACTTGATATCCATTGGCTCCAATCCTCTGTCAGAAACTTGCATACACTATTCTGACGAAAAATCAAGCGATCTCGGTGTCGGTTTCAGAAGTCAATTTCAACAATTTCAGAAGTAGGTTTCAGCGGAACAGGATTGCCCGGATTGCATTAGCTTGGGAAATTTCGGCGGTTAGAGCGCGTAGAATCCCGGAAACGGATTCTCAAAAAGCTATCAAAATCAGTTCCGGGGGGAGGAATTAGGGCTGCGGGCATGTTGCAACCGAGCGAGAAACAGCACACCCGAAGGGGCAGAAGGTCAAAATCAGGTGTGTATTGCATCGCATACCGATAATTGCCATCCTCGCCCCTTCTTAATGTTCCATAATTCCCAAGACCATGTAAGAACGTAGTTATGGGACATAACAAGAGACACGTCAACGGCGATGTTCCAAGAAGTATACTTTCCGAGACATGGAGCTCTGAAGCTTTAATTCGCAATGAATCTTCGAAAGCCAGCCACCAAACTCTAACAAATGAGGTCCAAATGAAGCTGGATCGGCCCCCTGGAAGACGAGATTGAATCCTGATCGTATTTTTAGGCCTGTAAGTAGCAGCGGGGCAAAAACCAGGACAAGCGTATAACCTCGCAAATTCAATATGTTGACTATAAACATTGTAATCAGCGCCTTATTCGCCTCGCCTCAAATCTCCTCGTTCACCCAAAGCAGGCTGAGAGTCGCATTGCAAGAGGGGATAAACTGGGTGGATTCCTTGATCTCCGCATCGGAATCGAATTTTCGATTCTTTAGCCACGCTGATGCAGGAACTGATCCTTCATCGCAGGAGGTGAGGCGCCCGGCAAAGGCATCGTAAGCATACGAATAGCCGTCCACCGGTTCTCCTAAGCCCTTGAGGTAATAGGTAAAGTCACGGTTCTTCTTGATCCACCGGATCTTGCCGTCACAGCAGAAGACCAGGGCGCAAGGCTCCAGAGTAAAGCGGATGTACTGAATGGCCGTCGCCGTCATTGAAGTCTTGAAATCGTCACTGAGAGATTTCAGGAGAGCCAGGCCGGGCGTGGCAAGGCATCTCGGCCGAAAGAGAGGCTCTGGCATGAGCAGTTCGGCGCTGAACTGATTTGCTTCGGTTTCCTTTCGCTTCTGGGAATGCCAGTCGTCCAGGTCGGCTGCGGTGCAATACGCGACCGGAGAGTTCTTGTGCAGCTCGAAGTGGCCGAGTTCGTGGCCTATGCTGAACCGCTTTCTTCCCAGACTGGTTGTTGTCGATGAAACTGTAATGAAGGCCTTATTCCCCACGCGCGACAGCTTGGCTTCGGCACCGAAAATCACATCCTCACGGACATATGCCTTTCTGTTCGCGGCGATCGCTTCAACCTCGATTTCTGACGGGCTTCGAATATCCAACTGTTCAATAATGGATCGAGCGGCTTTGATTGGGTCCATGAGTGGCTGTTTACTCTCCGGCTTGGTCATTTTCTGATGCCGCTGCAACGAGTGCTTCAAGCTCAATGAGCGTGTTGCTCAGATCATCTTCAGTCATAGCTTCGAGGTTACGGTATTCGAGCGAGAGTTCCTGTCCGTGGGAACCGATTAGCTCCTGAATACGAGCAAGAATCTCCGCTCGCGACAGCGCATTCCAGGCCTTACCGGCAGTTGCAGCAAGACCGGCAAGAGCACTCCTTCTTTCCTCTTCCGCTTCTTTCTGCCAATGGAGACGCGCTTCATTCAGCTTCTCATGAACAATCGATTTTACCCGGCTTACCAGCCCATGGGTATCGACGCCTTCCTCCTGAAGTTCAAGTTCAAGTTCCTCGGTGGACTGATCCGCGGTATGCGCCAGGAACTTCTCCAAGCTGTCGAAAAAAACGCGGGCATCCTCGAGCTTCTTTTCCATCACTAAAGTCCTTTTTGGTAGACACCGCTCATTTCCGATATGACGGCATCTATGACATTCTTGATCTACCGTCTAAGCTGATAGATTCTCTTTATCGGGATCTGAGTGATTTCTTCCATTTCTTTAGGTTCATGAATGCCTTCCATCATGCACACAGCGAGACTCTCGAGCTCCTGATTCCCTTCGACTCGCTTGAGCACCCTCTCATAGAGATCCAGAAGAATTTGCTGATCCTCCTTCTGGATTAAACTCTGCTCAGGAGTGCATGACTCAACCTGGATCGGGTCGGCCTTATCGCCGTTCTCGGTTTTCAGGCTTTGCGGCATCACCGCCCGATTATCTTCACCATCTGCAAGGTGGCTGATTGAGCTCCTTACGATGCCTTTGATGAACCCGAGAAGCTCCACTTATTGCGGATTCCAATTTCGAGTTTCATCAAAGAACTTTCGGATTGATTCCTGGACAATGTCTTCGGGACTCTTCCCTTCGGCGAGCATGTTTCTGTTCCCCGAGCGCCACCTTTTTCGGTAGGCGAGACTCCTCGCATATCTATTGAGCTCAAGGGTGATGCGCGTCCAATCCGCATCCTGGATAAGCTGCTTCTTTTCTTTGTCCATTTTCACTCCTCTGAGTGGATATGCCGATGAGAATACTTTTTTTGGGCCCGCTCGTGCAAATTTATTCCTTTCACCGGCATAGGAGAATTAAGGACGGAACCGGCAAGGGCCGACGGTGTCCCGAACAATCATCATTAATCAAAAAGGGGTTAGGTTATGAACAAGGAAAAGGACCACGATAAAGAAGTGCCCATCTTAATCGACCACAAACAGTACAAGCTCGAAAGCCCTACAACAGGAATCGCGCTCTATGCATTTGCGGGGATCAGCGGGGGCGGGTACGACCTGTACCGTGAATCGAAGGGCCCCGGGGACGATGAATTCATCGGAAATGATGGGGCAGAAATCGTCCTGCATCCTGGAGATCATTTCTACACAGCGCAGAATTCATTGAACCCTGGAGGTTTTTATGTCAAGAAGCCCCCCCAAATGACAACCAGAAGCCGAAACCTGTACCGGCAATAGAACCGGGCCACGTGGTCCGCATCGTCACGACCGAACTCGTCGGTGACGACGCCGTTACCGTTTATTACAAGACACCGGACGGTTGCCTGCTGGAACGGATGCTGTTTCGCTCGGATGAAACCAACCTTTCTCTTGCCGAAGCCGGTCGTCCTTGGGGCTTCGATGCTCCCGGCGATGATTTCAAGCTGGCCGTCGAAGGTTACCGGATAAACCTTGCCCACCTGTTCGATCCGATGATGGCGGTCCACACCTCCAACGTCGAGCCGCTGCCCCACCAGATCACCGCAGTTTACGAGTCTATGCTGCCCCGTCAGCCCCTACGGTATTTGCTGGCGGATGATCCTGGGGCAGGCAAGACCGTCATGGCAGGGCTTTTTATCCGTGAACTGATTATGCGTGCGGATGCGCAGCAAGTGCTGATCGTCGCCCCCGGCAGCTTGGTCGAGCAGTGGCAGGACGAGATGTTCGAGAAGTTCGGCCTGTCCTTCACCCCTTTTTCACGTGAAATGGTCGAGCTTTCCCGGAGCGGTAACCCATTCGATGATGTTGATCTGATGGTTGCCCGTGTGGACCAGCTTTCCCCTCGAAATGGGGCCTCACCGACCCAAGTCACTCATTTTATGGGGGGAAGTCTGGCGCATTTTCCGGTAAGTACCCGAAATCGTTGATCACACATCTCGATTTCACCCCTGTTTTCATGATGCTGCCGCACGGAGCTGCCAGGGGCTGGATCGCCAGCAGGTCGGACCGAGGATGTAAGTGGCCAGGAGCATGCTGAGAGCGGCCCCTGAGGTCGCGACTGCGGGAAATAAAACCTCCCAACGTTATGACCGCCTGAAAAGCAGAACTTAACAAAACTCTCCTCTCGATTTGAGGGATGTCGTCTAAACAGTCTCTCTACGCTGATCATATTTTAAAAAACCGACTACTCCTCCAGGTACAGTCGAAAGTACAGACTGCCGATAGTTCTCGGCTGTACTTTTTCCCGCCCTGACCATCTCAAAACTATACCCGGGGTACATTGTGCCGAAAAAAAGCTCATGGTAGCCTGCGCCGACAAAAATCTTTCATGCTGAAAGAATGGCACATGGATGAGCACGCGAGAGGGAGGCGAAAAGTCGGCATTTACGGAAGCCGGTTGGTGATTTCGGCAATCGGGGCTTCCCTGCAGCAGAATCCGGCGCTTGACGTGCAAGTTTTCGAAGAACCGCTGCCGGGCATCGCAGAGGAGCCGGAGGCTGCCCGGCCGGATGTGATTGTCTTCGATATGGCGGCAGCCCCGCCTCAATTTGCCATTCCTTTAATAAACGCCAATCCTGCAATCACATTGATAGGGGTGGATCTGGCAAGAAATGAAATGCTGGTGCTCTCCGGCAGGCAATACCCTCTTTTGACGGCCGAGGACCTGGCAGGGGCGATTCAAACCTTACAATTACCCACACATGCCCCCATTGTCATGGGCCATGTTTGAGGTGTGGGAGCAGGAAAACGTACATTGCGACGGCGGGTTCGAGTTGCTGTATGCCCCGCCAAAGAACTG
>JAJYTC010000131.1 GCA_021793275.1 Deltaproteobacteria bacterium | reverse complement strand
CCAAGTAAAGAGAAGCACCATTCTTTAAATTTGCGTCCATTTGCGTCCATCTGCGGTGTGAACCGGTTAATTCACCGACATTTAATTATTCCATCAATCCATGAACCGTTGTTGTAAGGTTAAACACCTTCCGGGTCTTCATTTCTTCTGATCTTGCTTCGTGATTCTTCGCGCGCTTCGTGGTTAAAATAATGCATCCACGATAAAGGAAGACGAAGAATACCGAGAATCGGGGTCTCGGGCTAAAAGTGTGTATCAGGCTGCTAAGTTGACGACTATACGCTCTTGGCGGGATTGCGCCGGAACCCGGCAAAGCCGCCACGTCCTCGGACGCGGTTTGAACGAAAATGAACCTGAGTTGCCGAATTTCCGTCCGCAGCCCCCTGTTATCCAAAATTCAGATCATATCGTTCGAAAATAATCGTTTGCGGCGAATTCAGTAGTGCATTAATCATATAATCCAATTGACGGACAACCGACTTCAAAAGGGAAGGGACCAAAACATGAAAGCCGATGGAGCCAAGGCCGACTCTTTTCACTCGGAAGCCAAACCCACCGCCCGATTCGAAGATCTCACCGTCGAGGATACCTCCACTTTTGGGGGCCCGAGTGAAGAAGACCTCATTGACTGGATCGCCGAAGACCTGCTCTCTATCTATGGCGGAAATGAAATTACCGATTCAAGGGGAGCTTCCGGCAGGGACAAAGAGGTAGCCGGACGCGTAGCCGAAGGGCCGGGCTGCCGGTGTACGGCCCATGAGGTCATTTTACCCCGGCGGGCAGGCGCCGCAGGAGGGAGGTGCGGGACCTCGCGATGATATAGGGAATTTGTTGAAATAGAGTTTTTTGAGAAAACCTTGCAGGAGATAGATTATGCCAAGTTACGTGATTCTTGAGAAATGCGACGGCTGCAAAGGGCAGGACAAAACTGCTTGCATGCACATTTGCCCCAACGATCTCATGGTTCTCGACAAGGAAAAAATGAAGGGATACAACAGGGCCACCGACATGTGCTGGGAATGCTACAACTGTGTGAAGATTTGTCCTCAGCAAGCCATTGACGTACGTCCCTATGCGGATTTTGTCCCGATGGGAGCCTCGGTTGTTCCTCTGCGCGGGTCCCAGGACATTATGTGGACGGTTAAATTCCGCAACGGCCAGGTAAAGCGATTCAAATTTCCTATCAGGACGACCCAGGAAGGCAAAGTCGAACCGCTTGCCGGCTTTGAGACCGGATCCGACGACCTCAAGTCCCAGGTACTGTGCACGGAACCGGCTTCTTTAGGGGCTTCGGCAATACCCACCCTCAAGTAATAATCGCTTGCTATTAAGGAGGATAGAGATATGCCAAATTTTGAAACCGTAACGGTCGAAACCGATCTTTTAATAATTGGCGGCGGGATGTCGGCTTGCGGCGCAACTTTCGAAGCTGCTTACTGGGCAAAAAAGCACGGACTGAAGGTCACGGTTGTGGACAAGGCCGCCATGGATCGTTCCGGCGCGGTTGCGATGGGTCTTTCGGCCATCAACCAGTACATTGGCTGGGCCGCCGGTGACAACACCCTGGAAGATTACGTGAAGTATGTACGCCAGGACCTCATGGGCATCTCCCGCGAAGATCTGGTCTACGATATTGCCCGTCACGTCGACTCCTCGGTTCATCTTTTCGAGAAATGGGGTCTGCCGATCTGGAAAGACGATAACGGCAAGTACGTTCACGAGGGCCGCTGGCAGGTCATGATCAACGGTGAATCCTTCAAGGTCATCGTTGCCGAAGCTGCCAAGAACGCTCTGGCCTCCCTGGGCGACAACGGCCGGCTTTTTGAACGTGTCTTCATCGTAGAACCCCTCATGGACGGTGACCGCGTCGCAGGCGCAGTAGGCTTTAGCGTTCGCGAAAACAAGTTCTACGTATTCAAGGCCAAGGCCACCATGGCATGCATGGGCGGCGCCGTTAACGTTTTCCGTCCCCGTTCGGTCGGAGAGGGTCTCGGACGCGCGTGGTATCCCCCGTGGAACGCCGGTTCGACGGCTTATTTCACCATCAAAGCCGGCGCGGAGATGACCTGCCAGGAAGTTCGCTTCATTCCGATACGCTTCAAGGACGGCTACGGCCCGGTCGGCGCTTGGTTCCTGCTGTTCAAGGCGCGCGCGACCAACGCGCTGGGCGAAGAATACATGGTCACCCGCGCCGACGAACTTACGAAGTGGGCGCCCTACGGTCTGGCCAAACCCATTCCGGCAAACCTTCGGAACTGGCTCGGCATGGAAGACATCATGGCTGGCAAAGGCCCGCTCTATATCAGAACGGAAGAGGCGATAGCCAACCTGGCGGCTCAGTACAAAGACGATCCGAAGGCTTTCAAGAAAAAAATGAAGGAACTGGAAAGCGAGGCCTGGGAAGACTTCCTCGACATGACCATCAGCCAGTCCCTGCTCTGGGCCGGCATGAACATCCAGCCCGAAGAGAAGTCCTCCGAGATCGCCGCGGCCGAACCTTACTTCATCGGTTCCCATTCGGGAGCTTCCGGCGCGTGGGTATGCGGTCCCTCCGATGTTATGCCTGACGAATACAAAAAGCACTGGGAACAGATCGGTTTGTACAATCACATGACCACCGTGAAGGGTCTTTTCACCGCAGGCGACGGCTCGGGCGCATCCAGCCATAAGTTCTCCTCCGGTTCCCATGCCGAAGGCCGTATCGCCGCCAAGGGGGCCATCGCCTTCATCCTCGAAAACAACACCATGCCTAATGTCGAGACGGCAAAGGTCGAGGAAATGAAAAAAACGATCCTGGCCCCGATGGATCTCTACGAACAGAACGTCAAGTATTCGAGCGATCCGGAAGTCAACCCGGCCTACATCAAGCCCAAGATGTTCATGTTCCGCCTGCAAAAGATCATGGACGAATATGTGGGCGGCGTCTCCGCGCAGTTTACCACCAACAGGGCACTGCTTGAAAGAGGGCTCGAACTGCTCGGCATGCTGAAGGAAGACTCGGCGAAACTTGCCGCGGCCGATCTCCACGAACTCCTGCGCGCCTGGGAAAACACCCATCGCCTCTGGATCGCGGAAAGCCATCTGCGGCACGTTCTTTTCCGTGAAGAGACCCGTTGGCCGGGCTATTGTTTCCGCGCCGACTATCCCGATATGGACGAGCCGAACTGGAAGTGCTTCGTCAATTCGGTATACGATCCCAATACCGATAACTGGACCATAAAGAAAGTTCCCGTCGTCAATCTCCCCGTCTAAACCAGCCACCCACTCCAGGCGCAATATGCGCCTGGAGCGTTTTTGATCTTTCCAGTTGATGTGATCGAACCTGGAGAGTATCGGAAGGGGCCGCTCCTTTGGGGAGCCGGTTGGCGCGTTTCGGGCGCCAAAAGCAACAAAGGGTTAGCCCGCTATGAGCTAACCCCTTGATTTTTCCGATAGGCGGGAGAGGATTTGAACCTCCGACTTCCACCGTGTGAGGATGGCACTCTCACCGCTGAGTTACCCGCCCGCATGCTCGCGGCCACACCGCGAGACTGTGCCTTTTTATATCTGATCCACGCTCTTAACGCAATACTCAATCCCGAAAAATAGGCAATTCCCCATATCGGCGCGTAGCCGCCGACTACCGGCCCGCCAATCAAGGCCGCTTCCAGAGTTGCGTTTGTAGTTGACCTCTTCACACGTCGTCATTCCGACAGTCCCGCTCGTAGCGGGATTGGGCCGCAATCCAGCGCCGCCGCCACGTCCTGGGATGAGGTTCGAACGAAAATAAACCTAAAGCCGCTAATTTAAGGATGGTAACACCGGTCGCTTTTTTACTCCTGCCTTTTAACTTTTAACTTTTGCCTTCGCGAAGCGCCTGTTTTTTCCTTTTCTGGTTGCCGTTTCTATTGCCGCTTCTCGTTTCCGCTTCTCGTTGCCGCTTTGCGGCTCGAAAAACCTTAGTAGTATAAGCTTTGTGGATTCAAGCGGAATAGAAGGACAGGCCTACCCTCCGCCTCACTCGTCAATCGCGCTCTTTGAAAATGGAATAGAGAACCGCTCCGTCTTTCTACCAACCAGCCTCCATCCGGAAACTTCCTAACGGGCTGGGCATTATCGTGTCCACCACCGCAACGATACGCATTGCCGGCTCGCTCTTCACTCTTCACTGCAGTTATCACTGTTCACTGCTGTTACCGCTCATTACCTGGCTGTTATTCAACGCTGTTATTGGCTGTTATTTTTGACCCCTAAATCCTGAAATATCAAATAAATCAAGCTGATATGGAAATAGAAAAATAAAAAAGCGCAGTATTTTCAGCGTAAAACAGCGAGTAGCGAGTAGGATGGGCGAAACGCAGTGGAACCCATCGCTTTGACGCATCTTGAACCCGACTTGCTATAAATCGGCGGCATTGAGCCGGCCTCCGGGCCAACGCTATGGATCGGCTGCTAAGTTCGCGGCTGGGCATCTCGGCGGGAAAAGGACCCGCACAACGCAAACAGTGCCGCGCCTCCCGGCAAAAGAACGCCTCTACAGGACACGGCGCGGGATTGTTGTTTTCTAATCGATCTCGGCCCGTTCCGCGGTCGGCTTCACTTGTTCGATACAGCGCGGTGGCGGCTTTCAGCGCGACTTTTCGAATTTTTGCTCGACCGCTTCTGAGGCTTTGCAGCGGTCTTGGGCCGCACGATACGGGCTTTGGCTTTAGCGCTTTTTGCTGCGGGCGGCTTCCGCCCGACTTTCAACGTTCCGTGCTCTAATTGCTCGAGCTTGACTCTTTCGTAATCCTGCTGCGCCTGCTTATCCTTGAAATCCATCTTGAGTATCGCCTGGAGTTGCGTGGAGGCCGCGGCGTAATTTCCTTCCTGCTCGTAGAGGTAAGCCGCAAGACGGCGGTATTCGATATTCCTCGGCTGGAGCCGGATCAACTGCCCGAGTTCGTACAGGGCGGCTTTCTTGTTTCCAAGCTTTGTGTCGGCTGCGAGAAGATATTTGTGCACGTTGACCAAATTCGGGTTTCGAGCGGCTATGCCGCTGAAAAAGGCCTGCATGCCTTTGTAGTCTTTCTTTTGAGCAAAAGAGCTGTAGATGGCGTCGAGGTTGGCCGTGTCGCCCGGATTTACACTTGCAAGCTGGAGGCGAACCCGGTTTGCGCCTTTGGCGTCATTTAACTTCTGGTCAACAACGAGCAACTGCTTCAGGTATTGAACGTTCTGAGGGGCCATGGAGGCGAGGAGCTTCAGATGGGGAAGCGCCTTGTTGTATTTCCCCTGACCGATATAGAGCATCGAGACGTTGAACAGGTATTCGCGGTTATTGGGGTCGAGGCGGAGAAGCTTTTCATAGGCGTTGATTTCTCCCGCCTGGTCGTTCGTTTTCTGCGCCAGAGCTACAAGGCTGATGAGCGCCTGCTTGTTGCGAGGGTTCTTTTGGACCATCGACCGATAAATGGATTCGGCCTTGGCTAATTTGCCTTCTTTAACGCAGAGGTTCGCAACCAGTGCCCAGGTCTTCATGTCGTTCGGGTTCGACTGCAGGTACTTTTGAAATGCTTGGACAGCCGCATCCGTCTTGCCGGCCTGCATGAGCGTTACGGCCAGGTTGTATTGGACGTTGGAGTTCCTCACGCCGGCTCTTTCGGCGCTTTGCCAGGCCCAGGCGGCGCCTTTCCAGTCCTTGCGGGCGCTGGCCAGTTCGGCGATTTCCACCAGGACCTGGGAGCGGAAAGCAGCCGGAATGTCACGCACGTGCCTTTCGAGATACATCTGGGCCTTGCCTGTGCTCTTTTCTCTCCTCAAATAGGCCAGAAAATCGGCGAACGTTTGCTGGTCGCCGGTCATTCTCATTAGGGCGAGGTAGGTCTGGAGCGCCTGGTCGGGTTTGTTCATAGCCTGGTAGATGAGAAGAAGCTTTTCGGTAATGTCCTTGGATTGCCCCGACTGGTTTATTTCTTTATATAGCTTTTCGGCTTCCCTATAGTGTTTGATGTCGAAATAAAGTCCGGCAAGCTGAGTCTTGATCAGTATATTAGAGGGGTTGTCCTGAAGCGCTTTTTGCAGGTATTCGATTCTGAGATCCAGGTCGGGAGTGGCGTTGGCCTTGTTAAGCCAGTCCTTGTAATCGAGTTGGACAAGGAAGGAGACATTTCCTATCGGCTGGTTCCAGAGCAATACGGTGAACGCCATGGTTTTGGGTTTTTCGAACGATTCTCCGGGAAAAAGATCCCGTATGACCTCGCCGGGGCTTGTCATAAGGGGTCTTACCTCCACGTCGGGGGATACCACCCTGATCCCCCAGGACAGCCACCCGTTGGTTTTAACGGCTGTGAGTTGAAGAGTATCCCTTGGATTGACGACAACCTGCGAGCCGGGAAGCAGGAGCATTTCCTGGCCGTTATGCTGGAAACTGACGGCTATGAGTTTGGTTGGAAAGATTTTTCCCCTGGCGATATAAAAAAACAAGCCTGCGCCCAGCAGCGCCACGACGACGACAGAAAGGAGAATAGCGCGCCCGTGTCCCGACGGCCGAGGTTTTTTTTCTCTCTCCCTTCGACCGCTGTAAAAGGGACCGGCAGATCCATAAGGATAACCCCGCCTCGAATTCATCTTCGGCATCACTCCAGTTAAAGTTTGGCTTCCTCGTAGATTTTCCGGATTTCATCCGGGCTGAGCGCCCGATGCCCGCCCGTCGGCAATCTCCCAAGGCTGATCGGTCCGTATGCAATGCGCCTGATCTTCAAGACCGGATATCCGACCGCGAGTCCCATGCGCTTGATCTGGCGGTTCCAACCCTGGTGTAGAGTGATCCTGAGCCAGGCCGAGCCGGGAAGCAGCCGAATCAGCTCGACTTCGGCCGGGGCGGTCACGCCCTCCTCGATTCGCACCCCGCTCCGAAGTTCTTCTAGCGCTTTTTTGTCAGGATGTCCCTTAATTTTTACATCGTAGACCTTGGATATTCCATACCGGGGATGAAGCAGCCGATTGGCCAGTTCTCCATCGTTGGTAAGCAAAAGGAGGCCTTCGGCGTCATAGTCCAGCCTGCCCACAGGAAAAATACGCGTTGCGAGATCGGGAAAAAAATCCATCACGGTCTTGCGGCCCTGAGGGTCGGATGCGGTAGTTACACAACCGGCGGGCTTGTTGAAAGCGATAAGCACCCGGTTGGACCTGACAGCGATGGCCTTTCCGTCCACGAAAACATGGTCTTTCGAAGGATCGACGCTTGAGCCGAGTTCAGCCGGCCGACCGTTCACTTCCACCCGGCCCTGCCTGATCAATTGCTCGGCGGCGCGTCTCGATGCTACTCCAGCCTGCGCAAGGAATTTTTGAAGCCGCATTAGGCCGGCGGCCTGCTGCTCCGGCATCGAGTCTAAATCCTCTCTCGCCCGTTTAGATGCCAATGGCCCGGCGGACAAGGTCGATGTGGTCCGATGCCTCGCGAGCGGCCCTGGCGTTGCCCTCGGCTATAACTTCCTTGAGTACGTTGCTGTCGCTTTCGAGCTTGAGGCGCCTCTCACGAATAGGAGCGAGCCGCGATACGACGTTGCG
The DNA here is from genome assembly GCA_021793275.1 of Deltaproteobacteria bacterium. Taxonomy (GTDB): domain Bacteria; phylum Desulfobacterota; class Syntrophobacteria; order Syntrophobacterales; family Syntrophobacteraceae; genus SbD1. The sequence goes on along the minus strand of JAJYTC010000131.1, from coordinate 5,960 downwards.
TATGAGTATCTTTTTACAATCAACGCAACCGATGGCTGCGGTGCGGCACCCGTGGGCGATCTCCTCAATCTCGGAAGGCGATGAATAGAGCTTGTGGTACGCGAAAACAGGGGAAAGCTCCGGATCTCCGGGGTCATGGCGCCTGACCCTTTGCGGATCTGTCATCATCCTCAATATTTTTTCCGCTATCTCCTTTTCGGAGTCGGTTATGAAGATGCAATTCCCATAGCTCTTGCTCATCTTTCTTCCATCGAGACCGGGAAGTACGGGCGAATCCGTCAGCAGGCCGTCGGGAACGGGGAATATTTCGGATTTATATAAGTAGTTGAACCTGCGGGCGATTTCCCTGGTCAGCTCGACGTGGGGGAGCTGGTCCTTGCCCACGGGCACGCCGTGAGCGCGGTAAATGATTATGTCTGCCGCCTGGAGCACCGGATAGCCTAGAAAGCCGTAGGTCCCCAGGTCCTTCTGATCCAGTTGCTGCTGTTGCTCCTTGTAGGTGGGATTGCGCTCCAGCCATGCCAGCGGGGTTATCATTCCGAGCAGAAGATAGAGCTCGGCGTGCTCCTTTATGTCCGACTGGACGAATATCGTCGAGCGCTCCGGGTCGAGGCCCGCGCTTAACCAGTCGAGAACCATTTCCCGCATGTTTTCGCGTATGTCTCCCGGAGAGGCGTAGTCGGTGGTAAGGGCGTGCCAGTCGGCGACAAAGTAAAAACATTCGTATTGGTCTTGAAGCTTCACCCAGTTTTCCAGGGCGCCGTGAAGGTTGCCCAGATGAAGGCGCCCGGTCGGGCGCATGCCGCTGAGGACCCTTTTCTTCTTACCTGCACCTGACAAATCATCGAACTCCGCCATAACCGGCCTTGTCTCCTTCAATTCCTTGCGGTTTGTCAAATTTTCATGCCCAAAATTCGTAAAAACACATATATAACCGGAGCCACCACATATTTCCACAAATCCGATACGATGAACAGCAGCACGATGAGCATTCCCCATCTTTCGGTGCGCTGCAGGGGGATTGCGATGCTTTCTGGCAGCAGTCCTACCGCTATCCTGCCCCCGTCGAGCGGAAGGATGGGCAACAGGTTGAACACCATGAGGACAAGGTTTAACAGTACCGCGTAGTAGGCCATCGCGTGGATCGGCAGGACGACGGCCCCCGAGACGCCCGTAGTACCTGCGCCCGAAGTCAGGTGATAAACAATCGCACTCAGCACTGCGAGCAACAAATTGGTAACGGGGCCCGCAAGAGCAACCAGCGCCATGTCCCTTCGTCCGCCCCGCAAATTTCCGAAATTGACCGGCACAGGTTTTGCCCAGCCGAACAAAAATGGCGTGTGGGCGAGCAGCAGAATTCCCGGAATGAGAATCGTGCCGACCAGGTCTATGTGTGGAATTGGGTTGAGCGTGAGTCGGCCCATCAACCTGGCTGTAGGGTCTCCGAGTTTTTCGGCTACCCAGCCGTGGGAAACCTCGTGGAGAATTATGGAGAACATCAGCGGCACTATCATAAGGATGATTGATTGAACCTGGTTCATAGAAGCTCCGTGCTACTCGTGATCTAAGAAAAGTTCTTCCGGTTCGATCTTGCAGCTTCCGAAAAAAGCTCGGGCCACGTGGACAGGAGAAAATTGATCTCCTCGCGACGATTCTGGACCTGCTTATTGATCCTTGCGTCAAGAAGCTCATCCAGCACCCGGCGGTAAATCGGGCCGGGAGGTATTCCCATAGCCTTCAAATCTTTGCCCTTGAGCTCGGTATGTGTATTCCTGTACCTGTGAAAATAATGGCTGACGGCCTTTCCCGTTTGTTCCATGTCCGTCCTGCCCATCAGGAAAAGCAATTCCTCGGACCTGAACGGCAGAAGCGCCCGGTAGACTTCACTGGGTTTTCGGCCGGACAAATCGGGAAAAAAGGTCTTGAGCAGTCTGCCGGTGTTTTCCAGGGTCCAGAGCAACCGGTCGCGCTGATTCGCCGTCAGAAGTAGCCTGTTGCACGCGTTTGCCGCTTCCTCGGCGTCCAGGCTTGAAAAAAGCCCGAGAAGGTATACCTGCCACCGTTCCAGCGGTTCGTCAAGGAAACTCAGCCGGTACCAGGAAATAACCTCCCGGAGCCTGCCGAAAAGCTCCTGCATTTTCCTGTCGAAATTGATTTCGGCCGACAGGGCGGGCATGACGCCGAACTCGGCCATTCTGCGAAGGGCGGGGACGGGGTTGTCTTCTTCGAGAATGAGCGTGATTTCATGAAAGAGGCGACGGCCTCCCAGCTTTTGAATCAGCCCCATCCGCACGGCGTTGCGAATAAGCGAGGCGGTCTGCTTTCCGATCCTGAAGCCGAAGCGCTGTTCAAAACGGATCGCCCTCAGAATGCGTGTCGGATCTTCGATAAGGCTCAGGTTGTGAAGGACCCTCACTATTTTATCTTTAATGTCGCGCTGCGCGCTGAAAAAGTCGATCAACTGACCGAACTCGTCCGGGTTGAGCGCAATAGCCAGGGTGTTAATGGTAAAATCTCTGCGGTAGAGGTCCATTTTGAGCGAACTGAATTCCACGATCGGCAGGGCGGCCGGGCGCTGATAATACTCGAACCTCGCCGAAGCGACGTCCACGGTCTGTCCGTCGGCAAAAACGAGCATCGCCGTGCTGAACTTCCGGTGCAATTTGACCTTTACCTTGTATTTCTCCGAAAAAGACCTGGCAAATTCGATTGCGTTTCCCTCTACGACGATGTCGAGGTCGAAATTGGTGTGGCGCAAAAGCAGGTCGCGGACAAACCCGCCGACCGCATATGCCCGGTAGCCGAGGCTTTCTGCCAGGAGCCCGAATTCCTTTAGCATTTGAATCATGTTCTTGGGTAGCTGTTCGGCCAGCACCGACTGGATGCTTTTCCTCTTCGACCAGCGTGTCAGCGTCTCCTCCTCCGCGGGTATCCTTTCCTCGCTGTGGTCGCTGAGCATGAAATCGAGCAGATCGCGCCGGGTGATAACTCCCATCACTTTGCCTTCGCTAACGACAGGCAGAATGCGCTGATGTCGTTCGACCAGGTAGGTCTGGATTTCAACGAGGGCCGCCTCTGGTCCGACGGAGGCGAAGTCGGTATTCATAAATTCCGCGACAGTCTGTCGAGTGAGGCCGTGGAAAAGCGCTTTTTCAAGCACCTGGCGCGTGATCAGTCCTACCAGAGTCCCGTTTTCCAATACGGGCATGGCGTTAATATTGTAGCGTACCATCGTGAGGTGGGCCTCGCCGATTTCCACGCCGGGTTCGGTATGGATCGGCGGGCTCGTCATGAGGTTTTCAGCTGTCGGATAGGGATGAATGTGCTTGCGAAGCGTCTCCACCAGCTTCGCTTCGGCCTGGACCAGAGTGAGGTCCTTGATGCTTGCCGAAGCCGCAGTCGAATGTCCGCCGCCCCCGAAAATCGAAGCGACGGTTGCCACGTTTACCTCGGGTATGCGGCTCCTGGCCACCAGGTAGACGCGGTCGTCCATGCGGGCCAGGGCGAATACCACGTCCAGGTTCTCTATATCGCGCAGCTTGTGGACCAGAATGGCAAAATCGCCTACGTACCTGTCGACCGAGACGGAGGTTAGACACACCTCCACGCCGTTGAAGTTATAGTTTTTGGCCGACAGGATCAATTCGTTCAGCAGGGCGATCTGTTCGGCGGTCAGTTCCTGGGTGAGCATATCCGAGACTACATTCAGATTGGCCCCCGATTTGAGCAAAAAGGCGGCGGCTTCGAAATCGTCGGGGGTTGTGCTGCTGAAGGTGAACGACCCCGTGTCCTCGAACACGCCCAGGCTCATGATGGTCGCTTCTTCGGCTGAAACCTCTATACCGCGCTCCCGGAACAACTGGGTGAAAAGCGTCACCGTGGAACCGACGTTCTTCACTATCGAAAGGTCTGCCCTCACGTCGTCTTCGGCATCCGGGTGATGGTCGTAGACGTGCACCTCAAGACCGGGTTTGTTTAAAATATCGACGAATTTACCGATTCGGGAAGCCTGCCTGGTGTCAACGAGGATGAGCCGGGTGACCTTTTCTATGTCGATATCGCGAAGCCGCTTAAAACCGTAAATATAGATGGTGGACTTTATGAAATATTCTCGAAGGGTGCGCTCCTGCGAACCGGGGAAGACCAGCAGTGCTCCCGGATAGAGCTTTTTTGCCGCAATCATCGATCCCATTGCGTCAAAGTCGGCGTTTATGTGGGTGGTAATCACTTCCATGGCGCTCATTTACCAGTCACACGTGTTCACTGTTCACTAATCACTACTTACTAATCAATAATCATGGCCTCGGATGATATCTGCTGTGTATCTCCTTTAGGCGTTCCCTGGCCACATGCGTATAAATCTGGGTCGTAGAGATATCCGCGTGGCCGAGCATTATCTGGAGCGAGCGCAGGTCGGCGCCGTTCTCCAAAAGGTGCGTTGCGAACGAATGCCTGAGCATGTGAGGGGTGATATTTACGGTGATTCCCGCTTTGAGCGCGCAGCCTTTGATTATCTTCCAGACGCCCTGTCTGGACAGACTCTCACCTCGGGCATTGAGGAAAACTTCCCGGGCACGGCCATTTTTCAACAACAGATGACGTCCGTTCTCCAGGTAGTCCCTGAGGCATTCGGCGGCAATTTCCCCCATCGGCACCAGCCGCTCTTTTTCTCCTTTTCCATGCACTGTCACGTAGCCGGGTTCGAGGACGACCTGGCTCATCCGCAGTTCGGAAAGTTCGCTCACCCTGAGACCGCACCCGTAGAGCAGTTCGAACATGGCCCTGTCTCTGCGGCCGAGGGGCTTGGAGACATCCGGTTGCGCAAGCAGACGCTCGATCTGCGCCGATGTCAGAGTTTTGGGCAGCTGCGGACCCAGTTTGGGGAAATGGACCAGTGACGAGGGATTGCCCTCGATGAGGTCCGCTCTTTGTAAAAAGCCGAAAAATGTCCGCAACGCGGCCAGCCTGCGAGCGCGGGAGCGCGCGGAAAACGATGTCCCCATGTTTTGAATATACCCGCTTATGCTGTTCCGGGAAACTTCCCGCCAGTCTGAAACGCCCGATTCTTTCAAATAATTTTGAAAATGCGCGAGATCGATCGAATAGGCCGCAATCGTGTTCGCGCTAAGTCCGCGCTCGACCGCCAGGTTATTTAGAAAAAGGTCGATTTCATTTTCCATTTCCGCCCCCGGGTCAAAGTGTCTCTCGAAATACTTTCAACTCAACTGCAAGTAAAGAGAAAACTTGATAGGGGAAAAACCGTGGGCCCCATGCTGTCTCGAAAAGTTGGCGGTGGGACCGTCAGCCTAGATTGCCATGCCCGCACCGCAGGCTTTTCGTCCTTTCCGGGTGTCTCGAGGAACATGAGGAACTTCTTTGAAAAGTTCCTGGCAGGCTCTGCGTCCTTGGCGCAAAAGGTGGCTGTAGGCAGACCGTGCGATGCGTACTGCCGAAGGGAGTTGCGAGGGCCAATATCGCCGGGATGCTCGGAGTGTCATCGCGGGTCCGGAACAACTTCATGGGCCGGAAAATACGGGGCTGATCGAGACGTAATGTAAAAAGCAGCTACTCGGATCCTATGCCGATTTTAACTCGATAGTAAATTTATCATAATTTATCGAAGCGGCGCCTGCAAAGATTTTGAAACCCCGATGATTTGGCCGCTTGTCTGGATGGGAAATAGGAACGTGACATCGAGCACGTTTATCGATTTTCTCGACCGCATATTGTATCACGCCGATCAGCCAGTCTAGCTAGTTTCCATCCGGAAACCCCGGTCCAGGGGAATGGTGGGCACGGCAATCCCACCCCGCCTCGCTCCCTCACTCTATACCAGGTGTGGATCCAGGTAGGGTGGGCAAAAGCTTTATCTTGCCCACCAAGAAGTTTCCGGATGGACACTAGCTAATAGTCACCCGGCATCCGATCCACAGCTCCGCACAGGTTCAGAAGTATGTGGC
>JAJYTC010000007.1 GCA_021793275.1 Deltaproteobacteria bacterium | reverse complement strand
GAGTGCCGAAATCATTTCCCCGGGCGCCAAAAGAGGGCTGCCCGAGCGCTTCACCCCTTCCTCGATTTGATCGAGGATATCGTCCGGTGACTCCGAGCGGGGATTATCGCTGGTAATGATCACGACGTCCGCCTGCTCCGCAGCGACCCTTCCCATGATGGGACGCTTTTTCCTGTCGCGGTCTCCGCCGCAGCCGAATACCGCGATAAGCCTTTTTCCCGTCATTTCCCTAAGACAGGCAAGCGCCTTTTCCATCGCGTCGGGAGTGTGCGCGTAATCCACAACCACCTCGAAACCGTACCGGCTCGGGATCGGGACGCGCTCGAGGCGCCCGTCCACGCGCGAAAGCTCCCGGATGCCCTCTTCGATGGCCCCCGGTGCAATTTCCAGCGAGACTGCAGCGGAGATCGCCGCCAGGATGTTATAGAGGTTGAGTTTTCCCAGCAGCCGGGAATCTACCCTGATCGGTCCTTGAACCGTATGGACTTTGGCGGTGATGCCCAGTGGGCTGAAGCTGGCATTTTCCGCAAAAACGGCTTCCGCCCCGTTTGCCCGATGAGAGTTTGCGGCAGGTCCGGCTGAGTAACCGATAACCCTTGCCGCGCGGCATGCGCCGTTCTCGATTATTCTGCTGCCGTATTGATCGTCGACGTTTAACACCGCCGCAGAAATACGCGGCCTGAGATAGGATGAAAAAAGAAGCTTCTTGGCGGCGAAATAATCCTCCATGTTCGAATGAAAATCCAGATGGTCCTGTGACAGATTGGTAAAAACGCCGGTTTTGAACTCGCATCCGGCTATTCTTCCGAGGGCCAGCGCATGAGATGAGACTTCCATGACTACGTGAGAAACCCCGTCCTGGACCATGCGGTAAAAAAGAGCCTGGAGGTCGAGGGACTCGGGCGTGGTCATGGGGGCGGAAATTTGCTTATCGGCCCACCTGTAGGCGAGGGTTCCAAGGACCCCGGGATTAAATCCGCTGCACCGCAGAATGCTTTCGATCAGCAGCGAAGTTGTGGTCTTTCCGTTGGTTCCGGTTATTCCAATCAACTGCAGCTTTGAGGCAGGTCGGTCGAAAAAATTGGCGGCAATAGACGCCAGGGCCGTCCGAGAGTCGCGAACGCGCACAAAGCCGGTCTGAAGGCCGCAGTCCATTTCCGTCTGGGCCACGATCGCAGCCGCGCCGCGCGCTACTGCGTCATGGATATAAGCGTGCCCGTCGGTGCGGGTCCCGGGAACGCAGACAAACAAACTCCCTTTCGCCACGAGCCTGCTGTCATAACACACGCCGGATACTGCAACATCCAGCCCCCTGGCGGGACCGATTATTTCCAAACCTTCGATGAGCTTTTCGAGCGTTTTCATCATGCCCGGTTTTTCGTTTAGCGTTTATTCGGTGAATGTAAACTGCATCTCTACGCCGCCGGTCGCTACCGGTCGGCCAATGACAATATCCAAACAGCCCCGAAACGCCGAACTAATACAGAGCTGCTTCGGGTTTAGCCAATTTGAGCGAATACCTGCCGTTCCAACTGGCGCCATTGCCGGTCGGGCGAACTTTGCCGGCAGGGGGCCTAACCGCCCCTGGATTTTTTTCCAAATCTGATTCCGCGCAGATTTTCCTGTGAGCGGGTGGCCTTTTAATCGCGGCGATTTTTCCGAAAAGCCCTCTTTTGGCGCGACCCGATGAGGTTTTGGCCATGCGAACGGTCGGAGCGGGCGCAAAACCGGGCGAAGAAGGCATCACGCCCAGGTAGGGCAGCACTGTCGCAGCAATTTTGCGAAATACGGGCGCAGCCACTACCCCGCCGTAAATGGAGCCTTGGGGATCGTGGACAACAACGGTAATCACCAGTCTGGGATTGTCGGCCGGAGCGAAGCCGGTAAAAACCGCAGTGTAATCGGTGGTGGAGTAACGTTTCGTATTTGCATTCATTACCTGGGCCGTTCCAGTCTTCCCCGCAACGGTATAACCTACGGGCACCGCTTCGACCCCGGTGCCTCCCGGCTGAGTTACTGTTACCATCATATCACGAACCACGTTGGCTGTCGTCTTTCGAATCACCCTCAGTGCGTCGAGCGAGCGTAACTTCCTGATCGTTCTCCCGTGCGGGCCAAGGATGCTGTCGACGATTATCGGAGAGCCGCGTACCCCCCCGCTTGCTACCACAGCAACTGCATTTTCGAGCTGAATCGCTGTCACTCCAATGCTTTGCCCAAACCCGGTTACGGCCAGATCGAGCTGCTTCCAATACTTAAGAGGCCTCAGAAGCCCACCGGCTTCTCCAGGCAGAGCGATTCCGGTGGGTGAGCCGAACCCGAATGCCTTAATATACCTGTCAAATGTTGGGCCGCCCAGGGTGAGCGCAGTTTTGGCCGCCCCGATATTGCTGGAAAATTTCAACACTTGCTGCAAAGTGAGCCAGCCGTTAGGGTGAACGTCCTTTATAATATGACCCGCCAGCAACCATCTGCCGTTCTCGCAATATAAACGGCTGAATTCGTGGAATATTCCCTGATTGAGAGCGGCGCTCATCAAGACTATCTTAAAGGTCGAACCAGGCTCGAATGCGTCGGCGATACAATGATTGCGCGTGATGTCCTCACCGTGTTCTTGCTTTTCGGGGCGGATGTTCGGGTCGAAAAAAGGCCAGTTCGCCATGGCGAGCACCTCGCGGGTGCGGGGGTCCATGACAATTGCCTCGGCCTGCTTGGCGTGGAATTTTGCCGCTGCCTTTGCCAGCGCGCTCTCGGTGACGTATTCGATGAAGGCGTCCAGGGAGAGCTTTATGCCGCAGCTCTCGGCAGGTTCGGGCGGCGCGGCATCGCTCAGCCATAATATCCTGCGTGCGCCGTCCCTTAGCGCACATACCGGCTCCGTCCTGCGCCGCAGTACCTTGTCGAATGATTTTTCTATACCCGTGATGCCGACTCCGTCGATATTGACCAGCCCGATAACCTGGCCGGCCAACTGGCGGTACGGATAGAACCGCTTGTATTCGGTGGTGAGATGCAGGCACGGCGCCTTGAGCTCGCGGATGCTGTTCGTCTGCTGGTCGGTCAGGTCGCGCTTTATCCACACGAAGTGGCTGGTTGAGGTGAGTTGTTTTTCGATCGACCTGGCCGGCTCGTCCAGGATCGGACTTAACAAAGCCGCCGTTTTTGAGGGATCTTTGACCTGGAACCCGAAAGTATAAAGAGAGCATTGCGGGACCGAATAGGCCAGGACCCTCCCCTTTCTGTCGTAGATTGTGCCTCTATATGCGGGGACTCTAAATTTGGTGTCGAGGCACGCGTCTGACTTGTGTACCCAAAGGGAGTGCTGGATCACCTGGAGGGTGAAGGCTTTGACAATAATGGCGCACATGCAGCCTATCACTGCAAACTGGAAAAGCGCGCGGCATGTCCAGTATCGGGAGTTCAATGATTTCCGTCCCTCGCGCCTTTCCATTTTTTTCTCCCGAACTATCTGCGCCCTGTTTTAGTTTCAAACCGCTAACGCATCACCACCTTCTGATCGGGCCCCGGAGGGGCCAAGCCGAACCGGTCCCGACCGATCTCTGCCAGCCACTGCGGATCCTGGAACTGGGCCCAGTCAAGAGTGAGCTTCCGTTGAGCAGTGCTTAAAAGTTCGCATTCCTCGCACATTTTCGACAGATGATAGCCGTTTTCGACATGCTGTACGTACAACCAGACGTAGAAAACGGCGCAAAGGACAAAGACGGCGCCCAAAACGATTGCCGACGCCAGCCATGTCCCGATTCGCACAGGGGCCGGCGCCCTCTGCTCAAAGCCCGGGTCACTCTCGAGCCTGATGCCCAGAACGGGAGCGCTTGATTTTGCTCTCTTCATATATAAAATCCCCTCCCGCCCCCTTTAAGAAAAGAAGGGAAATCCTCCGCTCCGGCGCCTCATCGATGGAGGAACTCCGGACCCAATCGAGCTAGCAAACATCCCATTCCGATTTCCTCAGGCCGGGAACGGCGCAGTAGAGGTCCGCCTCAAAGTTGTGCCCCGCCGATTCGCCCAACATGCCGGCCCGCGACATCCGGCTCGATCCCTGAAGTCCAAAACAATTCACCGCGCCGCGCCTGAGAAGAAAATGCGCTGAAGGGCAGCCGCTTCTCGATAACCTTTTCCTCGGGGTATCTGCCTTCATAATTCACGCCTTTCATCTTAAGTTTTTGCGAATCACACACCAGGCAGTCATTGCCGCCGGTGGTCACGCTGCGCGGCAGGCAATTTCTCCACCGCCCTGAGCCTTGCGCTGCGCGCGCGCGGATTTTGTTCGACCTCATCGGCCGCAGGCCGCAGAGCCTTTCTGGTAAGCAGCCTGACCAGAGGTCGGCCTTCACACTCGCACCTAAGCCGCTCAGGAGGGCAACGGCACGTCCGCGCCCAGTTTCTGAAAGTCTCCTTTACGACCCGGTCTTCCAGCGAATGGAAGCAAACTGCGCATAGCCTTCCTCCGGGTCTCAAAACATCCAATGCCTCCGGCAGAAAACGCTCCAGGGATTCGAGCTCCCTGTTAACCGCTATCCGCAGGGCCTGAAAAGTACGGGTGGCCGGGTGAATACGCAAAGCGTCCCGAGTCTGCGGGACAGCCCTCCGTATCAGTTCGGCGAGCTCCAGGGTGCTTTCGATGCGCCCTTTGAGTCTTGCCGCCACAATCGAGCGCGCTATCTTCCTCGACTGCCTCTCCTCTCCATAGCGGTAAATCAGGCTGGCCAGATCTTTTTCCGGAAGCGTGTTTACCAGGTCTGCGGCCGTTTGAGGCAAGTCTTGGTTCATGCGCATATCGAGCGGTCCCTCTCTTAAAAAACTGAATCCCCTCTGTGCGTCATCGAGCTGAAAGCTCGACACGCCCAAATCGACCACAATGCCGTCAACCTCTCGAATCCCGTTCTTTAATAGGACCTGGCGCACATCCGCAAAATCGGCCCTCTCCAGAACGAGTCTTTCTCCATAGCCGCCGAGGCCCTCCCTCACTCGCTCTATAGCTTCCGCGTCCCAGTCCATTCCCACCACAACCGCCGCGCCCCGTTCAAGAATGGACCTGGAATATCCTCCCCCTCCGATCGTGCCGTCGACGTAAATACCGCCGGCTTTGCAATCGAGTAATTCGACAACCTGCCCGAGCATTACGGGAATGTGTCTGATTTGACCGGGACCCTCACCCATACTAAAGCCCGATTCCGGCAATATTCTCCATTATCCTGGGTTCGTTCTCCCTGTCGCGCGCGTCTTGCAGCTCATAAGCGCCCTTATCCCAGATCTCGAAGCAGGTAAGCATTCCTACCAGGACAACCTCCTGGTTCAGATGAGCATCTTCACGAAGCATGGGCGGTATGAGTATTCGTCCCTGAGAATCGAACTCACACAATTCTACGCCCGAAATGAAACGCCTCACAAAGGACCGATGGTCCGGATGAACCTCGGAAAGATTCATCGCCTTGGTCTCAAGCTCTTCCCACTTCTCGGGCGGATAGGCAACTAGACATTCTCCCATGCGGGAGACAAAGAGAGCGTCGGAGTAGTGCTTTTGCAAGACTTCCCTGAATTTTGTGGAGATTCGCAGGCGTCCCTTGGCGTCTATTCTGGCGGCTGAGCGCCCTCTAAACTTGGGTGACTCCAGGATACCCTGTCCCACTTTTTGCCCCTTTTAGCCACAATTCTCCACATGAACTCCATTTATTCCCAACTTTCGCCTTTGTCAAGCTGTTTTTTTCCAGGGAGACTAAAATGTGGCTCGCCATGTTCGGCCCGAGCCCAATATTTATAATTGAACCGCAGGGATAGATAATGGGGAATTACCGGTCGGCAGGCCCGCAAACGCTTTAAGTCATATCTTAATCAGGGATAAATGGATTTTGTGACTATCCTGACAGAATACGCAAACGATAGGAGCGGGAGAGTAACCAGAAGCCCGATCGTCCGCTCATCGAACCCTTTTCACTTTGCCTTTATCATGCAAGCCTCTCGGCCAGCCGGGTATACCTTTTCCGGGTCCTGTTATTGTTTACGGCTATCGCCAGGGCCTTTGGAGTTCCAACCATCACGACAAGCTTTTGCCCACGGGTAATTCCCGTGTAAATCAAATTCCGCTGCAACAGCATGTAATGTTGTGTGTGCACAGGAATGACCACGACAGGATACTGCGACCCTTGCGCTTTATGGATAGACACTGCGTACGCCAAAACAACCTCGTCGAGATCGGCAAAGTCATAGTACACCTTCCGGCCGTCAAAGGAGACGGTCAGCTCCTGGGCTTCCTCATCGATCCAGGTAATCCTGCCTATGTCTCCGTTGAAGACCTCTTTGTCGTAGTTATTCTTGATCTGCATGACTTTATCGCGCACTCTAAAATTGCGTCCCCAGCGGTTCACACTATTTTCTGACGGATTGAGCATATCCTGCAGCCGTGCATTGAGGTTCCCTGCCCCGATTGTCCCTTTGTGCATGGGGGTTAGGACCTGAATGTCGTCAATGGGATCGTACCCGAACCGATCCGGAATGCGATTCTTCACCAGCTCCAGAATAAGTTCCAGGATTTCTTCGGGCTCTTCTTTGTAAATGAAGAAAAAATCGTTGAGGTCTCCATCGGAGGGTTTGAAAGAGGGAACAACGCCGCTGTTGATTTTATGGGCGTTTACGATGATCGAGCTCTGCCGGGCCTGGCGGAAAATCTCGTTTAATTCCACCACCGGGACCCTTCCGGAGGAAATGATATCGTTTAAAACATTGCCGGCGCCGACCGAAGGAAGCTGGTTTACATCCCCCACCATGATGAGGGTGGCGTGTCGGGGGATTGCCTTCATGAGATAGTGCATCAGAATGCAGTCCACCATCGAGAACTCATCGACTATAAGGAGGTCGCAGTCGAGCGGATGGTGCTCGTTTTTCTGGAAGCCGGCCTTTTTCGGGCTGAACTCGAGGAGCCTGTGGATGGTTTTTGACTCATAGCCGGTGGCCTCACTCATCCTCTTTGCCGCTCTTCCAGTCGGTGCGGCGAGGAGAATATTCACCCCGAGGGCCTGGTAGATTTTGAGGATGCAATTTATGATGGTTGTCTTTCCGGTGCCCGGCTGGCCGCTGAGCACCATAACCTTGGATCGGCAGGCAGTCTTAACCGCCTCTGCCTGCTTGTCCGCCAAAGAGATGGAGAGTTTTTCCTGGACCCATCCGACTGCTTTTTCGGCATCGATTCCCCTGATGGATTTCAGGCCGTTGAGGAGGAGTCTCAGCCGCTTGGCGATGCTCGTTTCGGAGACGTGGAATTTGGTAAGGTAGACGGCCTTATTGTTTTCCTCGAAACTTTCCAGGTCCTCGTTCAGGTCTTCGATAACGATCATTTCCTTTAGAGCGATGGTTCCGAGAGCTTTTACGATGACCTCGCGATCTATGCGGAGAATCTCTTTACATTTCTCGATGAGTGGTTCGTAAGGGTAGTAAACATGGCCCTCATCGGAAAGCTCTTGGAGGACATAGAGGATGCCGGCCTGGGCCCTGAGCTCGGAGTCCTTTGCAAATCCGAGGTTTTCAGCAATCTTGTCGGCGGTGACAAAGCCGATTCCGAAGATGTCCGTTGCAAGCCTGTAGGGATTTTCCCTCACCACCTTGATCGCTTCGTCCCCGTACTGCTTGAAAATCTTTGTTGCGTACCCGGAACTGACCCCGTGGCTTTGAAGGAATATCATCACCTCGCGGATTTCCTTCTGGTCGGCCCAGGCCTGCTGTATCATCCCGATGCGTTTGGCGCCGATCCCTTCAACCGAAGACAGCTTTTCCAGATCGTTTTCAATGACTTCGAGGGTGTCTTTTCCGAACTTTTTTACGATCCTCTTTGCCATAACGGGTCCGATCCCTTTTATGAGGCCGGAGCCCAGATATTTCTGAATGCCGGCCACTGTGGCCGGGACCATCGATTTATAGAAGACAATCTTGAACTGCTCACCGAATTTGGGATGGTTTGTCCATTCCCCCTGCATGTTGAGAACTTCGCCGGGCATGGGGGCCATGAGGTTTCCGACCACGCAGACAAGGTCCTGCCGGCCCGGGACTTTCACCTTTGCTATAGTAAAGCCGTTTTCCTCGTTAGTGAAAGTGATCCTCTCGATCTGTCCCTGAAGCTCGGCCAGCATGGAAATCCTCCGGAAAAAAACTTTTTGTGGTCCGAATATATCACAGAACCGCAGGGATAGGGATTTTGACCGACAGACATCCATGGAGAAGCGAGCCCCGTGAGAACCTTAAGATGCTTAATGCCACAGCTCAAATCACCTCCCTGGAAATAAACTCCAGAAGGCCTGGGACCCGGACCTTCATGTGTTCAATTCTGCGAAGCCTTTTCACAAGGACGTCAGCGCAGCTCACAAAATAATCAGCCGTTGCCTCTTACGCACAGGCTACATGGAGGGCGTCAACTAAAAATCAAGCTCACTGTGCGAGTTGAGGCGCACAAACTCAGGATGACTGTTGTCAGGCTTCCGATAGATCAGAACCAGATCTGGTTTGATGTGGCAATCGCGATGATCGGCCCATTCCCCGATAAGAGGATGGTCGCATTAGCTCGGAGGCAACGGTTTGTCGACGGCAAGCAAGTTGACAACTTCCATTAGAGCGGTATCGAGCGTTTTGCCATGCCGCCCGGATTTTTCCCGTTTATAGTCTCGTTCAAAACGGCGGCCGGAAAGTTTCGGGTGAGCTTGACGCCGTCAAGCCCACCTTTGTTGTCTTTAGATAGCTTGAGTTTTCTCGAAGGGACATGAAAAGCCATTGGGGGAAAAAAGCAGGCTAATTGTCACTCGCCTCACTCCTGCCGCGCCAGCCGCACTTCTTCTTTGTTCGTCTGAATGAGGCCGTCTCCTTCGCCGGAGAGAAAATTCGCATACGAGATGTCCAGGCCGAGGGCCTTTGCGAGGTCGCGGGCATCGTTGGACATTACCGGCTGCGTAATGAGAACGACCAGATCGAACTCCTTGGCCTGTGCATCTGCGAAGGCCACTTTTACGGGCGAGCCGCCGTTCGGCGTGACGGATTGAACCGGGGCGGCGATAAGCGTAGCGCCGGCGGAATCGAGTGCGCTTTTGCCCTCGGAAAAATCTTCAAAACCGCCAAAGACGGCAATTTCTGCCTTCGGCAGCTTTTGCCTGAGAAGAGTAACCTCGTTCACAGCGAAGGTCAGGGCCGACCGGTTCATGGCGGACGCAGCCCCGTCATAGGCCTGGACAAAGGCGACGCTCGAAGGGATTTGGCCGTCGAACGGCCGGATCACCAGCCCACCGCTCGGGCCCGATTCGCTGAGCATGCGTTCGAGCTGGAGGTCCGTTACGACGTTGACGTCCTTGGCCAGGCCGAAGCGACTGTCGATGCGGTTGAGCGCGCGTTCGCCCCCCGGCGAGATGATGACGGAATCGGCTTCGATTTCGATTATTTCGTCCTGCAAATCGAATTGAATTGCTTCGGGCTTGCACTCGGCCCAGCACAGGGCGCACCCCAGACAGCGGCGGCAGCTCAGGCACCTTTTGGCTTCTCTTGCGGCCCGTTCCTCGTCGAAACCAAGTTCCACCTCGCTGTAATTGTTCCTGCGCTCATCCACTTCGATTTCAATATGGTGCTGGCGCGGGGATGGAATATCGGTGAATTTTACTATGAAACGGCCTTTGTTTTCGTATTGCATCTGCTTCCCCGTAATTCGCTTCCATCAGGAAACTTTGGGCACGATAAAACTTGTGCCAACCCGTGGCCTGGATTTTTCCGTCAAGGTGGTTCAATTCTCCCTGAAAGGGACAAGCTATCAAGTCGTCATTCCGGCGGCGCCTCTGAGCCGGAATCCACGTTCATTGTCTTCCACGAGCAAAAGACACCGGCCACCGGCTTTGCCGGAGGTATCTGACTTACCTCCTTTCGGAGCTTTACCCCTTCGCCCGTCTGGCCTCCAGGTAGCGCACTATGCCTTCGGCGGCTTTGCGGCCGCCTGCGCAGGCTCGAATAGCGATGTCCGGCCCGGTTTCGACGTCGCCCGCCGAGAAGATGCCTTCGACGTTGGTCATATAATTGCTCTTATCGACAACAAAGGTGTTACGCCTGGAAATATTGAGCCTGCCGTCATCCGGGACGAAACCGAGGTCCGGCGCCTGACCGATCGCGGGAATCAGGGTCTCGGCTTCCGCGATGAATTCCGAGCCTTCGATGGGTACGGGCCTGCGCCTTCCGCTGGCGTCGGCTTCGCCCAGCGCCATCCTGAGGCATTTGAGGCCGGTCATTTTGCCGTTGTTTCCGACAACCTCGATGGGCGCTACCAAGTATTGGAATTTTACGCCTTCCTGTTCCGCCGCGTCGATTTCCCACGGACTGGCGGGCATCTCCTTTTTCGTCCTCCTATAGAGGACATGGACCTCCTCGAAGCCTTCCCGCCAACTGACCCGAGCTGCGTCCATGGCGACGTTTCCGCCGCCAACCACTATGACCTTGCCTTTTGCCGGCCATTTTTTGCCGCCGTTTACCTCGCGCAGGAAATCGACCCCGTCGACAACGCCTTCCATATCCTCGCCCTTGATCTGGAGCTTCATTCCCTTGTGCGCCCCTACGCCGATAAAAACAGCGTCAAACTGCTTGACGATCTCTTCGTAAGAAATGTCCCTGCCGATCCTCGTATTGCAGCGAAGCTCAGCCCCGTGGGAAAGAATCCAGTTTATCTCGTGCATGAGAGTAGGGGTGGGAAGCCTGTATTCGGGAATGCCGTAGCGAAACATTCCACCCGGTTCGGCCAGGGCTTCGAAGACAACAGAGTGGTACCCGGCCCTTCCGAGAAAATAGGCGCAGGATAGACCGGCAGGCCCGGCGCCGATAATGGCGACTTTTTCCCGGTGGAACTCGTCGGGAATTTCGACCGGGGCCGTCAGCCCGTTTTTCATCTCGTAATCGGCCACGAAGCGCTTCAAAGTGCAGATGGAAATCGGCTCATCCATGTATCCCCGGTTGCAGGCGGACTCACAGGGATGCGGGCAGACGCGGCCGATGGCCAGTGGAAAAGGCAGGTTTTGCCTTATTATGGCCAGCGATTTGGCGTATTCGCCGTCGGCAATGTTGCCGACATAGGAACGGATATCGAGGTTGGCAGGGCAGGTGGCCTGGCAAACCGGCATATCCTCCCTGAAAATGTTGAAATCGCCGGTATCGGGGTTGAAGAAATCTATGGCCGTTCTAAAACCGATGCCTTCGTTGAAGTCATCGTACATATTGATCGGGCATACGCGAATGCACTCGCGGCAGCCGTCGCATTTTTCGGGGTCCACCCGGCCCGTTTTTCGCCGGATGCGGAACGTGTACGACCCGTCTTTGGCGGAAGCTTTTTCCACGACGGCGTTGGTGATTATGCGTATGTTCGGATGCTTTTTGGCCGCCTCAAAGTTCGGATCGGCCCACGTCGAATTCCCGTTTAGAAGATGGGTCTGGGGAATGCGCCCGGCGCCGAGGGCCGGTGAAGTTTCGACCAGCACCACGCGCCGGCCCGCTTCCGCCTGTTCGATAGCAGCCGCAATCCCTGCCGGGTCGCCTCCGAAAATGATCACCTGTTTATCTGACACTTGCATCCAACTCCTCGCTGGGCGGTTTCCGCGTGTCCCGATGTGAACGTGAGTTACTGTTAAGAAAAGTTTCTGCCCACTATCTTCCGGACCTCACGCTGCTTTGGCCGGACGCTCCACGAGCCTGTAGCTCGGAGTCGCGCCGTCCACGCCGGCAAGTCCCACCAGGCCGCGCCTTTGAAGGGCCAGGACGTACTTGAGTGCGGCAGGCGGGGCTATTTCCAGCCTTTCGGCAAGCTCTATGACCGAAGCGGCGCCTTTTCGCATTTCTTTTAAAATTCCATGGGTTGCGATTTCATCGATTACGATCGTGTCGAGGGTGCGCCACATTTCGTGTTCGGTGAATTTTTCGCCGTACTTGTTGCCGTTGTTTTGGAATTCGGTGAATTTGCCCTCCACCCAGCGCAGCTTTTCGGAGGCAAGGGCGGCACGGGCCGTATCGACCCTGTCTTTAAGCTTCGGCAGCGGAAGCTTTTCAGCCGAACCGAGAGGGCCGATTTCACAGATACTGTCATGGAAAGTGGTTACATGGCTTACAAACCGGTCGCCCTCCGCCGACGAGCACTGTTTGAAGGCGACCCGAGCGGCATTGAGGCCAACGTAGCCCAGGGCCCTCGATGCGAGCCCCATCTTTACCCTGGCCTGGTAATTGCCGGAAATGTAATGGCAGTCACCGAAATGGCAGCCGACCACCATGATTCCGTCCGCTCCCTCGATGAAAGCCTCGGCCACCATGGTCGGATCCACCCGGCCTGTACACATGAGACGGATCAACCGCACATCCGTCGTATATTGCATCCTGGAAACTCCAGCGAAGTCAGCCGCCGCGTAGCCTCACCAGGTGCAGCACATCACCAGAATTTTGGGAGTAAACTCAGGCATCCATTGCCCTCCTTGGAAAAGTTCCGGCGGGTCGCGCTTAACCCACCCTACAGTTCTTTTGCCTTCTTTCCTCAGGCCGATTCTTCCAGAAACGCTCTTATCTGTTCGCCTATTTGCGCATCCGAGTAGGAATTGACGCTCAGAGCGTGATGATAGCAGGTTGCCGCGCAGATCCCGCAGCCCTTGCATGCTACAGGGATCACTCTGACTTTTCGCCCCTTCTCGCCGCGCACGATCTCGAGTGCCCCGTAGGGACAAAGCGCGACGCAAAGCCCGCAGCCCCGGCACGCATCTTCATCCACGAGAGTAGAGACTATCGGCTCGACCGACATCACCCCCTTGGACAGCGGTATGGAAGCGCGCGAGGCAGCGCCCAGCGCCTGCGACACCGCTTCACGCACGGTAGCCGGATAGTGGGCGTTTCCGCACAGGTAAATGCCGTCGGTTGCAAAGTCGAGCGGCTTCAGCTTCACGTGTCCTTCCAGGAAGAACTTGTTTGCGTCAAGCGACACCCGCAGAAGCTTCGATATGGCTTCATTGTCCTCGCCGGCTACTAGCGGCGTTGAAAGGACCACCAAATCCTGCGGCAGCTCTATTTCGCGCCCGAGCAGATCGTGATGGACGATCACCTTTCCAGCTTCGACCCTGGGCGGGCGGGCGGGATCGTATTTTATGAAGATCACGCCAAGCTCCTTCGCGCGCTGCAAAAGGGCTTCGTTCTCGGTCCCGTAAGCCTGGATGTCGCGGTAGAGGACCTTTACTCCTGTTTCGGGGCTCTTTTCCTTTATTTCTATGGCGTTCTTTATCGCGACCATGCAGCATATGCGCGAGCAGTACTTTCGCTCGTCATTGCGCGCGCCCACACATTGAATCATGACGACGTTTTTCGCAGCGAAAGCCCCGGACTTGAAAACCTCTTCGAGTTCGAGCTGCGTGATGACCTTCTCGCCGTCATAGCCGTACAATCCGGCCGGCCGAAAAACACGCGCCCCTGTGGCCACTACGATAACGCCTGTTCCAAACTGTGTTTTGGAGCCGTTTGTCGAAGCCGAGACCTGAAAATGACCGATATACCCGTTGACCTCATCTATGTGAGTGGACAGGAGCAGGTGGATATTGGGGTGCCTGCGGACAAGATCTGCCTGTTTTCGCGCCACCGCAACCGCGTCCGCCCCCGAAGGCGCTAGCTTGTCGAGTTTTAGCAGAAGACCGCCGAGTTCGCCTGATTTTTCGATCAAGGTGACTTCATAGCCCCGGTTTCCAAGCGCCATGGCCGCCGTCATGCCGGCGATCCCTCCGCCAATGACCAGCGCCCTCGGGTCCATTTCCGACTGGATAGGCTCCTGAGGCTTGAGCAGGGCGGCCTTCGCAACACCCATCCGAATCAGGTCTTTCGCCTTGGTGGTGCCCTTTTCCTTTTCCTGCATATGGACCCACGAACACTGGTCGCGGATGTTGACCATTTCGAAGAGGTAGGGGTTGAGCCCGGCTTCGGCGCAGGTCCCCCGGAAAAGCGGCTCATGGGTGCGAGGCGTGCAGGATGCCACAACCACGCGGTTGAGGCCCTGCTCCTTGATTGCGGCCTTGATTTCGTTTATGCCGTTTTCCGAGCAGGTGTAAAGGTTTTCCCTTACAAAAACGACGTGGGGCAGGATTTTAGCATACTCCGCCAGCGCCTTCACATCCAGATAGCCGGCGATGTTGCTGCCGCAGTTGCAAACAAAAACTCCTATTCGGATTTGTTCTGCCAATTGAGCACCTCTTAGAGAGTCAAGCAGTCGCCTTAAGCGTTATCTGCGCGCCGATAACCGCCTCGGCGGCGCAGGCCGCCGCGCTGCTGGCCTGGGCCACCGATTCCGGGATATCCATCGGCCCCTGCGCGCACCCGCAGACGAAAATCCCCGGTCTGGTCGTTGCGAGCGGCATGAGGGGGTCGGTTTTGACGAAGCCGTTGGTATCCAGTTCAACTCCCGCAAGCTGCGCGAGCCTCGCTGTCCCCGCGCTCGGAACGCAGGCCGCGGCAAGGACCACCATATCGAAGACCTCGCTCTTCACGTGCCGTTCGGTCGTCGATTCGAACCAGACAACAGGGTTTTTGGCTTCGTCTTCGGTGATCTCGGCCACACGGCCGCGAATATATTCGATATTTGCCTGCTGACCACCCCTCAGTTTGTATTCCTCGAAGCCTCGGCCTACCGCGCGTAGATCCATGCAGAATATGGAAGAATGGACTTCCCTGTCATGCTCGTTGGCGATCATCGCCTCCTTTACCGAGTGCATGCAGCAGTAGGAGGAGCAATACCGGTTGAACCGGAAATCGCGCGATCCGACGCACTGGATGAAAGCGAGCTTTTTGGCGGTTGTGGCCGCGGCCATTTTCCTGTTCATGGCCGCAAGTGCCGCTTGCATCTCCGCGAGCGATTCGGCCTGCTTCGCCCACTCTACAAGCGGTTCGTCGGATGCGCCCGCCTTTACCTGGCTTATAACTTCATCCGATGTTTTGCCCTGTTTTTCCTCGAGCTGTTTTATACGCGCGGAAAGCTTCCTGACCTCTTTTCCGGTCTCCTCGATCTCTTTTTCCAGGGTAAGCTCGGACGGACGGTCGAGGTGGCCGGCGGTTGGGCCGGACGCGCTAAGGAGCCGCTCGAACTCAAGGGCGGTCACGACGTTTTTAATCCGCCCGTAGCCATATTCAGGGATAACCGACGGGTCGAAAACGTCATAGCCTGTAGCCATAACGATCGCTCCGGCTTCGATTTCGACCATCCTGTCTTTTTGCTCGAAATCAATTGCCTTTGCCTGGCAGGTCTTCGCGCATACGCCGCACTTCTTGCCCTGCCCGAGCTGGCGGCAACTGGGTGCGTCGATGGTGAAAACGGACGGGATGCCCTGGGCGAAATACTTGTATATGGCCTTGCGCTGACCTATCCCGGTATTGAATGTGTCCACGGCCGGCGTAGGGCATTTCTCGGCGCACGATCCGCAGCCGGTGCAAAGATCTTCGTTTACGTAGCGCGCCTTTTTCCTCACGCTGATTTTGAAATTGCCGGCCTGCCCGCCGATTCCCTCGATTTCGCTGTAGGCCAGAAGATTTATTTTAGGATGCCGACCGACATCCAGCAGCTTGGGCGAAAGAATTCAAATCGCGCAGTCGTTGGTCGGGAAAGTCTTGTCCAACTGGGCCATTTTCCCGCCAATGCTCGGGAGCCTTTCCACCATGTGCACCTGGATTCCCATTTCCGCAAGGTCCAGGGCCGCCTGAATTCCGGCGATCCCTCCGCCGATGACCAGTACGTCTTTGTTCACTTTTCACCTCATGCTTTCAGAAATCAGGGTGGTCAGGTCCTTGATCTCAAGGTCCATATCTTCCATGCTCGACAGAGCGCAGCTCAAGTGAATCTGGCATTTCGGACAGGCGGTGACCAGGGTCTTTGCGCCGGTGGCCTTGGCTTCCCTCAGACGTTCTGCCTGAATTTGCTTCGAGCAGCTCGAACAGTTGGCCCAACCGGTTGTGCCGCAGCACACCGAATTCTCCCGGTTTCGCTCCATCTCCCTGAATCGATCCCCTGCAAGGCTGTGCAGGATCGCACGGGGGCTTTCGTATATTTTGGCCATGCGCCCGAGGCGACACGGGTCGTGGTAGGTATACGCCCTGGCCCCGTCGGAGAGTTTGAGCGCGCCCTCGCCGATCATCTTCTCGATGTAGTCGTAGAAATGGACCGCTTCGAAGCCCAGTTCCCCGAAGTAGAGCGGATAGTGGTGCTTGAAGGTGTAATAGCCCTCGGGGCAACTGAAAACCACTTTTTTGGCGCCGCTGCTCCGGATAAGCTCGATGTTTTTCGCCGCGAGCTTTTTGAACGTTTCAGGATTTCCGTTCCAGAGCATATCGTGTCCGCAGCAGGCCTCCTCGTCGGAGACAACCGGCGTAATGCCGGCCGCGTTCAGTATTTTTATTACGCTCCTGCCGATCGAAAGGCTGTCGACGCCGATGTCGCGGAAGATTACGCTGAAATAGGGCATGCAACCCACGAAGTAGAAAACCTCGCCGGTGTCTGCGATTTTGCCCGCTTCCCTGGCCCAATCGGTCTTTTTCTGCCTGACTCCCGCGGCCTGGAATTCCATCACCGACTGGAGCATGCCGTGATGAGTAAGCGTAGGCGAAAGGCCGCGTTTGGCCGCCTCCTCCCTTAGGTTTCTCATGAATTCCGGGAAATTGATATTGGTCGGGCACCGCTGGTAGCACCGCCCGCAGGTGAGGCAGGACCAAAGGTCCCTGTCTCCAAGCAGTTCGTCTCCAAGTTCGAGCATGGCCTTTTCCACAACCAGGCGCGGAGAAAAAGTCGGCAGCACCCGCGATACCGGACAACTCCCGGTGCAGACGCCGCAGTCGAGGCAGTAATAAGCCCTGTAAAGGTTTACGGATTCGCCTATGTTCATGCAGCCACTCCAAGAGACGATTTCCCGAGTTCCATTATGCGGCCGGTAAACGAAGTCACTATTTCGGCAAAGCGGGCGCCTTCAGCCGAGGAGACCCATTGGAGTTCGAGCCGTCTGCGGTCGATGCCGAGCAGATCCATAAGCTCCCATACCATTTCGATCACTCGCGAAGCCTTTACGTTACCTTCCAGGTAACGGCAGTCGCCGATGTGTCAGCCGCTCACCAGGACGCCGTCGGCCCCTTTTTGGAACGCCTTGAGGATGAAATCGGGCGAGACGCGCCCGGAACACATCACCCGGATGATCCGGATATTGGACGGGTACTGAATACGGCTTACTCCGGCCAGGTCCGCGCCTGCGTAAGCGCACCAGTTGCAGCAAAAAGCGATTATCTTCGGCTTGAAGTCAGCACTCATTTGGTCCTCGCCTGCATTACGAAAAGAACCATGCGGGTTGCGCTTCGCTTAACCCGCCCGACCGTTAAGTCCAGGCAGAGTGGGGGAGCGAAGCGGGGTGAGCTTTATCGTGCCCACCGGAAAGTTTCCGGATCGACATTATCTACTGCCAGGTCAGCGCCGCATCGACCATGGCCAGCACTTCCCGATCATTGAAATGCCTTATGGAGGCAGCGCCGGTCGGGCATGCCACCGCGCACGCCCCGCACCCTTTGCAAAGCGCTTCCTGGATATTTGAAACCAGAATGCCTCCCTCTTTTTCAACCAGGTGCGGAGCGCCGTAAGGACAGACCTCGACGCATTTGCCGCAACCCCGGCAAAGCGACTCGTCCACGCTCGACACCACCCCTTCGACCTCGATGCTCTTTCGCGCCAGCACGGTTGCGGCGCGGGCCGCGGCGGCCTGGGCCTGCGCGATGCTCTCATCGATGGGCTTGGGATAGTGGGCAAGACCGCATACAAAGATGCCGTCCGTTGCGAAGTCAACCGGGCGCAGCTTCATATGCACTTCCAGGAAAAATTTGTCCTGGCTGAGCGGGACCTTGAAAAGCTGACCCAATTCCTGTGCCCCTTCGGTGTGAATGGCCGTAGCCAGAGTGATGAAATCCGGCCTGATGACAATCGGGCGTCTAAGCACGTGGTCGATAACGCTCACTTCGAGCTTGCCCTCAGCCGTCTCGGTGACCACGGGCTTATTTTCCAGGTCGTAGCGGATAAATATCACGCCGAGCTTTCGGGCTTCCCTGTATAGATCCTCTCGTTCGCCGTAGGTGCGAATGTCGCGGTAGATTACGTAGACGTCGGTTTCCGGGTTTCGCTTTTTGAGTTCGACTGCCTTTTGGACCGAGAATGTGCAGCATATCCTGCTGCAATGCGGCCGGCCTTCTTCCCGCGATCCGACGCACTGGATGAACACCGCCCTACGGGCGTTCTTTACCGTGTCGGTCTCCCGGGCATCGTCGAGTTCATGCCACCGGAAAACACGGCTGTTTTTCCCGTAGAGATACTCCTCAGGGACCAGCGGTTGCGCCCCGGTAGCAAGAATTGTTGCGCCATGAGCGATTTCGCTCTCCTGGCCGTTCGATGCCACCGTGGTCCTGAAATTGCCGATGTAGCCGGATGTCTGCTTGATCGAGGAATTGAGGAACACCCTGATCTTTTCGTTGTTTTCAACTTTACGGACCAGCTCTGAAACGAATTCGGGGACGTTTTCGCCCTTCCATGTCCTGTGGAGATGCAGGGCCTGCCCCCCGAGCTTTTCTTTGGCTTCGACGATGCAGGCTTCGAACCCCTGTTCGGCAAGGGTAAGGGCGCTCACCATTCCGGCCACGCCGCCGCCGATCACAAGCGCCGCCGGAGTAACGGGGACCGAAGGCATCGGAAGCGGCTCGATGAGTTGCGCTCGGGAAACCGCCATCCGGACAAGGTCCTTGGCCTTGGCGGTAGCCTCCTCAGGTTCGGCTGCATGGACCCAGGAGCACTGGTCGCGGATATTGGCCTGCTCGAACAGGTACTTATTGAGACCCGAGTTTCGCAGCGTCTCCTGAAAGAGCGGCTCGTGGGTGCGGGGCGAACAGGCGGAGACGACCACGCGGTTGAGGTTTTGCTCCTTTATCACCTGAACGAGCCTGTCCTGTGCGTCCTGGGAACAGGAAAAGAGGTTTTCCTGGACGTAGACGACGTTGGGCAGGGTCTTTGCGTACTCGACAACTTCGGGCACCCTGACGACACTGCCGATATTGATGCCGCAATTGCACACGAATACGCCGATCCTGAGAGGCTCGGAACTGACATCGCGCTCCTGCGGGAAAGTCTTTTCCCGGACAAGCGTATTTCTGGCCTCGGCGAGTTTGCTCGCGGCAGCGCCTGCGGCTGCCGAAGCCTCCATAACGGAAAGCGGTATGTCTTTTGGGCCCTGTAAAACGCCGCAGACGTAGATTCCTGGACTGGAGGCCTCGACCGGGGCAAAGCTCGAAGTCTTTGCGAACCGGTAATGATCGAGATCGAAGCCGATCTTTGCGGCAATATCGGCTGCATCCGGCGAGGATTCAAGGCCTACCGAAAGGACGACCAAATCGAATTCCTCGACCTTCATTTCCCCGGATTCGGTCACATAACTGATCTGGAGGTTATCTGAGCCGGGGACCGGTTGAACCGAGTGCACACGCGACCGAATGAACCTGACCCCGTTATTTTCGGCACGCGTGTAATACTGCTCGAACTCCTTGCCGAAGGTGCGCATATCCATGAAAAAGATCGCCGCGTCCAGGTCGCCCTTGGCGTGCTCCCTGGCAATCACGGCCTCCTTTATTGCATACATGCAGCAAACGCCCGAGCAGTAACCGTTATCGCACTGGTTGACATTTCGAGACCCGACGCACTGGAGCCAGGCGATCCGCTTGGGAGGTTCGTGCGTCTGGAGCTTGCGCATTTCGGCTATTTGGGCGCGAAGTTTTTCGATCTTCCCGACATTTTCGGCGCCGGACTGTTCCCGCAGGCTTTCAAGTTCCTTTTCGGCCGACTCGATGCGAGCCTCGCGCTGCAACTCGGAGGGTCTCACCACATGACCCCTTGTGGGGCCGCCCGCGCTCAGAAATCTTTCGAATTCGAGAGCGGTCAATACATTGGGGTGTCCCGCGTAGTTGTACGTATCGAACCGGCTGGGATCGAAGGCTTTGAAGCCCGATGAGGCGATGATCGCGCCAACGTTCAATGTGAGAGTTCTGGCCTGCTGGCTGTGGTCGACGGCCTTTGCAAGGCAGGCATCGACGCATTGATAGCATTCGGAGCAGATGCCGCAGCTAAGGCAGCGAGCAGCTTCGATCCTCACCTGCTCTTCGCTCAATCCCAACTGGACTTCATCGAAATTGGAGGTGCGGATTTCCGGCGAAAGAACGGGCATATGGGCCCGCGGGATTCTGTCATAGCCTTCGGTCACCACTTCCTGGACCGCCTGCCATTCCCTTTCGCGCCCGGCCCGTAAATCCTCACCGCGAATGAAACGGCCGATTGAAATCGCCGCCTGCTTGCCAGCTGCAATGGCTTCAATTACGGTTTTCGGGCCGGTAACGGCGTCTCCGCCCGCAAAGATGTCGGGATCGTGGGTCTGAAGGGTCAGCGGATCGATGCTCATAGTGCCCCAGTCGGTAAGCCGGCAGGCGCACTCTTCGGTAAGACACGCCCAGTCGGATTCCTGGCCGATTGCCGGAACGACCGCATCGACTTCGATGAGGAACTCCGAGCCCTTGACCGGAACGGGCCGCCTCCTGCCGCTTGCATCCGGCTCGCCCAGTTCCATTTTCACGCACTCGACCGCCTTGACCCGGCCGTTTTCCCCTACGACCCGAACGGGATTGGTAAGGGTCATGATCTCGATGCCCTCTTCGCGGCACTCGTGGATCTCTTCTTCGTTGGCGGGCATCTCCGCCTCGCTTCGGCGGTAGATGATGAAGGGCTTGCGCGATCCGCTGCGAAGCGCTGTTCGCACCGTATCCATCGCGACATTTCCGCCGCCTATCACGGCCACGCGGTCGCCCAGGGGAACTTTTTTACCCAGATTTATGTCTCTTAAATATTCGACGCCGGGAACAACCCCTTCGAAGTCTTCTCCGGAGATGCCGAGCGCCTTGCATTCCTGCGCCCCTATGGCCATGAAGAAGGCCTTGTACCCCTGGTCTCTGAGTTGGGCGACAGTGAGGTCCTTTCCTATCTCGACCCCTGTTTTGAACTCTACGCCCATGTCGCTAATGACCTGGATTTCGGCCTCGATCGTGTCTTTGGGGAGCCTGTAGG
The DNA here is from genome assembly GCA_021793275.1 of Deltaproteobacteria bacterium. Lineage (GTDB taxonomy): Bacteria > Desulfobacterota > Syntrophobacteria > Syntrophobacterales > Syntrophobacteraceae > SbD1. The sequence goes on along the minus strand of JAJYTC010000007.1, from coordinate 37,239 downwards.
AAGGAATGCCGACGGTAAGCATGCCTCCAAGCACCGGCAGTTTTTCAAAAACGGTTACCCGGTATCCTTCCGCGGCAAGGTAATAAGCACAGGACAAACCTGCCGGACCCGAACCTATAATTGCGACCCTTTCGGCTCGTTTGTCCTTTATTTCGGGTACGTACCTGGTTTCGGACTTAAGATCCAGATCGGCCAGGAAGCGCTTGATCGAATCGATGGCAACCGGCTCGTCAAACTGGCCCCGCATGCATGCGCTCTCGCAGGGATGGTGGCAAACGCGACCGCAGATAGCCGGCAGGGGGTTTTCTTCTTTTATCAGTTTGAGGGCTTCCCGATATTTGCCCTGTGCGCTCAGGGCCACATAGCCCTGAACCGAGATGTGGGCCGGGCAGGCGGCTTTGCACGGCGATGTCCCGCGCTTTTCAATGGCATAGGCCCCTGGAACCGCCTGGGCGTACTTGCGATACGCCGCGCGGCGAACGTCCAGACCCTCATTGTATTCATTTTTGCGCTCGACAGGGCAGACTTTGGCGCACTCGCCGCAGCCGGTGCACCTGGACGGATCCACGTAGCGGGGTTCCTGCAGGACCTCCACGGTGAAATTTCCGGGTACTCCGCTGACCTGCTTAACTTCCGAAAGCGGCAGAAGTTCGATATTGAGATGCCGGCCGACCTCGACCAGCTTGGGGGAAATGATTCACATTGCGCATTCGTTTGTAGGGAAGGTCTTATCGAGCTGCGACATTCCTCCGCCGACGGCAGACGATTTTTCGAGCAGATAAACATAAAAACCGGAATTGGCAAGATCGAGCGAGGCCTGCATTCCGGCGATACCACCGCCGACAACCAGGACCGAACCGACCGTACTCTTATTAGACGCCTTGCCTGTCATACTTCCTCCTGATGGTAATTGGGGAGGTCTTCAAAACCGGACTAGCGCAGCAGCCACACCACAAATTCCCGCACGGGACCCGAGTGGGAAGCAAAACAATTTCAAGACGGCCTACATTGTGAAATAAATGACACTCTCTTATAACCCTGAGCAGGGTTTTCCGTCAAGAAAAACTGAACAGAATGCTTGCATAAGAGTGCAAATCTCTCTTATAGTGCCGGAAGCTGCTTTCCGAAAGACAACCCGGATTCCGGCCACATACCAGTTTAAGGAGGCTTTGAGCACACTATGGCGGTTGCCCGGAAAATGAACCAGTTTATCGAAAAATCCTCGTGGATTCGCAGGATGTTCGAAGAAGGCGCACGGTTGAAAAAAATCCATGGCGAGGACAAGGTCTTTGATTTCAGCCTGGGAAACCCCAATGTTCCCCCTCCGGACATAGTCGGTGAAAAACTGCTGGAACTGGCCCGAAGCAAAGACCCGGGGATGCATGCATACATGCCCAATGCGGGCCTTCTTTCCACACGTTCGGCCATGTCCGCATATTTTGCTAAAGAATTCTGCACTTCGATGGCCCGGGAGCAAATAGTTGTAACGTGCGGGGCTGCAGGGGGGCTAAACATTATTTTCAAGGCGCTGCTCGATCCCGGTGACGAGGTGCTTTGCCCCGCCCCCTATTTCGTGGAATACTCCTTTTATGCGGACAATCACGGCGGGGTGCTGAAATCCGTGCCCGCCCGAGAGCCGGATTTCAATCTCGACCTCGAACGCATGGAGCAGGAGATCGGACCGCGCACGAAAATTGTGCTCATAAATTCTCCCAACAATCCGACCGGGCAGGTATACCCGGAAGAAACCATAGCCAGACTGGGAGAAATTCTCAAGGCAAAGAGCAGCCAATTCGGCCACGTCATCTACCTGGTGTCCGACGAACCATACCGCAAAATCGTATACGAGAACTGCAGTGTCCCATGCGTTTTTGCCCACTACCCCGATTCGCTGATCACCGGTTCCTATTCCAAAGACCTTTCTCTGCCCGGCGAACGCATAGGCTTCGTGGCGCTCAGCCCCTCGGCGGAAGACGGGCAAAAGATCATCGATGCGCTCACTCTGGCGAACAGGATCCTCGGGTTTGTGAACGCGCCCGCCATCATGCAGAGGCTGGTTGAGGCGCTTCAGGGAGTGTGCGTGGACGTCGGCATCTATAAGGCAAAAAGAGACCGGCTCGTCGCGGCCCTGTCCGGGTTCGGCTATGAACTGACCGTTCCGTGCGGGGCCTTTTATCTTTTTCCCAAGAGCCCGCTTCCGGACGACATCGAGTTCATTCGACTGCTCCAGGAAGAAAACATCCTCTGCGTGCCGGGGAGCGGATTTGCCGGGCCGGGCCATATCCGGATCGCCTACTGTGTCAGTGACGCTACGATCGAAGGGGCGTTGCCCGGGTTCGAAAGGGCAATAAAGCGTTGCAAGAAGATGTGAAGCTAGACTATAGGGAGGGGCAAAGATGGCAAAAAAACTTGTTGTGCAGAGAAATCGCCGGAAACCTCAAAAAGGCGGCGCCCCCTATCTGAAGTATTTGGTATTTTCGGCAATCGGTCTCATTTTTCTTGTTGTCATAACGCCCTATCTTTTAAGGGACAAAAGCAGGGAAGAGACCAGGAACAGGCCGGTTCCGGAGCGCGGCGCCATTACGAAGAAATTGCCGAAACAGGTGCAGCAGCAACCGGCCCCTGAGAATCTCAATCAATCGGCGACTGCGACAACAACGCCTCAGTCTGCCGGGGCAACCATTCCCGCAGCGTCAACGAGCCCCGAGGCAGTTAATCCTCCACAGGCGCTTCCCGCGCCGGAACCGGCCGCAAAAGGCGTGGCCGCTCAGCAGGAAGCATCTCAGCCGGGAACGATAAATGCGCCGCCGGCTGCCTCCGAAAAAGCGTCAGCTCCGGCCCAACCGGCCCAAACGCCGCAGACGGCCCGCAAAGTCCTTTTCCCCCAAAAGGCGAATCGTTCCGGAGGCGCTGCAGCCGGGTCCGAAAATCTGCACGCCAATACCGTGACGAACTCCGGCCGAAGGATGCACCGGAAAAAGACCGCTTTTTCTGCAAAACCGGCCCCTAAGCCAGGGACCCCGCAGTCCGCGGAGCCTGCCGTTAGCGCAAGACCGAGTGGAAGGTATGTGGTCCAGGTGGGATCGGTCTTCAGAAATTTCGGGCAGGCTCAATCGCTGCGAAATAAACTGGCCGCCGAGGGTTACAGAACGTCGATCCGCCTTCTGCCCAATTCGGGCTATCTGGTTGTGACGTCCCCCTCCACCAGGAGCACCGCCTACACGGAGCAGGTGCAAATGAATGCCGGGGGTTTGAGAAATACGAAGGTAGTGGAGGTGCACGGGCAGCAGTGAGCCGCCCCCGCTAAACTCGGTTGCGGAACCCGCACGGGCGGGAACTTCCACTATCTGCCTCATGCGTGGCGGCGCCGTCTATCTCACATGAAAGGACATGCGCTATTGCTCATTGATTGTACGCGAAAGTCTGTATAAATTGTATTACAATCAATATGAGAGGATGCACATGCCAAACACGCATACGGTAAGGCTTCCGGAAGATCTGGCGCGGCGATTGGCACTTCTTTCCCGGGCCACCAAAAGAACCAAAAGCTATTTTATCCGGGAGGCGCTTGAGCGGTCCATCGAGGACCTCGAAGACGCTTACCTGGCTGAAACCGCCTACGAGGAATTCCTGAAGAGCGGCGAAAAACCTGTCCCGCTTGAAGAAGTGGAGCGTAGGCTTGGCTTGGCGGATTAATTTTACTCCACAGGCCGAAAAGGACCTTGGTAGAATTGATCCTCAAAACGCCCGGCGCATTGATCTCTATCTCCGCGATCGCGTCGCTCCGGATCCCCAGGGCCATTGGCGGACCACTCAAAGGAGAACTTCGCGACTTTTGGCGATATCGCGTTGGAGACTATCGGATTTTGGCCAAGCTGGAAGATGAACAGCTACTCGTCCTCGTGGTAAAAGTCGGCCACAGGAGCGATGTGTACGGAAGTCGTTAACGCGAAGGCGAGCCTAAAGCGTCCCCTTGGATGAAGGTATTCCGCTTCGCCGGGGGTCGAGTGACACGGCTGCTGAAAGCGCGCGCCCGAATGCCTTGAAAATTGCCTCGATCATGTGATGCGTATTGGCGCCGTACAAAACCCGGATATGCAGGGTGACCCCGCCGTGCTGGCAAAAGGCCCTGAAAAACTCGGGCACAAGCTGGGTTTCAAATTCCCCGGTCCGCTCCGCCATGGGCGGAGTGTTATAGACGAAGAACGGGCGGTTGGACAGATCAAGGGTTACGCAAGCAAGCGCTTCATCCATGGGGACCGTGAAATGCCCGTAGCGGGTTATGCCTTTCCGGTCGCCAAGCGCTTTGGACAGCGCCAGGCCCATGGATATTCCGATGTCTTCGACCGTATGATGGGCGTCTACTTCCAGATCGCCCTTTGCCTTGACCTTGAGGTCAAAAAGGCCGTGAACTGCAAAAAGCGTCAGCATATGATCGAGAAAGGGGACCCCGGTCTCAAGATCGGCGGAGCCGGTCCCATCGAGACAAATCTCTACGGAAACCCGGGTTTCCCCGGTGGTTCTTTCCACATCGCCTGTTCGTCTACCAGCCATAACGGTCCTCGCGCGGGAATTAAGGAATCGAGCAACTCCGGGGACCTCCAAGCCATTTACCGATTCTTGGCGCCCCATTGGCCACAATACATGCTGTCCGGGAAAATTCAAGGGATTAGTGGAGAATATTAATGGACTGCCGGGTATACATTGTGAGTTGTCCCGATTACGACCATGCCGATGAAAAGATGCAGCTCCTTTTTTCCATGATGGGCGGCATAGACCGGTTTGTCAAAGCCGGAGAAAAAATCGTGCTCAAGGCCAACCTGCTCCAAGCCGCAATTCCCGACCAGGCGGTGACCACTCATCCCCGGATTGTGGCCGCAGCAGCGCGAATGGTCAAAGGGGAAGGAGCGTTGCCGATTATCGCTGATAGCCCCGGCGCCGGCTACAAGTACAATTCAAAAACGCTCAACACCCTTTACCGAAAGTCCGGAATGCTCGAGGCAGCCGAAGCTTCCGGGGCTGAGCTCAATTTCGACACGACCTGCGTGGCGGTCTCCTTCCCCCGGGGAAAATTGATCAAACACTTCGAGGTGATAAATCCTGTAACGACGGCGGACGGTGTACTCGGGCTGTGCAAGCTCAAGACCCATACGCTTATGAGCATTACCGGAGCGGTCAAAAATAATTTCGGAGTCATCCCCGGCCTTTCCAAACCCGGTTATCACGCCAAGCTCCACGATAAGGCGCAGTTTGCGGATATGCTGCTCGACCTGGCCGAATATGTTTCGCCCAGGCTCTCCATTATGGACGCCGTGGTTGGTATGGAGGGAGACGGTCCCGGTGTCGCCGGCTTTCCCCGTCATGTCGGTCTGCTGCTGGGGTCGGTAAATCCGTTGGCCCTGGATATTGTCGCAAGCGAGATCATCGGTCTTCGGCGGGAGCAAAACCCGCTGCTCATTGCGGCGGCCAAGCGGGGAATTACCCCTTCCTGTATCGAAGAAGTCGAGCTGGTAGGCGCAGAGATATCGAAAATCCGTGTTCCCGGCTACAGGCTTCCGGCAACCATTGAAGAGCTGGGTATAAGGGAACATCTTACCTGGTGGCAAAAGCCGCTCGGGCCGTATTTAAAGGACTGGCTTTCACAAGCGCCCAGGGTGAGGGGGAAAAAATGTGTCGCATGCGGTATTTGCCGGGATTCATGCCCGGCGGGCGCGATTACGATCCTCGACACCAAGCGCAGGGCCGCATTCATAGACGACAAACAATGCATCCGCTGTTACTGCTGCCACGAACTCTGCCCCGAGGGCGCCGTCGAACTTCGGCGAAGCCTCATGCACAGGCTGTTGGGAATCGGCGCCGGAGAAAGGTCCGCCTAAAACCTTGCCTGGCGGCGAGGTATGAAACGGAGGAGAATTCGGTATTCGCCGGATTCGAGGCCGCGCGGAATTCTTTGGCCCTCGGGAATCAGAACGGAGAGAACACGACCGCGAGGCCGCCTGTCCGAATCGCCCTGCTCCTTTCTTTCCTTTATTTCCAAAAAACCCGCCTCCATCGAAAAAGGTCCGTCTTCCTCCCGCATGTACTGGTCCGATGGCCCTATTCGGGGGCTTTCTCCTATGATGATGTCCATGGTTCCTCTCCCGGGTTGAAGTTAAAGTCCTGGCGAACATATCGGTTAAATCATGAACCTACTTTAACTTTATTATGCCCGGGCGCATCGATTATACAATTTCAGGTCAGGTATGGATTTTTTGCTGCTCGCCGCCCTCACTTTTTCTTTTTCGACTCCAGCAATGCCGCCAGCGCCTGCTTATGTTCCGCCCCCTGCAACAGCAGGCTCTGATAGGAGGCTTCCCAGTCGAGGGCCTCATCGAGTGTCATGTCGAAGCTCCTGTTCAACCCCTTCTTAATCGTCGCCAGGGCCGAACGGGGTTTCCGGCTCAGGATCGCGGCAAGCGAATCGACTTCTCTATCGAGTTCTTCATCGGGGCAGCACTTATAAATAAGGCCCATGGCGGCCGCCGTTTTCCCGTCCAATTCCTCTCCCAGCAGGGCAAGCGCCCTTGCCTGCATCATGCCGATCAGCCGCGGAAGCAAATAGGTCCCTCCACAATCCAGGGTCAGGCCGACGTTGACAAAGACCTCGCAAATCCGGGCCCCATGAGCGGCAATCACGAAGTCGCCGGACAGGGCCAGGTTGGCGCCGCCCCCATAGGCAACCCCTCGCACCTTGCATATGACGGGCTGAGGAAGTTCGCGCATGGACTTGATCAATCCGCCGACACGCTCCATCACGCGGTAAGAATCCTGCGGAGTGCAATTCGCACCAAGAAAAGCGAGATCGGCGCCCGAACAAAAATTGCCTCCCGCGCCCTGTAGAACGACCACCCTGGTTTCCCTGTCCGCGGAGATATCCGTAAGGGCCGCCTGAAGTTCCCCGATTACCTCACCGGTGAGGGCGTTCATCTTCCCCGGATTGTTCATCTCTATCGTACATGCAGCGCCGTTATGTTTAATCGATATGTTGCGTCCAACCACCGTAGGTTCCTTTCTCCGATACTTTCCGCGCCGGCGAAAAACGGATAACGCGGGTACCCGTTAAGCGTAAAGATTCCGATAGATATTACGGATGACGTGCTTTTGCATTTTTCCGGTCGATGTTCGCGGCAAATCATTTACTAACACGACTTTCTTTGGAACCTCAAATCTGCCAAGTTCGCCCTTGCACAGACTGATAACATCCTCTTCCGCAAGGCTCACGCCGTCGCGAGGCTGCACAAAGGCAGTCACTGCTTCCACCCAGCGCTCATGAGGCAGCCCCACTACCGCAACCGCCGCAACCCGCGGGTCACTTAGAATCACCCGTTCAACCTTCAGGGAAGATACATTCTCCCCCCCTGTTTTTATCATGTCCTTCTTTCTATCTACAAATACCAACAGACCGTCCTCATCCATATAGCCAATGTCGCCCGAATGATGCCAGCCGTACCGGCAAGCCTCCTCCGTCGCCTCCCGGTTTTTCAGATAACCGGCCATAACGGCCGGACCGCGCCAGACGATCTCGCCCGTCTGCCCGCTGGGTAACAGTCTGCCCGACTCATCCATGACGGCGCTATCGACGGTTACGGCCGACTCTCCCCAGTAGTTGCCCTCCTTTGGCGGCCACCCGGGGCGAAAGGTGTTGGACGCGGGGAAGAATTCGGTCTGACCGGTCCCAAGCACGAATTCGGCGCCAAAAGCTTTAGTGGCCTGCTCCAGGGTCCTTTTGTCCATGGGGGTCATTGCGTAGATGCAGCACTTGGCCGACGACAGGTCGAACTCCTTTAGCCGGGGATGATCGAGCATAGCTCTATACATGGCCGGAAGAGAGAAGATTATCCCGATCTTTTCTCTTTCCACCGCCTCCAGCATGACCGTCGGATCGAAGCCTCGGAAGATCACCGTTTTTGCGCCTATATGGGCATAGCTTGTGGTAATGGTTTGCTGGGCGCAGTGAAAGAGCGGCATGAGAGTGGTTCCCACAAGGTCCCTGGACATTTTGAGTTCGATAGGGCACGTCAGGGACATGATAAAAACGGACAGATGCGTTACCATTACCCCCTTGGGATCGGCTGTCGTGCCGCTGGTGTAAAGAATTTCAAAGATATCCCGATCGTTTATGATTACGTCTTCGATCTCGTCATCCGATTGGTCCCGCATAAACTCTTGAAAGTCGATAAAGGGCGCGCCCGGACCATGTTGCCGGGTAGCGGTAATGATGATGCAATGTTGCAGCAGAGGGGCTTTCGCAGTAATTTCATCGAATATCGGCTGGAGTGCGTCGTCGGCGATGAGGGCTTTTACCTCCGCATGCTCCAGGATGTACAGTATGCCCCCTGGTGACAGTCCGGGGTTTACGGGCACTGCGACAAAGCCTCCCTTGGCGCAACCGTAGAGCGCGATGAGATATTCCACCGAGTTGGGACCGAGCAGCCCGATCCGGTCTCCCTGCTGCAAACCAAGGCTGCGGGCCGCTCTAGCAAAACGGTTCATGGCGTCGTTGAGTTCCTTGAAGGTAAGCCTGATGAACTCTTCACCTCTTTTCTCTACTATCGCCTCCTTGTTCGGGGTTGCCAGGGCTCTGCGGCGAAAAATATCTCCGACCGCCACTCTTCCGATAAGGTTCACTTGCAGATCGCTCAGCATGTTCTCTCCTCATCAATCCAAGTGTTCAGGTTGGGACCTTTTCTCCGGTGGTGAAGTCGAGCGCAGCCCGTAGCCGCCCGCGCTCAAGCCTCATCATCGTCGTCGTCTTCATCCTCCGGAACGAACTTTTTGATGTAGCCGGTATGGATATCTCCATTCTGAAATGCGGGATCGTCGAGGATTTTCAGATACAAGGGGATGGTAGTTTTTATCGGTTCGACAATGAATTCCTGCAGGGCTCTTCGCAAGACCAGAATCGCTCCGGATCTGGTAGTATCGTAGGCAATGAGCTTGGCCATCAGCGAATCATAATAAATCGGCAGTTCGTAGCCCTGGTAGAGGTGGGTGTCCAATCTCACGCCAAATCCCCCCGGCGGGCGATACTCCTCGACGGTCCCGGGACAAGGCGCGAAGTTGAAATCGGGGTTCTCGGCGTTGATTCGGCACTCGATAGCCCAGCCCCTTAGCCTCAGGTCTTCGAAACCGTAATCGAGCCGGCCTCCGGCGGCCAGCCTGATCTGTTCCTTCACCAGGTCCACGCCGGTGACCACCTCTGTTACCGGGTGTTCAACCTGGATGCGGGCATTGATTTCTATGAAATAGAAGTTACCCTCCTGATCGAGCAAAAATTCGACCGTTCCGGCGTTGAAGTAGTCCACGGCCCGCGCCGCCTTGACGGCTGCCTGCCCCATGGCTGCCCGCAGCCCCGGATCGAGGGCCGGCGAAGGGGCTTCCTCGATCAATTTTTGAAACCGCCTTTGCACCGAGCATTCCCGCTCACCGAGATGGATCACGTTGCCGAATCCATCGGCCAGTATCTGAAATTCGATATGTCGCGGGTTCACCAGGCATTTTTCGACGTACAAGGCGTCGTCTCCGAAAGCGGCTTTTACTTCGGCCCCGGCCACAGCAAATTCTTCCATCAGGCTGTTTTCGTCCGGGCAGATGCGGATGCCTCGGCCGCCCCCGCCGGCTGCGGCTTTGATCATGACCGGGTAACCTCTTTGTTTGGCAAAAGCCACCGCTTCCCCGGGTGAACGCACAGGGCCCGGGCTGGATGGAACCGTCGGCACGCCGGCCGGCTCGATCAGTGTTTTGGCCTTGATCTTATTCCCGGCAAGCTCCAGATTTTCCGGCCTCGGGCCTATGAAAACCAGGCCGGCGTTTATACAGTCCCGAGCAAATCGTGCGTTTTCCGCCAGATAGCCGTAGCCGGGATGAACCGCCTGCGCCCCCGTTTGCCTCGCCGCAGCAATGATGGCCTCACCGTTCAAATAACTTTTGGCGCTGCCGGGCGGACCGATACAGACACTTTCGTCGGCATGACGCACATGAAGGCTGTCTTTATCGGCTTCGGAATAGACGGCCACAGTGGCCAAACCCAGTTCTTTGGCGGCGCGCACGACCCTTAGAGCGATCTCGCCCCGATTGGCAATCAATATCTTGGATAACATCGGCGTCCGTCCTGCTGCTCTTCATGTTGCCGCATATTTTCCTCTCCCCGCATGACGCTCAACAGATTTCGATGACAAACATCAGGTCTTCATCTTTCAACGGTGTTTCGTTTTCCGCGATAATTTCGACAATCCTGCCCGCCACCGGCGCTTTGACCTTCTGGAATACCTTCATGGTCTCGAGCAGGGCCAAAACCTGTTTTTTCTTCACCGTGTCGCCCACCTCCACAAAAGATGGTTGATCCGGGGCCGGCTTGCGATAGAAAACCCCGGACATAGGGGCTTTGACTTCGACTGTTTTGCTCATGCGTGCTATGCTCCCCATTAAAGCTGAATTTGCCCGGCTAGCGCCCTTTCCAAACCGGGTCCCGCTTTTCCATGAAAGCGGCTATGCCTTCCCTAAGGTCTTCGACCTGCGTATTGATCGTCAATTGCGCCCGAAGGTAATGCAGCGCATCGTCTGTGGTCATATCTGCAATCCGGTAAAAGGACGCCTTGCCCAGACCCATCACCGCCGGACTGAAGGAAGACAGCCTTTTTGCCATACTCGAAACTCTGTCCGCCAACGAATCCCGAGGGACGCAGTAATTGATCAGGCCGATGCGTTCGGCTTCGGCCGCAGCAATAAGCTCTCCGGTCATGCACAATTCAAGCGCCTTTTTCCGCCCGACATTGCGTATGAGCAGGGCGGTGACCATGTAAGGCCACAGTCCCCGTTTGATTTCGGGCAGGCCGAACCGGGCCTCCTCGCCGGCGATAATTACGTCGCTCGCGAGGCACAGGCCCATACCTCCGGCCAGGCAGTAGCCTTCGATGGCGGCCAGGATCGGTTTTTTGCATTTATTCATCTTAAGCAGCAGTTCCGCATAAGGGGCTCGATCCTCATGCATTTCCAGAAACGACTCCTGCGAACCGAAGTTCCCCCCGAGGTCCGCTCCGGCGCAAAAATGTCCGCCCGCGCCGGTGAGAACGATAGCCCCCGCCTCGGCATCCTTCTCGGCTTGATCCAAATACCTGTGCAGGCCCTCCAATGCGTCCGGATTAAGGGAATTTCGCCTCTGCGGACGATTGATTGTGATCGTTGCGACCTTATCCTGCCGATGGTAGAGCACTTCATGCGTATCATTCATGGCTTTTGGTCCCCTGGCGTATTATCTCGTTATTCCCAGAATACGGCGGGCTTCTTCCGCCGTGGCCACCTCCCGGCCCGTCTCACGAACGATTCTGGCCAGGGCCGCTGTCAATTGGCCGTTGTTTCTAGCCTTTTCGCCGTTTGGCAAATAGAATGTGTCTTCCAGGCCGGTGCGCACGTTGCCGCCTTCTTCCAGGGCCTTGCGCTGGAGGTCCCAGACCTCTTTTCGCCCCACGCAGATAACCTGCCAGTGGGTCCCGGGCAGCATTTCCTTTTTTAACAGCGGAATCCACTCCGGCTTGGCCGGCTGGCCGCTCTCCACTCCCATGACCAGTGAGATGTGAGGGTCGCCTTCGAACATGCCGGCTTTTTTGTATAAGGCCACGCTGCGAACAATGCCCGAATCGAAGCATTCGAACTCCGGAACGACTCCGTTGGCCGACATAGCGTTCAGGAAGGCCTGGACTTTTTCCACGGGATTGTCGAAAAGCATGGGCGGCCAGGCCCAGGCGCCGTCTTGTTTCTGTTTGAGATAGTTGAGCGTTCCCGCGTTGCAAGCGGCCATTTCCGGTTTTACGGCCTCAAGGCAGGCCACAGGCCCGGAGATGTCCGCCCCCACTACGCCTGTGCTCTGGTTGATGATGATCCCCGGTACGCGGGCACGGATGGCCTCCACAATGGACCGCACCACATCAACATCCCAGGTGGGCAGCATTCCCTTACCCGGTCTTTGATCCCGGAAATGGACATGGACTATGACCGCCCCCTCGTCCCGGGCCTGCCGCGCCGCCTCGGCCATCTCTTCAGGGGTGACCGGAAGATCGGCCATGGAGGGATCGGTCAAAACGCCGGTGAGGGCGCAGGTCAAAACCGCTTTATCACTCATATCATGCTCCTGGAGGATATGCTGTTCGATCAGCCATCCGGAATCCGCCGGATATCAGGTAGGTGGTGAACCATGCGCTTTTTTGCGCTGCGGCAGTTCCTCCGCTTTCTGCTCCGTTACTTTCAAAGCCTGGACGATCTTTTTGCGGGTGTCTCGGGGCAGTATGATCTCATCGACCACCTGGGCCGTCCAGGAATGGGCGGCGGCAAAGGCGTCGGCCTTCTCCCGCGACCACTTCCAGTAAGCCTCCGGCGCGTCTTCTTCAACACCCTTTCCCAGCACCGCCCGGTAGTCCAGGGTGGACGCCTCGACTCCGAACCGGGCAATAGGCCAGGCGTAGGTTAGATCCGCGCCCATGCCTTTGAGGCCGCTCATCACCAAACTTCCGGTGTCCGCGTAAGCTTCACGCAGGACCACGCCGATTTTGGGCACGGTAGCGGTGGCGTACAAATCGAGTATTTTGCCCATATGCCGCAGCAGGCCCCGCTCTTCCTCAACTTCTCCGGGGACCGCCGGCGGGGTGTCCGTCAGGTTGACCAGGGGCAGGTTGTAAGCATCCAGGACCTGCAAAAACCGGTAATACTTGTCGCACGCGTTCACTTCCAAAATGCTGCCGGGATATTTCGGATTATTTGCCACCAGTCCCACCGTACGGCCGCCGAAGCGGCAAAAACAGCAGATGAGCTGCCTGGCATACTGGTCTTTGATCTCGAAATACTCCCCGTTATCGACCAGCAGAGCTATCACATCGTGCATATCGTAAGTGCGACTGAAGTCGTCGGGGACGATTTCACTCAATTGGTCTACCTCACGCTCAGCCGGGTCGGTATTGTCCCACAACGGGGGTTTTTCCCTGTAATTGGACGGTAGATAACGCAGCATTTCACGGCACTTGAGAATGGTTTCCCGATCGTCGGCGCCTGTCACGTCGCAAGTCCCGGTAAGCTGCATGTGGTAGTCCGCACCTCCTATGTCGCCGTCGATGACCTCGGAGGTGGCCGCCAGGGTCTGGCGCGGCCCGCCCAGCCAAAGGGAGGCTGAAATCCGGCTCATGAACAAAAAGTCGCAAAGTGTGGGCAAATAAGCCGCACCCGCGATGCATGGCCCCATAAGCACGGTGATTTGCGGCGTGGTCCCGGAAAAACGGCTCTGAGAGCGGAAATACCAGTCAATTCCGGCCCAGTTGACGTCCCTGTAACCCAGCCGGCCACCGGAGGAATCCAGCAAATGGACGATGGGAATCCCCCATAAGGCGGCCATTTCCACGGCTCGACTCAACTTGGCTACGGTCTGCGCCCCGACCGATCCGCCGAGCACGGTGAAATCCGCTGCGTGGATCATAACCGGGCGTCCATGGACCTCGCCGGTCCCGAGCACCAGGCCGTCGCAGGGCGCATCCGGCCTTACACCGTCGATGCGCATTCCGGTTGTGTTGACACAGGAGCCAAGTTCGTTGAAAGTACCGGGATCGATGAGAATCTCGATGCGTTCCCGAGCGGTCAGCTTGCCCCGCTCGTGCTGCCGCTCGATGTGCTGCCGGCCGCCGCCCAGTTTGTTTTTCTCCTGGATGGCGAGAAATTTTTGGATCGCTTCATCCATTCGTTTTCCCATGCTCATTCCCCCAGCGCAAACTTAGGCGGGTTTAATGTAGCGTTTTTTGCCAGGGAGTCGGTCGCGCTTGTCGGCCGTCGCCCGCAAGGCCTTGATTATGCGGGGCCGGGTATCGCGCGGATCGATGACCTCGTGGACGGTGTAATAATGGGTATACCCTTTGCCCTGGTTCATTACGCTGAACTGTTCCTTGAGAATGTTCAAATAAAAGTGGTACACTTCGTCGTAGTTGCCCTCGGCCTCGGCCTTGGCCAGCTGTTTGTGAAAGACGGCCAAAACGATCGATTCCGGCCCCGTCGGGGCGAACTCCACCGTGGGCCAGGCGTATATGTAGTCGGGGCCCATTTTGCTGCATCCCATGGTGATGTTCGATCCGCCGTAGGAACGCCGCAGCACCACGGTCACCTTGGGATTGGTGGTGCTGCTGTAGCCGTGCAGGTTCTTGGCGCCGTGGCGGATAACCCCCATCCGCTCCCAGCGGTCGCCGGGGGGATAGGCGGTGGTGTCGGACAAGTTGACCATGGGTATTTCAAAATTATCCAGAAACATCATGAAGCGATCGTATTTGTCCGATGAATCGGGTTCCATGATGCCGCTCAGTTCGTCCGGATTGCTGGCCACAATGCCCGCAGGCATACCGTCAAAGCGAGCGAATCCCACTATCAGGTTGGGGGCGAAATCCTCTTTAAGCTCGAAAAATTCGCCGTCGTCCACAATCAGCTCGATGATCTCGTGCATGTCATAGGTGAATTTCGGATCGTCGGGCATCACGCTGAGAAGACCTTCTTCCCTGCGGTCGGGATCATCGTTTGCTTTCACGCGGGGTGGTTTTTCCCAGCAGTTTTGAGGAATGAACTCGAGCAGTTTTTTGGCCAGATCCATGGATTCTTCATCACTATCGGCCGTCAGGTCCACCTGGCCGCTTCTCCTCATGTGAAAATCGGCCCGGCCGGCTTCCTCGGATTCAATTTCGCCCCCAAACCATAAAAAGCCGGTGTTCGCATTCATGATCAGAAAATCGCACAGGACCGGAATCTGGGCCAACGGCCCGGCGCACGGTCCCAGCACCAGCGCAATTTGAGGAATGATTCCCGAATAAAGGCAGTAGTTTCGGGTAAGCCTTGCCAGACCGTGCAGGCCGAAAGCCCCTCCGGTAAAACCGATGCGCGAGCCCGCCGAGTCGAAAATGCCTATCACCGGCACTTGCTCTCGTCCGGCCATTTCCACCAGTTCCGCCATTTTCCAGACGCCTTCATCGCCCGGGGCCCCTGACATGACCGTAAAATCGGTGGCATAGAGCATGACCTGCCGGCCGTTGATTTCCGCCGAACCCATCACCACGCCGTCCGCCGGGGAGGGCCTGGTCAGCTTGCCACGTTCGGCCCCGGGGTCTCGAACCAACGATCCCAGTTCGCAAAACGAACCGGGATCGGCCAGGTATTCGATTCGTTCCCTCGCGGTCAGTTTTCCCAGCTCGTGCTGCAGCTTGATGCGCTCAGGCCCGCCTCCCGCCAGGTTTTCTTCTCGGTTGCGGGCTAGTCTGGTTAGAAACCCATCCATCCACTGTCCCATGCCGGCCGTCTCCTGTGGTTTTGCGCTGAACAAATCTCAAAAGCCTTCCAGTTTGCAAAGGATTTCACTCATCACTTCATCGGCCCCGCCGCCGATGGAATAGAGCCGGGCGTCCCGAAAGAAACGCGAAACCGGGGTTTCGCTCATGTACCCCATGCCCCCGTACATCTGTAGACAACCATCGGCAATTTTGCGTATCAGCGGACCGGCATACAGCTTGCCCATGGTCACTTCACGCGTGACATCAAGACCTGCCTCCTTCATCCGCACGATATGATAGGTAAGCTGTTTGAGGCATTCCAGTTCGGTCATCCACTCCACCAACCGATGCCGGAGGACCTGGTTGGCGATCAGGGGTCTGCCGAATACCTGCCGCTGCTTGATATAGTCGACGGTCGTCGAAATCATCTCCTGCGCGCTTACATAGGCGGGTGGGATGGCGAAAAATCGTTCGTGCTGAAACTGCTTCATCTGGTAGATGAAGCCTTCACCTTCCTCTCCGATCAGATTTTCGGCCGGGACCCGGACATCGTCATAATAGAGCAGACCGGTATCCGAACTGCGCAGCCCCAGTTTG
Source organism: Deltaproteobacteria bacterium (assembly GCA_021793275.1). Lineage (GTDB taxonomy): Bacteria > Desulfobacterota > Syntrophobacteria > Syntrophobacterales > Syntrophobacteraceae > SbD1. Next base: position 21,322 of record JAJYTC010000007.1, on the reverse strand, counting down.
TCCAGTTTTTGTCCCACGCTGAAACCGGGTGTATTTGTCGGGACCACGATCAGGCTGAAAGAGTGGTAGCCGGGTTTATCGTCGGTACGGCACAGAGTAGTGACGAAATCCGCCTGGCAGCCATTGGTGATGAACATCTTGGAACCGTTTATGACGTAATGGTCGCCCTCACGCCTGGCCCGGGTTCTTAGGCCCGCCACATCGGAGCCGGCGCCGGCCTCGGTCACCCCGATGGCTGCGACCATATCACCGCGTATGGCCGGCTGAAGATAGGTTTCCTTCAGGTATTCGCTGCCGAAATCGGCAAGGGCGGGCGTGGCCATGTGAGTCTGCACCCCGATGGCCGTGCTTATCCCGGCGCCCGAGATCCGGCCCAGTTCTTCCACGAAGACCAGGTCGAACCAGCTGTCCAGCCCCTGCCCTCCGTACTTCGGATCGTAGCGGATACCGAGCAGACCGAGGTCTCCCATCTTTTTGAAAAGCTCATGCAAGGGCGCCTGGCCCTCCTGCTCCCATTGGTCCATGTAGGGATTGATTTCCCGGTCCACGAAGCGGGCAACGCTTTTTCGCAGCATTTCGTGTTCTTCCCCGAAATAGAGCCGGGCGCCTTGCGAAGTTCCGTACCTGGGGGACATAAATCACCTCTTTGAAAATTAATTGAATTGGCCGCACCGACCTCGTGGGGGTGCGGGGGGCACAGCTCCCCGCGCTTTTGCCCTTCGCTTTTTCAATGCCCTGGTCTTTTGGCTATTCGAAAGCTGACGCTGCGCTTGCCGGCCGGGGAGATATAAAAGCAAACAGCATGCCACCTCATTTTTACAGAATATCATATCGATATCACTATGATTTGCGCCAGGGCCGGAGCTCTGCCCCCGCTCTTTGATGACGCCGGGGTGACAATCTTGTCGCCATGGGGACAATTGTCCTTGCCCTGCGCTCGGCAGTTGTCCTAATATTTATGCTGGCTAAAAAGGAGCTCGGCGCTATGAACCCCGAAACAACAGACTCCGGACGACTGGTCGAAGCTGCGGAAGCCGAATTGGATTTGGCCCACGAGTTGCTCGGACGGCGCGACCACGGACTTGCCTACCAGCACCTCAGCCGCGCGGTGGAAAATCTGTACCGCTATATCTTGAATGGCACGGGCGATGGAGACCGATTGTTCGTCGAGGCGGTAATTGAAATGTCAAACCTCTCTTTTGCCGTGGGGCGGAAGATGCAGGTTCTGGCGCCCTATCTTCAGACCGCGATCGATCTTAGCAAGGCATCGGGCAATGTAAGGACCCACGCCTTGGCGTGCCTGCATCTGGGGCGGTTGCTGGCCTATCTTGACCAGCCCGCCGAAGGCCTCGCCATGCTCGCCGCCGGCAAGGCGGAAGTCGAACAGTTGGGAGATGCCGATATCCTGAGGGCCGCGGCCGAATTTCTCGGGCTCTATTTTGTCCTTCAGGGTCAGTATCAGGAGGCCATCCTCCATTTTGAAAGGGCCGAACAGCTCTTCACCCTGGAAGAGGACAGCCTGTTGGTTTATCCAATGATCCTATGGGCCCTGGGCATCACCCTTTTTACGACCGCCCAGGTGCCCCGCGCCCTGGGGTTTTTCCAAAACTACTGGCGCTCCGCCAGGGACATGGGGTTGCCGGCGGTAGCCTCCATGGCCAGAGCGCTCCTGGGTTTTTCTTTGGCGGTAGCCCGCAAAAGACCTGAAGCCTCGTTTCATTTACAAGCCTCGTTAAAAGAAGCCGGTGAAAGCCGGTATTCCTACGCCCTCTTCATTGCCCGTGCAGGTCTGGCCATTCAGTCATTCCGTGACGGCGACCTCCAGGGCGCATACGAAGTGCTCCGGTCGGCCGTAACCGAGGGGCAGAAATGGAAATCCACCCTCCTTTACGTAAACGAATACCTGCTCGATATGCTCGCCGCGTTCCACCATCATGGTTTCGAGCCCATTAGCGAAGGCTGGAAGTATGAAAAGGTGTTGGATTTATGCCTGCAGGAGCCGAGTATCGTGCAGCGGGGTATTGCTTTGCGGCGCCGGGCCGAAGACAATCTGCAGGCAGGCCGGGAGGCCGCCCTGGTCATGAGGGACCTGAACGCCGGAATCGCGCATTTGGAAAACGCCGGCGCCGCCCTGGCCCTGAACGACACCCTGATCGCTCTCACCCGCTTGCACCTCCGGGACGGGGCGAGAGAAGAAGCACTGGCCCTGCTTCAAAAAGTCTGGCAAAAGCTCCGGGAAATGGGGCTCGATCTCTATTACCTGCCGGAGGACCTTCGCGGTATGCTCGCCGGTGAAGCCTTACGGCCCGCCACCGGAGATTATTTACAAAATACGGTCGATGACTATTTGAAGCTTTTGCACGAACTGGACGGGGCGGTAGACAGGGAAGAGCTGTTCCATTGGGCCGTCTGGCGCATAGGACGGCTGCTGAGGGCCGAGCGGGGAGCATTGTTTTGGAGTTCGGGCCGCGGGCGGCAGCAACAATTCGGGCTGAGAGCGGGTTACAATTTCAAAAATCGCGAGATTAATTCCAAAGCTTTCCAACCCAGTCTCGAGCTGATCTGTAAATCGTTTAAGGAAAATCGATATATCCGGACCGAGCCTGAGCCCGCTCTGCATTTGCCGGCAGACGAGGCCATCCGGGAGCTTCTGTGCATACCCATCGAGGTGGAAGGGGCGGTAAGAGGCGTGCTTTACTTCGACGACTCATATCGCAGCGCCAATTTCGGCTTCCTGCCCGCCCGATGGATGTCGATCCTGACCCATCATGCCAATATCTATATCGGCCATATCCTGGAACTGCTTCAGGGAAGAGAAGAGATCAACCGTCTTACGGCCGACAAGTCTATTCAACTGGAAAGGTTCGGCCGCGGCCCGATTCTGACCCAGGCCCCGGTGATGTTCAAAATGCTCGATCAGGCCGAAAAGGCGGCGCGCTCTGAAGCCACGCTCCTGGTCACCGGAGAAACCGGGACCGGAAAGGAACTCCTGGTCGGCAGACTCCACAAGTTCAGCCCCCGCTCGGACGGACCTTTCATCGTAGTGGACGCGGCCACAATTCCCGAGAATCTGGTGGAAAGCGAACTGTTCGGACACGAGAAAGGGGCCTTTACCGGCGCCGACGCCCTCAAAAGGGGCCGCATCGAGTTGGCTCACCAGGGAACGCTGTTTATCGATGAGATCGGCGAACTGCCGCTGCAAGTGCAGGTCAAACTGTTGCGGGCCCTTGAGACCAAGACTTTCTACCGGATCGGCGGGACCCATCCGGTTAAGTCCGATTTCAGACTGGTGGCCGCCACCAACCGCAACCTCGCCGATGAAGTGGCGGCGGGACGTTTTCGCCGGGACCTCTATTATCGACTCAATGTTATCCCCCTGGTGTTGCCGCCGCTAAAGGATCGCGGGGAGGATGTCATTCTGCTGGCCCGGCATTTTTTACGCCGCTACGCCGGCAAGTACGGTCGCCAGGGATTGGAGCTTACTGCCTCGGATCGAGATAAGCTCCTGGCCTGTTCCTGGCCGGGCAACGTCCGGCAGTTGAAAAACGTGATCGAGCGGGCGGTCATATTGTCCAATGGTGAAAGACTGGTATTGGATCTTCCCTCGGAGCCGGCGCCGTTCCGCCAATACTCCTTCACGGACACCCCCACTATGGATGAACTTCAACGCCGTTATATCACCTACGTACTGGAGAAGACCGGGGGGCGTATCTACGGACCCAACGGCGCCGCCGAACTGCTCGGGTTGAAAAGATCGACTTTGTACAAAAGAATGTACAAACTCGGGATAAAGAAAGAGGATGCATCCAGCGCAAAAATCGCCTCTTCGCCGCTTGGCCGGAAAAAAAACGGCAACGAACCCCTCACCTGTCCATCGGATCCGTATTGAAAGGTTCCTTTCTACCGGGGCGCGATCTCTTTGAGATCACCGTTAAAATGTTCCTTGAGTATCGTCAGAAATGCTTCAATTGTTGGCGAGAGCCGCTCTTCTCTGTTTATCAGTACGTCAATGGCCCCCATCTTGATAGTGCCGTCCTCGGCCCGAATGATCTTCAGTTTGCCCGCCGAAACCTCCTCGCGGATGTTTGTTTCGAACATGAATGCTATGCCCTTTTTTTGGCGTGCCAACTGCTTTGCCAGTTCCACGTTGTTCACCTCGGCCCCGATCAGGGGCGTAAGCCCTCTTTTTTTGAAGTGATTCAGTAATATGGACCGGGAAGCGGAACCCTCGGACTGAATGATAAGAGGGTGGGAGGCAAGCTGAGACCATTTTGCCGGTGTGTCCGAAGAAAGAGGGTATTCCGGTGCGGCCACGAAGAAAAGCTGCTCATCGACCGGGATTCGAAAAAGCCGCACCCTTTCGCTGTAGGGAAACAATATGCCGACCATGCAGATATCGAGTTTGAAATCCATCAGTTCTTCGACCATCGGCAGGGACGATCCTTCCCGGATGGATACCCTTACGGAAGGATAAAGTTCCTTGAAATGATCTATTAGAGCCGTGAAAAAGGATACGAGCGGAGTCGAGATGCCGATGGATATATGATTGTATCGGTAGCTTTTAAGGAAGTTTTCCGTAAGCACCGCCTGGTTGAAAAGTTCTTCCGCGTACGGAAGCAGCTTTTCACCCGCCTTCGTGAGATTTACCCGCTTTTTCTTTATGTTTACGAGCTTTACTCCGAATTGCACTTCCAGCGCGCGTATGTGCTGGGTTACGGCCGGCTGGGTAATTGACAGCAGCTCTGCAGCCCTGCTGAAACTGTGCTCTTTTGCCACAAAGTAAAAGGAGATTACCTGGTGAAGGTTCAACTGAAAGTTCCCCATAAAACGCCTCTGACAATCGTGGACCCAAAAATTTTCATTGTATTACCAGTAAACTAAATTTTTATTATACATCCGGATAGCCGTCAAGATTCATTTTCTGCCATTAACTTATAAAATCATTAGGGATTCGCTGTTGCTCCATTTCGGGCCTGCTGCTAAAAGTTTTATAACAGTCTGGAATGCTCTGCCTTATGGCTCGTACGAACTGTGGACCCGGGGAAAGATTACAAGCGGTATGGATAATAAAATCTATTTTGTCGATCAGACCATTCGGGACGCGCAACAGAGTCTGTGGGGGCTCATGATGAGCACCGACATGATTACTCCGATTGCCGAGGTCCTGGACCAGGTCGGGTATAGAGACATTGCTACGGTCGGCTCCCAGGCATTTACCGTACAGGTGCGAAGCCTCAACGAAGATCCCTGGGAGAGGATAAGGATTCTCTCGAAGCTGATTACCAAGACCCCGCTTCGCGGCTCCTATCAGATAGGAAGCCTTTCTTCCTTCGATCTGAGCACCCCCCGCGACATCATCGCTCTCTGGATAAAAAGATCGGTTGCCAATGGAGTAAAGGCATTCTGGATCTGCGACTACCAGGACGACATGGAAAAGTTCATCTATTTCGCCAAAATCGCCAAAGCCGAGGGAACCGAAGTCGTGCCGGCCCTGATGTATACCTCCAGCCCCGCGCACACCGGTGAGCACTGGGCTGAGAAGACCCGCAGGCTGCTGCAGGCAAGGGATTATATAGACCGCATTATGATAGAGGACGCCTCCGGGGTAATCACTCCGGAAGCGACCCGGGAGCTTATATCGACTGTACGCCGCAACAGCGAAGGGCTGCCGCTCGAGTTCCACTGCCACTGCAATTCCGGACTGGCTCCGCTGTGCTACCTGGAAGCGATCAAAGCCGGAGCCACAACACTCCATACCGCCGCAACGCCTCTTGCAAACGGCACATCGCTTCCCTCCACGGCGACCATCCTCAAAAATGCCCGCCGGCTCGGCTTTACCTCCGACATAAATGAGGATGCCCTTGCAGCCGTATCGGAACACTTCAGGAAAATTGCCCAAGAACATGGGTTTCCCATTGGTTCGCCCATGGAATACGACCTCTTTCACTTCGAACACCAGGTGCCGGGCGGAATGATGACCAATCTCACTCGGCAGCTAAGAGAGGTGGGAATGGAGAACCGACTGGGCGAAATCCTCGAGGAAACCGTGCTGGTGCGTAAAGAGCTTGGATATCCGGTCATGGCGACGCCCTATTCCCAGATTGTGGGCGCTCAGGCCGTGGAACATGTCATTTCGGGCAAAAGGTACGAACAGATAACCGATGAGGTCATAAAGTACGCCCTCGGCTATTACGGCCAACCGATCGTTCCAATCGACCCCGATGTCATGGGCAGGATCATGAATTATCCCAGGACCGGCGAATTTCTCAACTGGAAGCCGCAAGGCTACCTTAAAACAGTCGAGGAGTTTCGAAGCGAGTTCGGGCCTGAACTCTCGGAGGACGATCTGTTGCTGAAAATCCTTATTCCTGGAAAACCTGTGAAAAAGAGCGAACCCAAGAAAAAGCCGGCCGCGCAGGTTCCTCGGAGCGTATCGCCCGAAGATCCCCCCTATGATTTCCCGACAACGTTTAGCGTGGACGTAGACGGTGATGTATTCAATGTGAAGATTTCCCCTGTTTGGAACGGGTCCGGAAATGCCGGCGCATACATCCAGGCAGAGGCGCAGCAAAACCCCCCGGCCTCGCAGCCGCTGCCGCCCCCCGGCGCCGTGGTCTCCGGAATGGCGGGGCTCGTGCTTTCCATAGAAGTCAAGATCGGCGACTGTGTCAATGCCGGTGAGGCCCTCGCATTGATTGAGGCGATGAAGATGAAAAGGTATCTCAGTGCGCCCCACGGCGGAGTGGTGAAGGAGATCCTCGCCACTGAAGGCGAAATCGTAAATCCGGAAGATGTCCTCATGGTGGTGCAGCCTGATGATTAAAAAGGTCCTTATAGCCAACCGTGGTGAAATAGCGATCCGCGTTATGCGGGCGTGCCGGGAGCTTGGAATCGCTTCTGTGGGCGTATATTCCGAAGCGGACAAAGACGCGTTATTTACCGGGTATGCCGATGAGGTGTTTTGTATCGGTCCTGCGCTTGCCTCTCAAAGCTATCTCGATATCGGAAAAATCATCGAGGCGGCCAAAAAGAGCGGCGCTGACGCAATCCACCCCGGCTACGGATTTCTCGCCGAAAACCCCGGACTTGCCTCGGCCTGCGTCGAGGAGGCGATAACGTTCATAGGCCCTCCGGCCGGGGTCCTCAAACTTATGGGCGATAAAACCGCCGCTCGCCGCGAGATGATCAAGGCCGGGGTCCCGGTGGCGCCGGGGACCGACGGCAGTGTCGAAGAATTCGAAAAGGCTGCCCTGATTGCCGAAAGCATCGGTTACCCTGTCATAATAAAGCCTTCCGCCGGAGGCGGTGGAATCGGCATGACAATCGTCCGGGAGGCAAATGCCCTGCTAAAGGCGCTGGAATCCACCCGGGCGATTGCCGCCAACACTTTCGGCATTCGTGATGTCTACATCGAGAAATATCTCGCCGATCCACGCCATATAGAATTTCAGATCCTGGCCGATAAATCGGGCAATGTCGTTCATCTCGGTGAACGTGAATGCTCCATTCAGCGCAGACATCAAAAGCTGATCGAGGAATCTCCCTCCCCGGCCGTCACCTCGGAGCTCCGCGAAAAAATGGGAGAAGTGGCGGCGAACGCGGCAAGGTGGGTCGGCTACGAAGGGGCCGGGACGGTGGAATTTCTTTTCTCGCAGGGACAGTTCTACTTCCTGGAGGTCAATGCCCGCGTACAGGTCGAGCATCCGGTAACGGAGATGGTGACCGGTGTGGATATTGTAAAAGAACAGATAAGGATCGCTTCGGGACTGCCGCTTGGCATGACTCAAAAGGATATCCGGATAAACGGCAGTGCTCTCGAATGCCGTATCAATGCGGAAGACCCCTTGAACGACTTTATTCCCACGCCCGGGACCATAAAGGGTCACCACCCCCCCGGAGGCCCGGGAATCCGGGTGGATAGCGGCGTTTATCCCGGCTACTCGATCCCGCCGTTTTACGATCCGATGATATCCAAACTGATAGTTTGGGGTCGCGATCGGGACGAGTCCATAACGCGAATGCGAAGGGCCCTCTACGAATATACCATCACCGGAGTGAAGACCAACATCGCGTTCCACAGGGCGGTAATGGAAAATCCCCGGTTCATAAAGGGTGAGTTGGGTACGCACTTCATTGAGCGGGAAAAGGGCCTTCTCGATGATGTCAAAACCATAACGGAGCAGGGAAAAGCGCTTGAAGAAAAGATGTCCCGGGGAAGTGAGAAAAAAAGAGCGGCCGCTATCGCTGCCGTCGGCGCACTCACCCAGATGCACTACTCGATGCAGGCGCACAGAGTCTAGGAGGCTGTCCGAGAATCGCGAATCAGCGGGCTTTCGTAGGAGCGGCTTCCAGCCGCGACAAAGACGGGAGACCAGTCCAAGATGTTCTCGGACAGTCTCCTAGGCATAGCAGGGGATCGATATGGCCGGAATCACATCTGTTGGAGTCTACATTCCCTTATATAGGCTCAGTTGTGAAGAAATAGCCCGAATGTGGCGGACTCAGCCTGTTGGCGGAGCGAAAGCGGTGGCCGGCTACGATGAGGATGCGGTGACAATGGCGGCCGCCGCCGCTCGCGACTGCCTGAGAGGTAACGGCAAGACGGCAGACGGTCTTTATTTTGCCGGTACTACTGCTCCGTACGTGGAAAAGCAGAATGCGGCGATCATAGCGAGTGTGGCGGACCTTGGCAGGAGATCGGTTACGGCGGACTTCACCAATTCGCTGAGGTCCGGAACAACCGCCTTGATATCGGCCCTGCATGCGGTGGAAAGCGGAGCTGCCCGAACAGTCGTCGTCGTAGCCTCCGACTGCCGGGCCGGCGCTCCAAAAGGAAGATTCGAACAGCTCCTCGGCGATGGAGCGGCCGCCCTGGCCGTAGGGACAACCGATGTTATCGCCGAAATCGAAGGCTCCTTTTCCCTTTTTAGCGAATTCACCGATATATGGAGAACCCAAGAGGATCGCTTTGTAAAATCGGTGGAGGCGCGCTTCATGGAAGATGAAGGGTATGCACCGATCATGCAGGAGGCGATCTCGGCCCTGATGGACAAGCATTCGCTTGCGCCGCGGGATTTCTCCAAAATCGTTTTTTCAGCTTCCGATGGCAGACAGCATGCCGGTTTGGCTAAAAAGCTCGGTTTCGATGCCTCTCAAGTCCAGGACCCGCTTTTCCACCTGATTGGCAATACCGGCACGGCCGCAACGCTCATTATGCTCATCGCGGCCCTTGAGGAGGTAAAGCCCGGCGAAAGAGTCCTTCTCGCCAACTACGGAGACGGTGCAGACGGTCTCATATTGCGCGCAACTGAGGCCATAACCCTTATCCAGGGCCGATCTGTGCTTGAAAGTCGGCTTTCGGCAATGAAAAACATCGATTACGGCGCCTACCTGAGCTGGCGCGATCTGGTTCCGTTTGAGCCGTCGAGCCTTCCCGAACGCACAGAGCCTTCCATAGCAGGCCGGTGGAGACAAAGGCAGGTGATTGCGTCTCTATCCGGTGTGAATTGCCGAAAATGCGGAACTCCTCAGATACATCCGCTCGGGCAGACCGTACGGATTTGTGCCGTTTGCCGGTCCAAAGATGATTTCGACCGCTACAGCTTTTCAGATAAAACCGGAAAGCTCTTTACCTATACGGTAGACGAACTGCAGCCAACCAAAAATCCTCCCGGCCTGAACGGCGTAGTGGACTTCGATGGAGGCGGAAGGCTCCTGTGCGAGTTGACCGATTATGACCTCGAAAAGGTCCGGATCGGTATGCCTGTCGAAATGACGTTCAGAAAGATGAGCCGGGGAAAAGGGATCGTCAATTATTTCTGGAAAGCAAGGCCTCTGGCGTAAAGGGGACCGTATGGAAAGCATCAGGGACAAAGTCGCCATAGTGGGGATGGGCTGCACCAAATTCGGTGAACGATGGGACATGGGAGTCGAAGACCTCCTTGTTGAAGCGGCCTATGAGGCGTTTGAAGATGCCGGAGTCGAGCCGAAGGATATCCAGGCTGCGTGGCTTGGCACCGTTTTCTCGGGCCTTACGGCGATTACCCTCTCTCCCCTCGGACTGCAATACATACCCATGACACGCGTCGAGAACCTGTGTGCAACCGGCTCGGAAGCCCTGCGGGCGGCAAGCTATGCTGTCGCCGCCGGCGCCTGCGACATAGCCCTTGCGATCGGCGTTGAAAAACTCAAGGATTTGGGGCAAACGGGCGTAAAAGGGCCGGCCATCGTGGGAGATAACCCGGACGGAACTACAGGTCTGGGCTCCGGATTCAGTGCTCCGGCTTCCTTTGCCTACCTCGGCACAAGATACTTCCATCACTATGGGCTGGAGCCCGCCTATGGCAAGCGGTTGCTCGCCGAAATCGCCGTCAAGAATCATTACAACGGAAGCCTCAACCCGAAAGCCCACTTTCACAATCTGCTGACGGTCGAACAGGTCGTCCGCGCCCCCATTGTCGCCTGGCCGTTGGGCCTCTACGACTGCTGCGGCGTAAGCGACGGGGCCGCCGCCGCGATTGTGGTCCGCGCTGATATGGCTAAAACCTTCAGACCCGATCCAATTTATGTAAAGGCGCTTGCCGTTTCCGTCGGCGCTCGCCAGGGTTGCATGCGCCAGGACTACGACTATGTGCATATCGAGGAAAACGTTCGCGCAGCCGGGATGGCCTATGATCAGGCAGGAATCAAAGACCCGCGCGCCGAAATCAGCCTGGCCGAGGTGCACGACTGCTTCACCTGTCATGAGCTTATTCTCTATGAAGACCTGGGATTCAGTCCCGGAGGGAAGGCCCGCGACGATATCGAGGCCGGGACGTTTGCCTTGAAAGGGCGGTTGCCGGTCAATACCGACGGGGGTCTCAAATGTTTCGGCCATCCGCTCGGGGCGAGCGGCCTCAGAATGATGTATGAGCTCTATAAGCAACTCCAGGGTAAAGCCGGTCCAAGGCAGATAAAAGACCCCAAATTCGGCCTTGCCCACAATCTGGGGGGAAATGCCGGCATGGGGATCGCCAGTTGTGTGGTGTTGGGAAACGAAAAGAGCGGAAGGTGACCGGAGAACGGACAAGATCGTTTAAGGGAGAAAAAGCAATGAAAAACATGTCAGTGCCGAGAGTCTTGGGTCAACTGCTTGCCGACAGGGTAAGAAAAAACCCGAAAAAGGTCTTTCTCCGCTTTAAGGATCTGAGTGTTACTTACGAAGAGATCGACCGCCTCTCCAATCGCTGTGCCAATGCATTTATCGACCTGGGTATAGCCAAAGGCGACAAGGTGAGCATCATGCTGCCGAACTGCCCGGAATTCATCTATCTCTGGTTGGGGCTGGCGAAATGCGGAGGGGTCGAGGTCCCCGTCAATACCTCCTATAAAGGCGAGTTCCTTCGGCACGTCGTGGACCAGTCGGATTCTAAAATCCTCGTGATTTCTGCTGAATACCTCGATCGTGTAAAGCTGATCGAGGACTCTCTTAAAAAACTGGAAAAGATAATAGTCCTTGGGGAGTTGAAAAAAGAGGCGGCGGATCTGCGAATACCGATTACAGGTTTCGACGAGTTTTTCAAAAGCTCCGATCTCCCATGCGGTGTTGACGTCCATCCCTGGGATCCTGTCAGTATCATCTATACCTCCGGAACCACCGGTGTTTCCAAAGGCGCCCTTGGCTGTCACAATTTCTGGATGGTTGTTGCTAAAAAAATGCTTGAGCATCGCGACGGCAGAGAAGATGACATATTTCTCACCTTTTTGCCGCTCTATCATATCAACGCCCAGGTCCTCACCACCCTCACCGCCATGGTGGCGGGAGCGCAGATGGTGCTTCTCGACCGCTTCAGCGCATCCAATTTCTGGGATGAGATCCGCTATTACGGAGCTACGCAGTTCAATTATCTCGGGGCCGTGATTCCGATTCTGGCCAAGCAGCCCGAAAAGAAGAGTGATGCCGACAATCCGGCGCGAATCGCGCTGGGGGCGGGATGCCCGCCGGCCATCATGGATGAAGTCGAAAAAAGATTCGGCATTAAATGCCTGGAAGGTTTCGGCATGACCGAAATAGGTATCCCCATCCATGTCATGCCCGACGACAGGCGAAAGGGTTCGTGCGGAAAACCCATGGACGTATACGAGATAAAGCTCTTTGACGACAGCGACAAGGAAGTCCCCGTTGGGGAGATAGGCGAAATCGTGTTTCGTCCGCGCGAGCCGTTTATCATGATGTCCGAGTATTATAAAATGCCCGAAAAAACGCTCGAAGCCTTCCGGAACCTGTGGTTTCATACCGGGGATCTCGCCAAAAAAGATGCCGACGGGTACTTCTATTTCGTGGACAGGAAAAAGGATGCCCTGCGCAGAAGAGGAGAAAACATTTCCTCCTTCGAAGTCGAAAGAGCGGTAAATACCCATCCGAAAGTCCTTGAATCGGCCGCTGTCGCCGTCCAGTCCGAGCTTGCGGAAGACGAAGTTAAAATCTGCGTTGTGCTAAAGCCCGGCGAGACCCTTACCCCTGAAGAGCTGATCGAGTACTCCGTCGAGCGAATGCCCTATTTTGCCGTGCCTCGCTTCGTGGAGTTCCTGGAATGCCTTCCCAAAACCCCGACCGAAAGGACCCAAAAATATATTCTGAAACAGGCGGGAATTACACCCAACACCTGGGACCGGGAAAAGGCGGGGATCCGCGTGACGAGATAGGATGTCGTCAATGGGTAAAAAGATAGTAATCCTTGGAACGATGGATACCAAAGGGGAACAGCTCCAGCTCCTCAGGGAGAAGATTGTATCCCGTGGTCAGGAAGCCGTCCTCATGGATCTCAGCATGGCGGGCGGCTCCCGGTTCAAGGCCGATATTTCCCCCGGGGAAATTGTAGGGCTGTTAGGTAAAAAAATCGAGGAACTGACATCGTCCAAAGACCGCCTGACCGTGACAAATATAATGAGTGCCGGGGCGCTGCAAAAAGCGCTTGAGCTTTTGTCCGGGAACAGTCTTCACGGCATTGTCGCGCTTGGCGGCTCGACCATGGCGCTTATCGGCTCACGGGTCATGTCAAAGCTTCCCTTCGGAATTCCCAAGGTCATCGCCACTCCCGCAGCCATGCCGGTATACGTGTCAACCTGGTTCGGAGCTACCGATCTGTCGATAATGCAGTTGATCATGGAAGTCGCCGGCACAAACGATTTGGTCAAAAACAGCATCGACCAGGTTGCAGGGGCCATTTCGGGCATGGTTGAATGTGCCGCCGACCATAAGGTGCTGAAACTTCCCTATCCCTCGATCGCCGTTACCGAAGTGGGTTTTTCCGACCAATGCGCGAAATACGTCGAAGATAGTCTTCAAGAAAAGGGCTACCACGTATTTCCTTTCCACGCGCAGGGAACCAGCGACCGCGCCATGGACAACCTGATCTCCCAGGGCTTCTTCGACGGCGTCGTGGAAATAGTCCCGGCAGGCCTCATCGAAGCCAGATTCAAAGGCAACAGGGCGGCCGATATGACAAGGCTTGACGCCGCAGGGGAAAGGGGCATTCCACAGGTCTGGGCGCCATGCTGTTTTAACATTACAGGGGCCGGTCCCACCAGGTTCAACAGAGAAAAATACGTGGCCTCGGGCAAGGTGCTCCAGATCGATGAAATGAGGGCCATGGCGCGTTTCCCTCTAGACGAGATGCTTGTGGGAGCAAAGCTTTACGCGGAAAAAATCAATCAGGCGAAAGGGCCTCTCAAATTGATCATACCTTTAAAGGGGTGGTCCTCGCTTGACGGTCCCGGAAGCATTCTTCATAATCCCGAAGAAGATGCTCGTTTTGTTGAAGAACTCAAAAGGCACCTTAAAAAACCGGTCGAAATCGAAGAAGTCGATGCGAACCTCGAAGAGTTAAAAACCGCTCGAGCCATTGTCAAAAGCCTGGATGCCATGATGGGTTTCCGGAAAAAAGACGGAGCGCGCCCGTGATTTACCTGCGCCGTTTATAGGTGCGCAAAGCGGATCGATTTTAGCGGCTCGTTTATAATTTCATAAACAAATCGCTGTTTTTATCTTGTTTTGTTTGATGTAGGCTGTATTTTACACTGGGTTTTTCTATCCGCCCCTCTCGCTCAAACCCGCTTCCCTCTCTATTCCATGCTCGCCTGTTTCCACTCTCAGTCTGCCGTGAGCCATCCAGAGCACCGTTGCACGATAACGAAATGCCGTTTGTTTGATTTTGCTCAAATAAGGAAACCGTATTTGCGTCTGTACCGCCCGGTCGATTCGCAACAAAGCGAATCAGGGCACCCGACAGAAAGTAAGGTGATCCGGTGCAAAAAAACAAGCTCGGTCTTTCCAGGAAAATTGCGCTCGAGACACCCGATGATGTGCTGGAGCGTGATCTTATAAATTTCAAGCAGCAGACTTTTGACCTTGGGGCGACAATGGCTGAGATCATCGATGCAGCCTGGGTGGATGTCGATGAGAGGGTCCCGCTCAAATGCGCGATCCCTATGTGCCCCTACTATAATAAGAACCTTTCCTGCCCGCCCAACGGCCCCTCCCTCGACCTCGTCCGTAAAGCTTTCAGCCGGTACTCCAAGGCGATCCTTTTCGCCTTCGACGTGATTCCTCCCGAAGAGTTTTCGGACCGCTCCCTGGAACGGGAAGCCGTAAAATCCTGGGCAAGAAAATCGATGGAAACGGCTGCAAGGCTCGAAACCATTGCGATGGGAAACGGCTATTACTTCGCCATGGGGCTTTCACAGGTGAGCTGCATGAAGGCGCTGTGCGGCCTTCCAAAATGCTTGGTCCTCGACGGTGACAAGTGCCCCTATCCGCTTCAATCCCGCCCTTCGATGGAAAGCATGGGAATCGATGTCTATCGCCTCGTGACAAAGGTCGGATGGGACATCTATCCGATCTACAGGAGTGTTGACCCCAAAGCGGTCCCCAGGGCTTTGTCCGTCGGGATCGTCTTCATTTGTTAGGAAAGGAGAGGGCAATGAATAACTGGATATATTGGCTTGAGGAATTGGGACACGGAGCAAACGATCTTGTCGGTAAAAAATGCGCCAACCTTGGCGAGATGACCTGCATGGGCTTGCGCGTGCCGCCCGGTTTCGCTCTCTCTCTTAAGGCATGCACGGACTTCATGACTCTTTCCGGCGCGATGGACGAGATAAAAGATTACCTGGACAAGGCCGAACGGGACCTTGACGGTGTAGAGGCGTTGAACGAAGTAAGCGCCCATCTGCGGAGCGTGGTGGACTCGAAGGAAATGCCCGAAGAGATGAAAAATGCCGTCTTATCCTGCTATCGGAGGCTCTGCGAAAGGTGCAACACCCCTGATGTGGCTGTTTCCACCAGGTCCGCCGGGGCAAAAAGCCATCCCGGACAGTATGAGACACACCTCAATGTCAAAGGGGAATCCGATGTGCTCGACTTCATAAAAAAGGTCTGGTCGAGCGCATTCAACCCCAGGTCTCTGGCAGCCAGAAAGCGGCTTGGACTGCCTCTGCACAGTGACCCCATCGGTGTGGCCGTCCTCAGAATGGTCGATGCCAGGGCGGCCGGAGTGCTCTTCACCGCTGATCCCAATACGGGCGATCACTCGAAGATGATCATCGAAGCCAACTGGGGGTTGGGAGAAAGTGTCGTCGGCGGTGAGGCCGTGCCGGATATGTTTATCCTTCGAAAAGATAATCTGGAGATTTTGGACAAAAAACTTGGCGGCAAAGGCCGGATTGTAAAATGCTGCGACAGGGGTATCGTCGAAGAACAGACCCCTTGCGACCAGAAGGAGACCTTTTGCCTCACCGATGAAGAAATCGTTGAAATTGCCAGGTTGGGAAAAGTCCTCGAAAAGCGCTTCGGCGTGCCGCAGGATACCGAATGGGCGGTCGAGCACGGCCGGGCGCATCCGGAAAGCGTTGTCCTTTTGCAGACGCGTCCGGAGGTCATTGCTAAGAAAGCGGATCCGCTGGATCAGGTAATCAATATGATGGTTGGAAGGTTCAGTTGTTGATGGGCCTGCGGATAGGTATGACGGCCGGATTCGGAGGCAATTAAACATGTACGGCGGCAAAGAGAGGAGCGCCTATGTTACACGATGCATATGGACTTAGTTTCTACGAGTTTGATGATGAGAAAGACCCGAAGGAGTACGATGTGCTCCTGTGCGACGTGGTCCATGGAAGGCCGCCCATGAAGCCGACCTACATGGGTATAGGCTGGTATTGGTATTACCATGGCGTCCGTTATGGGGCGGAAACTCTTTGCCTGCCTTCCACCCACGGCTGGGATTCGCGGTTCGTAAACGGTTATCCCTACATCACCGCCATTCGCACCACACCCGAGGAAGCCAAGGCCCGTGAACCCATTTTTCGGGAAAAAATCAAGCCGTTTCTCGAAAATTTCGATGGCGTCTGGGACGCCTTGAAAACCGACTTGCTTAACACCTACAAGGCGGCAAAAGAGTCGCGCGGGCTAAAAGAGTGGAACGACATCCGAAAGCTAAGCAACCATGAACTCCTCTCCTTTTTTCTCGATTTCGCGTTCGTCATGAATAGAAAAGAAGGCGAGACCCATTTCATCATGCTCATGGCCGCCTACTACATAAGCGGCATGTTTCAGGAGATGTGGCATTCGTTATTCGGGATCGAAGCAAGCATCGACCCGAATTTCCACACCCTGATGTCCGGATTCGAAGCAATGGACATCACTTTTACCCGGGGGCTCTGGAAACTGGGCAGGATGGCGGTGGATTCGGGTCTCGAACAGGTCTTCAAGGACAATGATGATGCCGCTGTCATCGAAAAGCTCAAGGAAAGCGAGGCAGGAAGGAAGTGGGCGGACGCATACCACGAATTCCTGCTCGAACACGGCTGGAGAGCCGACCGGATGCATGCATACGATTATCCTACCTGGCTTGAGAAGCCAAGTATCGGGATAGCGCGCATAAAGTTCATGATGTCCGAAGAGGTCTTCCCGTTTGACGCCAACCGGGAGCGTGTGAGCAAGGCAAGACAGGAGGCGGAAAAGGAAATCCTGACCAAAGTGCCGGAGGCGCAAAGAGAGGCTTTCGCGCTCCTTATGAAGGGCGCTCAGAAAGCGGCTTACTGGAGCGAAGACCACGGCTATTATTGTGACTTCTACGTCGGCGCGATGGGCAGGTGGATTCTGACCGAATTCGGCAGACGCTTCGCCGAGGCCGGCTCTATCGACGACCCTGAAGATATCCATTACCTGCATCCAAATGAAATACGAAAGGCGGCCATACCTTTGGGCAGGGTGAACCTGCGCCACTATGTGGAACCGCGCAAACAACAGCACAACAAGAACCTCGAAATCGAACCGGCCCCGTTTTATGGGGACATAAGCAAAGCCCAGCTCGTACTGCGAAGCGATCCCACTCTCACAGTCTCCACACAGCTTCCCATCGTAAGAGAGGAGCTCAAAGCGGACCTCTACGGCGCGGCCTCGGCGCCCGGCATCGTCGACGGTGTAGCAAGGGTGATCATGAGGTCCGAGGATCTCTTCCAGGTCCAACCCGGTGAAATTCTGGTGGCGCCGGGGACCTCTGCGGCATGGACGGTGGTTTTCAGTGTAATTTCGGGAGTTGTGAGCGACGGAGGCGGCTTCGTGTCTCATCCGATCATTATGGCGAGGGAGTTCGGGATTCCATGCGTTTCGGGTTGCGTAGAGGGCACGCAGAAAGTCAAGACAGGTCAGCGAATCCGTGTTAACGGCGATCTCGGAGTTGTCTATATTCTTGACAAATAACGGCCTGCGGCGGTTAGGGAGCCTGTCTCCCTGCCGCCGGTTTTTGAAATACGCATAATGGAGAGAAAATGACTTTGGCCGAAAAGGTTAAACCCCACTGGACGGCTCTTCTCGTCATAGATATGCAAAAGGACTATTGCTGTGAGGGGGGAAGCTTCGACCGGCGCGGATTCGATACGATGCCGGCGAGGCTTCTTGCACCCCGTCTGAACACCTTCCTTGATGGGGCCAGAAAAGTCCTCTCGCGAATCGTTCATATAAAAATGACCAAAATCGTCGAACTCAGATCGGAGGCGAATAGGGAACAATACGGCCGCCTCGGCATAAAAAGGCTCTACGATCCTTCCTATTCCGAATTCTTCGAGATTGTTCCGCTGGAAGACGAAATTATTATTCCCAAATACTCCTACTCGGCCTTTTTTGCCACTTATCTCGATCAATACCTGAGGTCGAGCGCCACAAAAACTGTGATCCTCACCGGAGTTGCAACCAATGTATGTGTGGAGGCGGCGGCAAGAGACGCTTTCATTAGAGATTATCACGTAGTTGTGCCGCGAGATCTAACGGAGGGAAGCAGCCTGGAGGCAAAAGAGGCGTCGCTGAAAAATATCGATTTATTCTTCGGCGAAGTCTTGGACTCTGAACTCCTCCTGAACTGCTGGGCAATCTCCAACGAATCCGCCTCTCTTTGAGCTGGAGTCGACCATGAAATACTATGCCATAGAATCCGAATTCGGCTTTGACAATATGAAAATGTTCGACGGTAGTGAACCCGGGCCCGGCTTCGGACAGGTATTGGTCAAAATGAAAGCCGCGTCTCTTAACTACCGCGATCTCCTCATCATAAGCGGGAAATATCCCGTCCGCTCGCTTCCCCTGATTCCGTTTTCCGATGGGGCCGGAGAGGTCGTGGAAATAGGCGAGGGAGTAACCCGCTTTAAACCGGGAGACAGGGTGGTCGGAATTTTTTTTCAGAAATGGCTGTCCGGTCCGATTGACGCGGCTAAAGCCAATTCAGCACTGGGAGGTGCACTCGACGGGATCCTGGCCGAATTCGTGGTGTTTCATGAGGACGGCCTTGTTGCGATCCCCGCGCATTTTTCCTATGAAGAGGCAGCCACCCTCCCATGCGCAGCAGTTACGGCCTGGAACGGGCTTACCAGCGGAGGGATCACCTGCGGTCAAAGCGTTCTCACCATGGGCAGTGGAGGCGTATCGATTTTTGCGCTCCAATTGGCAAAAGCCGCCGGAGCAAGGGTTATCGCGACTTCGGGAAGCGACTGCAAACTTGAGCGGTTGATTCAAATGGGGGCAAGCGACGGGATCAACTACAAAGCCGTGCCGGATTGGGAAAATCGCGTAATCGAACTGACCGACGGAATCGGTGTAGACCTTGTGATCGAGGTGGGAGGGGCGGGCACATTCGCCAAATCCCTGCGGGCGGTTCGCCTTGGCGGCCACATCAGTCTCATCGGAGTGCTGACCGGCGCCTCGGGAGATGCCGGCCCCACAGCGGCGATTCGCAAATCCGTGAGGATGCAGGGTATTTATGTGGGATCCAGGGAAATGTTTGAAGCGGTAATCAGGGTTATGACACTCCATCGGATAAAACCGGTCATAGACCGGGTTTTCGCCTTCGATGCAGTAAAAGAGGCCCTCCACTATATGAAAAGCGGCAGCCATATAGGTAAAGTCGTCTTAAGTTTCTGATGTAGGAGCGGCTTCCAGCCGCGACCCGGACGCGCCGGCGCCGTTGGCGCCAAAATCCATCCCCCGCCAGGTCAGGATCGTTTTCTTTTGGCTTCCTCTTCATCCCTCAATATTTTGCGAAGCACCTTCCCCACAGCGGACTTCGGAAGCGATTCGCGGAACTCGACCGATTTGGGGACCTTGTAGGCGGCAAGCCGTTCTTTGCAAAAATCGACGATCTCCGCACCTGTGGCAGTCTCGCCCGGTCTTAGCACCACGTAAGCTTTGATCGTCTCTCCCCGGTATTCGTCCGGGATTCCGACCGATACCGCTTCCAGCACCTTTGGGTGCTCGAAGAGCACTTCGTCGATCTCTCTCGGGTAGATATTGTATCCGCCTGCGATCACCATGTCCTTCTTGCGGTCCACGATGAACAGGTAATCGTCTTCGTCACGAACTACAATATCGCCGGTGCTGAGCCAGCCGCCTCTTAGCTGCTCCGCGGTATCCTGCGGGCAGCCGAAATATTCCTTCATGACCAGCGGGCTTTTTATAAGAAGTTCGCCCGGCTCGCCTCGCTTGACATCTTCGACCCCCTCCTTAACGTCCACGATCCTGATGTCCGTGTCGGGAAACGGAACGCCGATGCTGCCCGCTTTCTTCATGCCCAGGATGGGACTGCCGGTCCCAAGGGAAGTTGTCTCGCTCATCCCCCAGCCCTCGGTAAATGAAACGCCCATGTCCTTCACCTGCTCGATGAGTTCCAGAGGCATGGGCGCACCTCCCGAGTTTAGAAGCGCCCACCTTTTCGCCAGTTCTTCCCCTCTGGGGTGGTTGAGCAGCGCCGTAATCATAGTGGGTACGGCAGGAAAAAAAGTGATTTGCCCGAATTTGGCCAGGGTCGCCACGATCTCGTCGATCTGGAACCGGGGAATCAGGATCTGGGTGGCGCAGTTAAGAATCGCCCAGTTCATCACGACGATGTTTCCGTATACGTGGAAAAACGGGAGCGCAGCCACCACGTTGCGTCGCTCGGGCGGCGTCAGGCCGCTTGTCGCCGCCCCCCACAGGCTGCACTGGAAAGTAGCCGCCACGAGGTTTGCGTGCGTCAGAAGAGCCGGCTTGGGCAGGCCGGTCGTCCCGCCGGTGAACTGGATCATGCACGGGTCCTCGGGGGCCACCTGGACCCTTGGCCGCACGGCCTGCGGGCAACCCTCCAGAAGCTCCGAGAAATGATGCCACCCCGGTTCCAGTTCCAAACTTTCCCGCGTGCTCCGGCGCATCCCGTTGATGAAGTCCGAGGGCCTTGTCACGATCACCCGCGCAATGTCCACTTCCCGGCAAAGCTCACGGATAGCAGGAAGAACCATATCGAAGGTGAAAAGGGTCGTCATACCGGTTTTTACGGCGGCATGCTTCAGTTCTGCGGGCGTGTACATCGGGTTCATGTTCACCACGACCGCGCCAAGGCACATTGCCGCGTAGTTGGCGATAAGGTACTGGGGGCAGTTGGGCAGATTCATTCCCACCCGCTCTCCTTTTCGCACGCCCAGGCTCGCCAGAGCGTTCGCCATTCGCCACACTGAGCTGCGCAGCTCCCGGAACGTCATTTCGGTCCCGTAGAAATTGAAGGCCGCTTTGTCCGGAAAGTTGCCCGAGGGAATATCGAGTAAATTTTGGAGCGGGATGCGAGGGTAACGGATCGTGAGCGGTACGTTGTGGTCATAATGTCTTTGCCAGGGTCTGGATTCCATTATTCCACCTCTCGCGCTCGGCGGAGCGCAAACGATTTCATCTTCGGCCGGGGCAAAAAAGGCTGCCGTCCGGCCCAAATCCCTTAGTCCGCCCGCTCTATGATCGTGGCCACCCCCTGGCCGCCGCCCACGCAAGCGT
>JAJYTC010000006.1 GCA_021793275.1 Deltaproteobacteria bacterium | reverse complement strand
GGGGTGTTTTTTCATCAGGTTGGCACGGTGTTTTTCGACGGTCTTGGCGCTTATGCACAAATAATTGGCGATATCCTTGTTTCTGTAGCCTTCGGCGATCATCTTCAATATTTCGCGTTCGCGCTGCGTTAGAGTATCCCAGGAACTGGAGGCCTTAACATTCTTTCTTCCCTCCAGATAGCCCTCGATGACTTTTTCCGAAATGCCCGGGCTAAGATAGCTTTTTCCCGAGAAAATATGTTCGATGGCCAGCATTAATTCCCCATGGGTTGCATCCTTGAGGACATAGCCGTCGGCGCCTGTTTTTAAAGCGGTCAGGATGTGTTCTTCGGTCTTATGGACGGTTAGCACAAGAATTTTTGTCGAAGGGCTTTGTTTCTTGATTTCCGGAATTGCCCCCCCTCCATTCATCCTCGGCATGGAAAGATCCATCAGGATCAGGTCGGGTTTCATGGAATCCACAAGGCGAATGGCTTCCAGCCCGTCCTGCGCTTCCCCAACCACCTCGAAGCCGGGGTTGGACGAAAGAAGCATTCTCAACCCTTCTCTGAGGATTGTATGATCTTCGGCGATTACGATTTTTTTTCTATCCGGCATGTGCTAAACCTTCCCTGAGACAGAGAACCGACTACCCGGTCTGTCCCGATTTTGAATCCGGTCCGGCTTTGCCTGAAATACTCACTGACGAAGAGCCGCCTCTGCGCAAGCCCGCCCGAAACTCCCATAAGGGCCTGCACGATGGCCGGGTCGTAAGTAAGAAGCCACTTATGATATTATTGTACTTCAAGTCGATACAATTTACCAGTATTTTGCAAACTGGAGATAAACGCGCTTTCTGCCTCACTAAAATACAGCATCTACCATTTCCGATTACTGGAAATCATGTATTTACGGCCCTGCGGTGCTCGTAGAATAATGGGTTATTCTTCTCAAATAAGGTAGACCTACAAACTGCTGTTGCGCCTGGGAAGCGAGGGGGCCGGAAGGAAATGAGTTTTATCCTGCTGGTGGAGGATAATGCGGTATTTCGAAAGTCGCTGAGGGAATTATTGAAACATAGATTTCCGCAGATTCAGATAGAGGAAGCATCCAACGGCGAGGAAGCTCTCAAGAAATTGGAGACGATGAACGCCGAGCTGATCTTTATGGACATCAGGCTGCCGGGCATGAACGGCCTGGAGACAACCAGGAAGATCAAGGCAATCGATCCCGCGAGACAGGTCGTGATTCTGACCAGTCATGACATTCCCGAGTACAGGGCCGCGGCTTTCGGATGCGGAGCAAGTCACTTTTTCACTAAGGGGAACACCAGGAGCGATGAGATAGCCAATTTTGTAAAGTCCTTCCTACTGGAGAGGGGCAAGACAACGGGGGGGCACGCCAACGCCCCGGTTCTTTGATGAATGCGGCAATTTCCACATCCTTCCATACTTTTTCCCTACTGCATAAAATTCAAAATACGGCGCTAGGAGGCTGCCTTTAAGTAAATTACTCCATTCATGTTGCTTTTGCTTTCCAATATAAAAGTTGTGTGTGAAATAACCAGGATTCATCGCAACATATACAAGGGTGCGAGGAGGGGAATATGAATCTACAGGGATCGGACGTAGCAGGCTATCTATCTGCTGACGAAGTCAAAATGAAGATGTGTATGTCATCGGGATTTCTGAAGTTTCAAAAATGGCTCGTAATCTATAATCTGCTGGTCGATCCAAGACCGCTCGCCGAGATAGCCAGACACACTGGTCTGTCGGAGTCAAGCGTTTACAGGATTGTCGCCGAGTATAACAACGGAGGTCCCGAGTCGATCGAGACCATCGGGGGGATGAGGCGAAAAGCCTGGTTCGAGTGTGTGGGAGAGTGTTCGATGTGATCCCGGACAAGACGAGTGATCGAAGAGTTTTCTTAAGCGGGGTTGCGCCGTGCGATCCGGACCCTTTGGGGGGTGCGGGAGCACAGCTCCCCGCTCTCCTGTCTTTGCTCTTTTCCGATAAGTCCTGAAAAACCCGTCAAGCGGTTGTCCTATAAGGACCTGTGCGCGGCGCCACCCCGTTTCACCTGCGACCCGTTTTTCCATCTTGACCTCGCATAGCAGACATGCGATGGATTAAGAGGAATCCGTATGGGCCATTCTATATTGAGATAGCGGCCGATATATAAGGCCGGGCGCATTCTTGAATTACTTGAATGGAGAAACTGCCCCCCGCCGGGCCTCTTCAGCGGAGAGTCAATGGTGGATAAACCGTTCGATTTCTATCGGGCCGTATCAGAGGAACTCGACCCTGAGAAACTGCAGAAAAAATTTTTGTCTGCACTGCTCGATTTGCAAAACGTCGAGCGGGGGTCGATATGGGTGCGGAGCGAACGTGGCTACACGTGCATCGAAGCTGTGGGGGCGCAAAGTGAGAATATCAAGTCGATGACCATTGGTTTCGGCCAAAGCAGCATTGTGGGCTGGGTTATCGAAAACGGCAAAATGACCGTCGCCGAAGCGGGCAAGGACGGCCGTCATTTTTGGCAGGCCGAACGGAAGATCGACGTCAAGAGCAAACTTATACTCTGTTTTCCGCTGTTCCTGAAGAGCGGCGAGGTCTACGGGGCGGTCCAGATAATCGATACAAGCGCAGGCGGGAATCGTCTGAATCTCGAACGGAGCTACCTCGATCTTTTGCAGCAATTGATAGACATCGGGTCGATAGCTCTCAGCAACTCCCTGGTTTTTTCCAAACAAGCGCAGGAAAATCTCAAACTGAAGCAGACCCTCGAAGCGATCGGCGACCCGGGCGTCATGGTCGGCAGGAGCGCTGCTTTGCTTGCGGTCAGGAAGCGTGCCGCGGAGTATGCAAGAACGGATTTTCCCGTGCTGATCACCGGCGAGAGCGGATCGGGCAAGGAGCTTCTTGCCAGAGAGATTCACCGGCTGAGCGGTAGAAGCGGCGGGCCGTTTCTGGCGCAAAATTGCAGTTGCATCCCCGACACCTTGCTCGAAAGCGAGCTTTTCGGCTATGAAAAGGGCGCTTTCACAGGCGCTTTGAAGACCAATCCGGGGCTTTTCGAGTCCGCCAATGGCGGGACCGTTTTCCTCGACGAGATCGGCGATATGCCCCTTCAGCTCCAGGCAAGGATTCTGCGCGTGCTCCAGGACGGAGAGATAAAGCCGATTGGAAACGCACGGCCCAGAAAGGTGAACGTAAGGATAATTTCGGCCACCAATCGTGATTTGCAAAGTGAAATCGTCAGGGAGAATTTTCGGGAGGACCTTTTCTACCGGTTGAATGTTTTACCCCTGCATGTTCCCGCTCTTCGCGAAAGGCCGCAGGACATACCCCTTCTTCTCGACCATTTTTTGAGCAGGGAGGCGCTGCGGCTCGGGACTGCCCGCAAGAGGTTTTCCGAAGACGCGCTCAACTTTTTGCTCGAATATGAATGGCCCGGAAACGTTCGGGAACTTGAAAACTTCGTCAAGTACATCATCGTTATTACTCCCGGAGAGATTGTGGTTCGGGAAGACCTGTCGAATCATTTCATTCGAACGGTCCCCTGCCGTTTGGAACAAAAGCCCCCTCCGGACGAAGGGGCCAATGGCGCAAACAGCGCCGGGAACGGCAGCTTTTTTGACGGGTGCTCCTGGGAGGAACTCGAGCGCCGGTATGTCCTTCATCTACTCGAAAAGAATAAATGGAACATAACCCGCGCCGCAAAGGAGGCGGGCGTGAACCGTTCGACTTTCGATTCGAGGATGAAAAAACTCAATATCAGAAAATAATGCGCTAAAAGTGATGGATTTCCGGACCGGAGAAACGATAAGCGAAAAAATATCTGTCGCCGGGCGCCTTTATCTCAGGTGGGGCGACGAGTTGAAAAGGGACCCTGAGATATCCGCCCGGCTCGAGGAACTTTCGGCCGGAATCAAGGCTTCGAGCGAGTTGAGCCTCCGCTCGGGTGTTTCCCGCGTATGCCAAATCTGCGAGGAAGAGGAGGGGGGAAGCTGCTGCGGCGCCGGGATAGAGAACCGTTACAGCCCTGAGCTTCTGCTGATAAATCTCCTGTTCGGCGTAACGCTGCCCGAATCCGGAAATTTTTCGAAAAGCTGTCGTTTTCTGGGCGAGGGCGGGTGCATTCTGAAGGCCCGGGAGATTTTATGCATAAACTACCTCTGCAGCAAGCTGCAGAAAACCATCCCGCCGGAAATGCTTTTGCAGCTCCAGGAAGCCAACGGGGCGGAAATGGACCTTCTTTTCGTCCTGCATGAACGCATAAAGGGCTTTATTCGGCAAAAAGCCAAATGAGGCTTTCATTCCAGGGCCTGGTAGCAATCCTGCCGGAAAGGGGGCGTGCATATGCAGTAGAAGATAAGATCGCCGGTCCCGGTATTTGCTATGCGCTGGGCAACACCGGGCGGAATTCTCACGACATCGCCTTCGAAAACCTCTAGGGGCGCCTGTCCGCCAAGCTCGACCCTCCCTTTTCCGGAAACGATCAAATATCTCTCGGCTACGCCTCTAAGAGCGTGCAAAGCCGTAACGCCCCCGCTGGCAATCCTTGCGCGGGCGATGGAGACGAATTCGTCGTCCGGATCGTTGGCGACCTCCAGGATACGGCAGCGCTCCTGCGTTTCGAATTCCTCTTTTGCACCGCCCCTTAGCACCTCGGCTTTCATGACTTTCCTCTCAGGTCCCAAAAATGCGAATCAGACGCGTTTTGCGCGCAAATATTGCGCAGGCCAGGGTATATCAACGTTAAGCGCCTTTGCCGCATGGAGCGGCCAGTACGGCTGACGCAGGAATTCGCGTCCCAACAGAACCGCATCCGCCTGGCCCGTGGCGATTATCTGCTCGGCCTGTGCCGGATCGGTAATCACGCCAACCGCCCCCGTAGCTATTTGCGCCTCCCGCCTTACGGCAGCCGCGAAGGGGACCTGGAACCCAGGACCGGCTGGAATTGTGGCGTAGGGCGCCAGGGCGCCGCTGGAACAATCGACCAGGTCTATACCAAGCGTTTTCAGCCGGCGGCAGAACTCCACGGATTGGGCCAAATCCCATCCGCCTTCAATCCAGTCCGTGCAGGAGATGCGGACAAAAACCGGCAAATGGCCGGGCCATGCCTGCCTCAGGGCTTTGGCGACCGTGAGAGGAAAGCGCATCCGGTTTTCAAGCTCGCCGCCGTATTCATCGGTCCGGCGGTTGGAAAGGGGCGAGAGGAATTCATGCAGCAGATACCCGTGGGCCATGTGAATTTCGAGGACCTCGAAACCTGCCTCTAAACTGTAGCGGGCCGCCGCCAAAAATTGTGAAGCCAGCTCCTCGATGTCTTCCCGCGTGATCTCGCGGGGCGTCTGCGATTCTTCGTCAAACGCGATGGGGCTTGGAGCGATCGGCTGCCATCCGCCTTCATTTTCAGACAGCGGTTTTCCTCCGCGCCATGGTGCGTCGGTTGCGGCTTTACGCCCGGCGTGGGCGAGCTGGATGCCCGGCGCCGCCCCCTGGCCCTTTATAAAAGCAGTGATGCGTTTAAACGCCCGGCCGTGGTCTTCCGACCACATCCCGCTGTCAAATGGCGAGATGCGCCCTTCAGGCGATACCGCCGTTGCTTCCACCATCACCAATGCCGCTCCGCCCACCGCGCGGCTGCCAAGATGAACCATGTGCCAGTCCGTAGGCATTCCGTCATTACTGGAATACTGGCACATGGGTGAGACGAAGATGCGGTTTTTAAACTCGATTTGCCTGATCTTCAACGGTTCGAATAATTTGCTCATGTCGGTCCATTTCCTCAGATCGCGATTTTTCACTGCAGAATTTCACTTGGCCACGATAGTCTTTGGGAGCAGTTCGTGCAAAAAACTGCTCGACGTGGATTGCAGATTCATACGGGTTAAACGAGCGTTACTCACGGACTCCCTTGCGCGGAGAGGCAATTTTACACCAAGGCGCCATAGACTTATTTCCTCGGAATGGAAGTTAATCGCATCCGACCTGGCTCAAGCACCGCAAATGATCCCGGCAGTTTGCTTCCCGCTTGCTCCACAAATGAAACTACGGTTTCGGGGAGCGACGATCGTGCCTGCATAGGGAACCTTATGAAAATGACGCTTGCACTGCCGCTCGCGCCAGCGAAAACAAACCAGCCGAAATCCTTATCCTCCGTTAGCAGGATACGGCCCTCTTCTACAGACATCTGCATGACTTTTTCATCGGAAACCCCAGGGCAGAGTTCGGCAATGGCTTTGACCTCATATCCAGAGGCGCGCAACGCTCGGATAACCGCAAAATCACAACTTTCATCTGCCAGGAACAGCATTGCCTGTTTCGACATTGAGCGCCCCGACCTTTGAGAGTATAATTTCTTCATGAGCCAGGCTGTCAGCGGCGTAGGCGAGCGCAGCCCGGATGTCGTCACCGGTCAGGTGAGGATATGCATCGAGGATGTCCTGTTCTCCTGCGCCCTCGCTAAGTTTTCTGATAATCAGTTCGACCGTGATACGGGTCCCACGAATCACGGGCTTGCCCAGCATGATCTTGGGGTTGATCTCTACGCGGTCGTTAAAGGTCATTTCAGCACCCCCGTTGCAAGAGGATTATCGCTAACATTATTACAAATTGGACACCACTTATAATCACAAGCCGATATCAAAATAAACTGGGATCTGCGGGAGCATCGCTTCGAAAAGGTGTTTTTCGTCGTTACCTGTTATTTAGGGGACCTACCGCCATTCTCATGCCGCCAAGCATTCGTTTTCACCCGGTCATTTCGAATTCGATCTTGCGAGTGTCGCTTACTCTGCCGGAGGCGTCAAGGATTTCAAGCGAAATGAGGTGGCCCTCGGCATCGTAATCGAGAATTACACCAGGCCTATCTTCGTCACTTTCATCGATCCTGCCTCACCGCAAATCTCTGTTCCGGAGGTCCGAGAATCTCGCAGACCTGCCCTAAAGGTATGTCTCTCCTGTCCATCTGCAAGGCTGCGTGTTCCGTGATGACATAATCGATAATAGCGTTCACGTTCATCAAGATGCGAGATGGGGAGAGAGCGGGGCTTTCCGCTCCCTCATCTCGCTTCCCCCGGCTTGCTTAATCCCCGAAGATCAGGCTGGAGTCAACCCATCCGACTGGCTGGTCGCCGTAATAGTACCCCAGACGACACCATTTTCCCTGTCTTCCCAATATCTTATATATATCTCCCTCTTTTGCCTGCCCAACGAGGTTGTATCTGATCCCGGGCCCGCTTCGCAGGTTTGCTCTCGACACGAGAATCACCGCCGTACTGATATTGGAGACAAAGGGCTTGTAGACCCAGCCTGTCTCACCTACCCAATCTCTAAAAAAGACCCAATTGCCCTGCTCCTTTTCTATCTTGATAGGGTAGCCGAGTGGCGCCTGAAAAAGCACTCTGCTTCTAAGGCTCGGCCCTGAGCGTATATTTATCTGGTTCTTGCCAATGCTTTGGGCTGAAGCGCAATTCGGATTTATCAGAACTGCAAGGCTTAGAATGATGAAAGAGGATAGTATTGTTGATCTTATGGACTTCTCCATTTATGTCTCCCTTGATAATTGAGTTTACAGTATAATATTTATAAAAATCGGTATCTTAAGCGGACGATCGGCTATCCGCAAGAAGGACGAAACTATTGCACATCAGCCGGAGACGGGCATCGGCGGGGAAGAAATGGGAACAGGCCGGCAGTTCGCGATTAACTGTGTGGAAAAAAGTCTCGGCAGATGCGAATCAAGGATGTATTTACACGACGGGCGGAGACGAGCCGGAGTGAACGAGATGGAATTCATGGACCAGTTGACGTCTATTGACCGGTTGAGGTCTATTAAGAAAAGTGAAAAACATGAAAAACAAGAACGGGAATATTTGCGCCCAGGGTATCCTGGCGGTAGGCATGGGAGCGTCAATTCCAGTGGTGTTTTCGCCAGGGGGAATGAGAAGCTTATTCGCGTTTAAAAACAACAAACAAATAATAAATAAGGAAACTCTCCCATGGTAGGCTTCGGTGGAAAATCCGGCCGTGAATATCCTCAAGGAAGGCACGTCCGAAGCCGATCGACAGGAAAGCAGCGCCCTGGAGTCATCTGTTCTGTTTGGGAAAAGGCACGAGGACAAAGTGACGATTGCGTAAAAAAGGAAACAAAACACCGAGAGCGTGCAAATAGAGCGCTTCCAAATCTCATTAAATGTGGCTGATTGCCATTTCATCAAAACTCACAATCAATGCAGGATATCGGCCTATTTGTTCTCGCGTTTCGTGGAGTTCCTATCACCTGAGGAACCTTACTGAGTGCCACTAACACAAAATCAGGCTCGATGCAAGTTTCGGGTGAGAGGCTTGGATGTCATGCCACTGCTTCCATCGTATGACCAAGGGCTTGAAAATCCTCTAAAAAGGGGGCTGAGCACAGTAGGTTGGGGTGAGCCAAAGCGAACCCCAACACTGACCGATCCCAAGACCCGGTGTGTTGTCCCGCAGTCTTTCATGTTCCGGGGGATACCCAATTATTGCACCGGCGCAAAAATTGGTTTAGAGCAAGCAACGGATGAAAGACGGAGAAGGGAGTATGGCTCATAGCAAATAGTGACGGGCGGTGATCCCCGATTGCCTCGATGCCGGTAGCTTAAAAGGTCTTTAAATCCTTCCCCGACGTTGCTATTTTAGCACCAGTCACTATCTCTATGCACTTTGGAAATCAGGGTAAAAAAATCCTTTTATCCCGGAGTACTTCTGCCATGTCGGGTAATCTCGTTTTTTATGCAGGGACAAAAGCGATGGATGCCATCGGGTGCGACGGGCTCAGTCCATCGATGGTCAAAGCGGTTCTCGGAGCGGCCGGCGGGCCGAAGTGGCTGGTGCTTCACGGCCTGGATCGAGCCATATTCTCCACATGGTTCAAGGGGAGGACCGAACCGCTTTTCCTGTTGGGGGCATCAATTGGCGCATGGCGATTTGCGGCGGTCTCGCAAAACGACCCCTCGCAAGCCCTGGACCGATTCCTTGCGGCCTATATGGCGCAGAGCTATTCACCCTATCCCGGGCGCGAAGAAGTCACCCTGGAATGCGCGAAAATACTCTGCGCGCTGTTGGGCGCCGGCGGAATCGAAGAGATTTTGAGTCATCCATTCTTGAGACTGGGCGTTTTTACGGTTCACTGCAAATGGCCGGTCGCCAGCGACAACAAGGTGCTATTGAGCCTTGGGCTCATGGATGCCGCAGTCTACAACGCCGTGCACAGGGCCGGCTTGAGGTTTTTTTTCGACCGGGTGCTTTTCGTCGACCCGCGGAATTCCCCGCCGCTCGGTGAAATGTCGGATCTCGAGACAAGGACGGCGCCCCTTTCGGCCGGAAATCTAAAAGATGCCCTGCTTGCTTCCGGTGCTGTCCCCCTGGTCATGTCGGGGGTGAAAAATATTGCCGATGCTCCGCCGGGGATGTACCGGGACGGCGGGATCACAGACTACAATTTCGATCTGCCGGTCTTGTGCAATGGCGGAAATTCCGATGGATTGATTCTTTTCCCCCACTACGCAAATCGCATCATACCGGGTTGGTTCGATAAGCGCCTTCCCTGGCGGAAGCCCCGGGAAGAAAATCTGGAGCGCATGCTCATGGTCTCTCCATCCATGCAGTTCATTGAAAGCCTGCCCTATAAAAAAATTCCCGACAGGCAGGATTTCCCATTTTTCCGCGGACGCGATGAAGAGCGTATCGCGTACTGGAATCAAGTCATCGAGGCCGGAAACCGCCTTGGCGAAGAATTCCTTGAGGCGGTCGCGACGGGGGCGGTCCGGCAGTTGCTAAGGCCTATTGCGGAGATTATGTGATAGGCGAGCGGGGGCTCGCGGACTTCTCTGCGCGGTGCAGCGACTTTATGCCAGGTTTCGATTATTTCTCTGCGGCCTGTCGGGCATGAAAAGCGGCGGCCTCAAAATAATCCCCTGCAGCTGAAAGAAGCTGGCTGCTCGTATCGTAATCTTTCCCGGCTTTTTCAACCCACTGGCGGGTAAGCTCCTGCTTTATTTGCCCAGGCCGCTTCATAAATCACCTCGACCCTCATCGTGCCGGTCATTTCTTTTTTCCTTCGCTCCAAAGGCGACGGTAATCCGCACTCGAAATCGCCTGTAACTCTCAACTGCCGTTGCGATTTCTACAAACAAAACTTAGTCTTTGATTCATACGTTGTCACGGAAGGGTTCTTTGTCAAATGATGGTTTAAAATCTAAAAAATGATACCATAAATTATGGCTTTTTTGCTGCGTTGGCGCGGCGAGAGTTGAGCGACGCATTTATTTTGTTAAGGCTTGGAACTGCTGCCGGGAGCGAGTCCGGAGGAGGCGATATGGCGCACGGAAAAGATGATCGCGCGGTCACGGATGCCCTGAGGATCGGCGTCAGGGTGAGGGAGCTTCGCGAAAAACACCGTTACACCCTGCAGGACATGGCCGCAAAGACGGGCTTGAGCAAAGAGGAATTGTCTCAAATAGAGGATTGCGAGACGGCGCCGCCGGTTGCGAGCCTGCTAAAAATCGCCAAGGCGCTGGAAGTAGGGATGGGCTACTTTTTCCAGGAAAAATCCGGCAGCGAGGAAATCGCCCTGACGCGGCTTTCCGAACGGGTCAGAATTGCGCGCCGTCCCCATCATCACAAGGGCGAGGTCAACTACATCTACGAAGCGCTCGAAACCAAGAAGAGCGATAAGCATATGGAGCCGTTCCTGGTGGAATTTCCTCCCATGGATACGAGTGAGATGGTTTTCGTGAGCCACGAAGGAGAGGAGTTCCTGACTCTATTGGAAGGCAAGCTCGAGTTCCGTACCCAGAACCGGGTGGAAGTGCTCGATCCGGGCGACAGCATCTACTTTCTGTCGAGCATCAGTCACAGCTTTCGATGTCTCGGGGACAGAAGCGCAAAAGCGATAGCGGTCGTCTGGAGCAAGGTTTGAATGGCAGGGGACAAAAGGGAGCGGTCATGCTGGAGATTCGCTTTCACGGGCGCGGGGGACAGGGTGCGGTTGTGGCGACCATTTTGCTCGCAAAAGCCTTCTTTCGCGCCGGCTATTATGTCCAGAGCTTTCCTCTTTTCGGGGTCGAGCGACGCGGTGCGCCGGTCGAAGCCTATCTGCGGCTGGACCGTGAAGAAATCCTCATCAGAACAAACTCATACACGCCCGACCATGTCGTGGTCCTGGATACGACCCTCCTCGAGGCAATCGATGTCACCCGGGGCCTTAAACCGACGGGCTGGATTTTGCTCAATGCCCCGGCGCCCCCAGCCGATTCCGCCCGATTTTCGAACTTTCGCCTCGCCTATGTGGACGCCACCGAAATTGCTCTCAGGCATGAGCTTGGAACGCGCACCCACCCCATAGTCAACACGGCCATGATGGGCGCATTCGCCCGTGTTCTTGGCGCACCTCCGATGGATGCCGTAGAAGGCGCCATCGAAGAAGAGATTCCGGAAAAACTGGAAGTCAATATCGAAGCCGCCCGGGAGGCCTATGAACGGGTGTCGGGGATAACCCTATGAGCGCGCAGCACAAAATGAAGGATTCGATTCCCCTTTTCGTTCCTCATTCCTTCCGCACTACCGAAAGCAACAAAACGGGGTCATGGCGCTTTCTGCGCCCCCGCTACGACGAAAAGACCGCCCCGTGCAGCGCCGCCTGCCCGGCGGGAGAGGACATCGGACGCATAGAAATGCTGACGGCCCGGGGGCTTTTCAAGGAAGCGTGGGAAACGATCCTCAAGGAAAACCCTTTGCCGGCCGCATGCGGACGAGTGTGTTTGCGCCCGTGCGAAAAGGAATGCAACCGGCGCGAGTTCGATGAAGGGATCGGTATCCGTACCATGGAAAGATTCCTGGCCGACACAGCCGCCAGGTACGAGCTGAAACCCTCCCTGGAGCGGCTTTCCTCCCAAAACCGAAAGATGGCCGTCGTGGGCGCCGGTCCTGCCGGGCTGGCTGCAGCCTATTTTCTTACCCGCCTGGGTTACGGCTGCGATGTATTCGAGTCCGCCCCCGAGCCGGGCGGGGTCCTGCGATACGGCATCCCGGCCTATAGATTGCCTGTTGGAGTCCTCAGGGCCGAGATCGAACAAATCTGTGGAACGGGATTTAATCTTTACTGCCAAAAACCGGTCACAAAAGCCTTCCTGGAGGAAATTCAGTCCGAATACGACGCCGTTTTTCTTGGCTGCGGCAGGTCCAGGGGCGTCGCGCTCCATATAGCCGGAGAAGAGGCGGGCGGCGTGGAGGATGGGCTGCAGTTTCTGCAAAAGGTAAATCGCGGGGAAGCTCCCTCATTTTTCAACGCCCAGGTGGCAGTCATAGGAGGCGGGAACACCGCCGTCGATGCGGCCCGCACGGTTTTGCGCCTGGGGGGGAGGCCTCTGCTTGTTTACAGGCGCCGCCGCGAGGACATGCCGGCTTTTGAAGAGGAAATCTCCATGGCCCTTGAGGAAGGGGTGCAATTGCTGGAGCTTTGGTCACCTCTTCGAATCGAAGGCAAGGGCGGGCAATACCTGCTGACCCTGCAGCAGATGAAGACCGTCGATACAAGTCCGGGGGAAAGAGCGCGTGTAGAGCCGGTTAATCCTCAAACGACGCAGGAGTTGCGTGTCTTGCACGTTATAAAGGCAGTCGGGCTTGAGGCGGCCGAGGAGTGGCAAAACCCTCCCGTGGCGCAGGAAGGGGTCCTTCTTTTGACCAATTCGGTGATTGTCCGGGGTTCTCCTGTTTTGGCCTACGGAGGCGATCTTGCCTCCCGAATCAAGAGCGTTTCGCACGCGGTAGCCTCCGGAAAGGAAGCCGCCATCGCCCTGGATATACTTTTCCACAAAGGCCCCGACCACGTCTTGCCGGGGCTTGAAACCTGCCGGGTGGGAAACGGTTCCTCCCTTTCGATGGAAGTGTATATGCGGGGTCCGCGATGTGCTCGGAACCGCCATGTCGTAACTTTTAGCGAAATCAACACGGACCATTTCCAATTCGCTCCCAAAGTAGCGCAGCCTCGACTCCTCAGGGAGGAAAGGGTCAGTTCCTTTGCGGAAATCGACCTTAGAATTTCAGCCGGCCTGGCGATGAAAGAGGCCGAGCGATGCTTCAACTGCGGCCTCTGCAATCAATGCGACAACTGCCGCCTCTACTGCCCCGATTTGGCGGTCGTTCGCGATAATGGTTCCGGCGGACGGAGCATCGATTACGATTATTGCAAAGGCTGCGGCATCTGCGTGGTGGAATGTCCCCGCAATGCCATGAGTCTTGAGAAAGAAGCCCCACCGCAGAGTCGCAGAGACCGCCGAGAGGAGAAGCTATGAAAAGGGTCCTCGAAGGAAGCCATTCCGTCGCTGAGGCCGTGCGGCTGGCCAAAGCGGAGGTGATCGCGGCTTATCCGATCACCCCGCAGACTCATATTGTCGAGCGGCTTTCCGATTTTTGCGCCGACGGCTCACTAAATGCCCGCTATTTGCGCGTCGAGAGCGAACACTCAGCCATGGCCGCCCTGATAGGAGCTTCGAGCGCAGGAGTTCGCACATTTACAGCCACCTCCTCCCAAGGGTTGGCGCTCATGCACGAGGTGCTGCACTGGGCTTCGGGCGCGAGACTCCCCATAGTGCTGGCCGAGGTTAACCGGGCGCTTGCGCCCGGCTGGAATATATGGACAGATCAGACCGACAGTCTCGCCCAGCGCGACACCGGATGGATTCAGCTCTACTGCGAGACGGGCCAGGAAGTTCTCGATACCACCCTCCAGGCTTTCCGGCTGGCGGAAAATGTCAGCCTGCCTGTAATGGTGGTGCTCGATGCCTTCTATCTATCCCACACCTATGAACCGGTGGATGTTCCCGACCAGGAACAGGTAGATCGGTTTCTGCCTCCTTTTACCCCAAGGTTCATGCTGGATACCGAAAGGCCATGCGCTTTCAACCAGATGGCCCCGCCAGACGTTTACATGGAAATGCGCCGCAGTATCCAGGAAGGAATGGAGGAGGCCCTGGGGCGGTTTGCGGAAATGGAGGATGAATTCAAGAAAATCTTCGGACGCAGCTATGGCGCCGTCGAGCCGATCGCCTGTGAAGATGCCGAAATCATCCTGGTGACATCCGGCACGATGTCGAGTACATGCCGTCAGCTTGTGAAAGAGTTGCGAAGCCGGGGGGAAAAAGTGGGGATTCTCAAGATAAAACTCTTCAGGCCTTTTCCGGCCGAAAGCATCCGCAGGCGTCTTAAAACCGCTCGGAAAGCGGCTGTAATAGACCGTAATTTTTCTTTCGGCTCGGGCGGCATATTCGCCGGGGAAGTTAAGGCGGCGCTCTGCGACATTCCTGAGCGTCCGGTCGTCTTCAGCTTTATAGCCGGTCTTGGCGGACGCGATGTGACCGTGGGCGACCTGGAAAATATCTACATGCAAACTAAAAACCATGATGTCCCGCAGCAGGAGAGCATCTGGACGGGGCTTCGTCCGGCATCGGCTCCGGCGCCGGACCTCAAGAGGTGAATAATGCAACCGGAGGTCCCTGATCGAGACTACATGTTTCCGGGACACGTAGGTTGTCCCGGCTGCGGCGCGGCCATTGCGATGCGCTTTCTTCTCAAAGCCCTTGGCGAGAAGACCGTCATGGTGATTCCCGCCTGCTGTTGGTCCATCATTGCCGGCGCCTATCCGCAATCGGCCCTTAAGATTCCGGTCCTCCACACCGCTTTCGAAACCGGGGGCGCAGTGGCAAGCGGTGTGCGCGCGGCCCTGGATATGAAAGGCGACACCGAAACCACCGTGGTCACCTGGGCGGGCGACGGGGGCACCTTCGACATCGGGTTCCAGGCCTTGAGCGGGGCTGTCGAAAGGAACGAGGATTTCCTATACGTTTGCTACGACAACGAGGCCTACATGAACACGGGAATCCAGCGCAGCTCATCGACCCCTTACGGCGCATGGACAACCACGACCCCCGGCCGGGACTGGAAGAAGATGCGCAAGAAAAACATCGTCGAAGCCCTGGTGGCTCACCGCATTCCCTATGCGGCAACAGCCAGCATCGCCTTCCCCGAAGACCTTTTTCGCAAAGTCGCCAAGGCCAAAGCGATAAAAGGCGCCCGTTTCATTCATATCTTTGCGAGCTGCCCCACGGGGTGGCGCATACCATCCGAGATATCGGTTAAAATCGCCCGCATGGCCGTTCAGACCAATATTTTCCCGCTCTACGAAGTAGAAGACGGCCTCAGGTACACAATAAATTTTTTTCCGAAAGGCTATCTCGTAAAGGAGTATTTCAGGCTCCAGGGACGATTCAAGCACCTGACCGAGAAAGACCTGGACCA
Organism: Deltaproteobacteria bacterium; assembly: GCA_021793275.1. Classification (GTDB taxonomy): domain Bacteria; phylum Desulfobacterota; class Syntrophobacteria; order Syntrophobacterales; family Syntrophobacteraceae; genus SbD1. The sequence continues at coordinate 43,260 of JAJYTC010000006.1, read as the reverse complement.
GATACAATCCATGGTGGAGGAGGACTGGAAGCTGCTGCTGCGAAAGGCTGGCTTGAGCTGAGGGGCGGAAAGCAAAAAAATCGCAGCCCGTAATGTTTTCGTGGTTTCAGGGAGATGAGATACTCTACACAAGATGCATTGCCTGGACGGCATTTAAAGGACAGGCCTCAACGCAGTCCCAGCATCCCATGCACATATCCTGAAAAACTATCGGCTGTTCATAGCGACCGTCGATCTGTTTGATCACTTTACGGGTGCAGGCGGATGCCGATGCGCAGACCCCTTTTTCAGGGCTGCATCCTTTAGGATCGCATTTTCCGTAATCCACGGAGGCAAAGGTTTTTTTTGCCTGGAAACTCATTTCGACCATCCTGTTGACTAGCAGCCGGCTGCCGAACCCTTAAAGGGGAGCATAACCGGCCTGCCGGCGCCGGTCAAGGAGGGGCCGTCAGGCAAACTAAATTGATTGGACCGCGCCCGATGTCTTTCTAATCGTGAAGATCGCCGCCGCCGTGAAAGGCGGGAGCGGTAAACCCGATCAAAGCGTTGCGCCGCCAAAATAACGGGCGTGCTCTATTTTCGTGCACTTGTTCATAACTACGCTCAAACCTGCCTGTCTCGCCTTTTGGGCCGACTCCTCATGTTCCAGTTCGAGCTGCATCCAAACCGCTCCGGCCCCGATTTCGATGGCCTCATCAACGATGGCCGGAATAGCGTCCACCCGCCGGAAAATATCGACCAGATCAACGTGTTCCGGGATGGACTTAAGGTCCGGGTAACATTTGACCCCCAAAATTTCGCTGCGCGCCGGATTGACCCCGATCACCCTGAAGCCTTGCTCGATCAGGTATTTTGCAACCCGGTTGCTCGCGCTTTCCTCTTTTGGGGAAATGCCGACGACGGCTATAGTTTTGGTGGCGTCAAGGATAGCCTTGACATCCGGTTCTCCGTCAGCGGAGTTTTGTGATTTATATTCCAGGCTCATCTTTTCCCTTTCGTTCGAAAACATTTTTCCAAATAAAAAAGATAGTCAAAAAGCCGTAAGAGTCAAGGAAAGATTAGACCTTGGAGCAGCCCCTCCCCAGCCACATCCACCGCAGTTTCTCACGTCCCCCATGGGGGGACACCACGAAACCATGAAAAGCCCGCGCAGGAGCGAGCCGTAGAACCCTCCAAGGTCTGTAAGCGGAGTTAAGCGGGTGGGTGGGCAGGCCGCAACCAACCATCAACTTTTCCAAGCAGCTCTTCATGAACCCTCGGCCCACTCTGAAACCACGAACAGTTAGGAAGGACCGGGGTGGCCCGGACACTCGGTGTCCGGGGCGCGAAGCGCCAAGAGGTCTCGGTGGGATTATGCTGCCGCGGAACAGCCGGAACCGACGAAAAGCCTGCGAGGTGGGCAGGGCGATCACGGTTGGAGGTCGCACCGCCAACTTTTCGTAAGCGCTACTAATCGCTCTATGCGGCCCGACGCCGGATTCGACCGCAATCATCCGGTTCAGACTGTAGGTTGGGTGAAGCGCAGCGCAACCCAACAAGAACTTTCCTCCGGTTCAGGCGCAAGCCGGTTGACATTAAAAAGGCAAAAGGCAAAAGTAAAAAGGAATAAAAAAAACAATCGTGTTATCAGCCTATCACTTCCACCTTTACTACTTTTGCCTGAGACGGAGTGACAAATGCAGTTTCCATTCGGAGGCCCCGGTCTTTTGCAGTTGGCCTTGCTCGCTGTTATAGCCGGATTGCTGGGTCTCAATGCGATCTTCATTCTTATGCTGCTTCGCAGAAATTCGGATAGGTCTACCTCGCTGATCGCGCGCTTCGATTCCATAGACAAGAGCGGGGAGCGAATCGAGCGGGCCCTGCGGGATGAAATCGCAAGAAACCGGCAGGAGGCCGCTCTGGTTGCGCGCCAGGGAAGGGAGGAAACCAGAAGCGCTTTGAAGACTTTCGGAGATTCCCTTCAAACCAGCATGACCAATATCGCCCGTCTTCAAAAGAACCAGCTCGAAACGTTTGCCGATTCTCTTCGCAGACTGACCGAATCCAATGAGAACCGCCTGGAGGGGCTGCGAAACGCGATAGAGGCAAAGCTCAAGGAGATTCAGGGGGAGAATGGACGGCAACTCGAACAGATGAGGGCAACGGTAGATGAAAAACTCCAGGGGACTCTCGAAAAGCGGCTGAGTGAATCCTTCAAACAGGTCTCCGAAAGACTTGAACAGGTCCATAAGGGATTGGGGGAGATGCAGACGCTGGCTACCGGAGTCGGAGACCTCAAGCGGGTGCTGACCAATGTGAAAACCAGGGGCACATGGGGTGAAATCCAGCTTGGGAGCCTTCTCGAACAGGTCCTGGCCCCGGAGCAATATGAACGAAACGTGCGGACAAATCAGAATTCCCTGGAGGCGGTCGAATTTGCCATAAAGCTGCCGGGCAGGGATGATGAAGACGGGCGGGGTGCGGTCTGGCTCCCGATCGACGCAAAATTTCCCACTGCGGACTATCAAAGGCTCGTCGAAGCCCAGGAGAATTGCGACCGCGCAGCCGCCGATCAGGCGGCAAAGGACCTGTGCGACACGATAAAAAATTGCGCCAAAACAATTCGCGAAAAATACCTGAACCCGCCTGCTACGACTGATTTCGGCATAATGTTTCTTCCTGCGGAGGGTCTCTATGCCGAGGTCATCAGGATGAAAACCGGTGCGGGTTGGCTGGTTGAAAGTCTTCAGCGCGAATGCCGGGTCATAGTGGCCGGGCCGACCACCCTGGCGGCGCTTCTTAACAGCCTCCAGTTGGGTTTTCGCACACTTGCCGTGCAGAAGGGCGCAAGGCAGATCGAAAGACTGCTCGGGGCGGTCAAGAGCGAATTCGGCAAATTTGGAATCGTGCTCGAAGGGGTCAGAAGGAAGCTCGACCAGGCCGCAAACACGATGGATGAGGCGGCCAAAAGATCTCGCGCGATAGAGAAAAAGCTTGGCAATGTGCACGAACTCCCGTCATTGGAAGCACGGGCGTTGATCGGCGGGGATGCTTTCAAAGCCGGAACCGAAGACGGCTGATTCAAACGAACGGAAAATATTGACACCAGGAAGATTTAGCGATATAGCCATTCGGCTTGATGTATCTACACTTTCATCAGGCTCCTGAAAAATTGTACACCGATAAATGACACTATGCGATGGTCCGGCCTGGAAAAACCGCGGTTCTGCATGGTTGCGCGCCGTTAAACACCTGATGGCTTTGTCCATACCCGGGCTTTTTATCGGGTTTGGAACATTCAAGGGGAGTACAGGCACTCGTTATAAAGTTCACGTGTTTGCGATCCCATCGGCCAAGCAGGGGTTGCACGGATGAGATTGCGCCCGAATGCGCGTGTGATTTTTCATATACGGTTTCTTACCAGCTCAGGAGGATAAGCATGGTTGACGTAGAAACGCAGAGTATTCTGGTGGTCGGGGGCGGCATGACCGGGCTGACAGCCGCCATCGAAGCAGCAGAAGCGGGCCGTGAGGTCTACCTTGTGGAGAAAAATCCTTATCTGGGGGGCCGGGTGGCTCAGATGCATCAATATTTTCCGAAGCTGTGTCCCCCCTATTGCGGCCTCGAGATCAATTTCCGGAGAATAAAGAACAGCGGCAGGATTCACGTCTTCACGATGGCGCAGGTCGAATACGTTTCAGGGCGCAAAGGCGCGTGGGACGCACGCATAAAGATCGAGCCGCGCTATGTCAATGAAAAGTGCACCGCTTGCGGCAAATGTGCCGAGGTGTGCACCAGCGAGATCGACAATCCGTTCAACTATGGAATGGACAAGATCAAGGCGGCATATCTGCCCCATGATATGGCTTTTCCTCTCCGATATATGCTCGACCCTTCGCTTGCCAAAAGCGCGGAGGGGCAAACGGTAAAGGATGCGTGCCAGTACGGCGCTATCGAACTGGATATGCAGCCAAAGACCGTCGAACTGAAAGTGGGAGCGGTTGTCTGGGCGACCGGCTGGCTCCCCTACAATGCCAAAAGGCTCGATACGCTGGGTTTCGGCGCCTATCCGAACGTGATTACCAACGTAATGATGGAGCGCCTTGCCGCCGCAAACGGCCCCACGAAGGGAAAGATTCTCCGGCCTTCGGACGGGAAGGCGCCGCAGACGGTAGCCTTCGTTCAGTGCGCCGGTTCTCGCGACGAGAACCACCTTCCGTTCTGTTCCTCGGTGTGCTGCATGGCTTCCATGAAGCAGGCCACCTACGTGCGCGAGCAATACCCGGATGCCAGGATATACATTTTCTTCATCGACATTCGCGCCATGGATCGGCTGGAGTCTTTCTACGCCGATCTGAAGAAGGACGCCAACGTGACTTTCTTCAAGGGCAAAGTCGCCAAGATCGAACAGGACGCTGCGACGGAGAACCTGGTTCTGAGGGTCGAGGACACCACCGCCGGCAGTCTCAATATGATCAACGTCGACTTGGCCGTGCTCGCCACGGGCATGCAGCCCAACACTTCCGTTTACCACCAGCCTACCTTCGCTGAGCGCGATGACTACGGCTTCATTGCCGCTCAGGAGGTGACCCCGGGGTTTTTCGCCGCAGGCTGTTGCAGGACCCCGAATAGTGTTTCCGAATCAGTTCAGGACGGCACGGCTGCAGCTCTAAAAGCCATCCAATCGGTTGTCAGGAGGTAGAGTCGATGGACAAGAAGATTGCTGTATATATCTGTACGGGCTGCGGGATCGGGGAGTCCCTCGACGTAGATCAGCTCAGCACGCTGGCAACATCGGAATGCAAGGCCTCGGTGTGCAGGAACCACGCGAGCCTGTGCTCCCCTGAAGGCGCTCAGATCATTAAAGACGACATAGCCAACGAGGGCGTAAACGCCCTGATTATCGCCGCCTGTTCACAGCGGGTGATGTACGATGTGTTCGACTTCGAAGGGACGATTCTTGACCGGGTGAACCTGCGTGAGCAGGTGGTGTGGACACATCCCGCCAAGGACGAAGACACCCAGATGATGGCCGAAGACTATCTGCGTATGAGCGGCGCCAGGATGCAGGCGATGCTGCCGCCGGAGCCATACAAGCCCGAGCAGGAAATGTCGACCGACATCCTGGTTGTGGGAGGCGGAATAACCGGCATGACGGCGGCCCTGCAGGCGGCCAAGGCAGGATATAACGCCGTGCTGGTGGAACAGGAAGCCGAGCTTGGCGGCTTTCAAAAGAACGTGTCAAAAAACGTGGTCTTTCCGTTCAAGGACGTGCAGGCCAACGAAATCGAAACGCTGGCGGCTTTTGTCAAAAGCAACGATAAGATCAAGGTCCTGACCGGTTCCAAGGTCGAAAAACTCTCCGGCGGTCCGTGTGTTTTCAACGCGACGATCAAACAGAACGGTTCGACGAGCGATCATCGGATCGGCGCGGTGGTCCTGGCGGCAGGCTGGAAGCCTTACGATCCCGAGAAGCTCGACAAGAGATTGGGGTACGGCGCCTCTCCCAATGTGGTCACAAACGTTCAGTTCGAGGAACGTGCGAAGTCGGGCAAAATAACGAGGCCCTCCGACGATCGGGCGCTAAAGACGGTTGCCTTCATTCAATGCGCCGGGCAGCGGGATCCGCAACATCTCCCATACTGTTCTTCGATCTGCTGTTTTACGGCGCTCAAACAGGCCATCCAGGTCAAGCAGCAGGACCCGAAGACAAACGTGTTCGTCTTCTACCAGGAGATGAGGACCCCGGGCCAGGGCGAGGACTTTTTCAGGAAGGCTCAAAGCGAAGGTGTGATTTTCGTCAGAGCCCAGGCGCCCGAGGTGCTGGCAAGCGGGAGCAAAGTTGCCGTGGAAGCCTATGACGAGCTTCTCGGGGACAAGATTCTGCTCGACGACGTGGATATGGTGGTGCTGGCCACCGGTATGGTCCCGGCTACGGCGTTCGGAGAGGATTACAAGGCGAAGAAAGAGACCGACGAGACGGAGAAGAAGAGTGAATTGGTCGCTTCGGTCGATTCCATCTTCGTCTCCGACATCTTGAACCTTGAATATCGCCAGGGACCCGAGCTTCCGGAACTTAAAAACGGGTTCCCGGATTCACATTTCATATGCTTCCCCTATGAGAGTCGCAGGACCGGCATTTATCCCGCAGGCCCGGTTCGCCGGCCAATGGGCGTATCAAACGCCATGGAAGACGCAACCGGCGCCGTGATGAAGGCCATACAGTGCGTCGAGCTTACCTCGAAGGGCCTGGCCGTTCATCCCAGGGCAGGCGACGCGAGTTACCCGGAATTTTTCATGCAACGCTGCACGCAATGCAAGCGGTGTACGGAAGAATGTCCGTTTGGCGCGATCAACGAGGATGAAAAGGGAAATCCGCTTCCTCAGCCTACCCGGTGCCGAAGGTGCGGCGTCTGCATGGGCGCCTGTCCGGAGCGCATCATCTCCTTCAAGAATTATTCGGTCGCTATGATCGGCGATATGATCAAGTCGATCAATGTGCCTGAGGAATACGACGAAAAACCCCGGATACTCGTGTTCTGCTGCGAAAATGACGCCTATCCCACCCTGGATATGGCAGGGCTTCGAAGGATGAACTTCAATGCATGGGTTCGCATAATCCCGCTGCGCTGCCTTGGTTCGCTCAATCTGGTGTGGATCGCCGATTCGCTCTCCAAGGGTATCGATGGAATAATGCTGCTTGGTTGCCGTCACGGGGACAACTATCAGTGCCACTTCATCAAAGGCAGTGAACTGGCAAACATTCGACTGAGCAAAGTCAAAGAGACGCTGGACCGGCTCGCCCTGGAATCTGATCGCGTCCGGTTCGAGGAAGTCTCTATAACCGATTACGCGAAGGTCCCGGCGATGCTCGATGAATTTGCCGAGAAGCTCGCGGAAATCGGCGCCAACCCGTATAAGGGATTCTAATGCTTCGCCATGCTGGTGTTGAAAAGCTCAGGAGGTTAACGGATGAGCAACAGGGTTGATCCAAATCTGATAAGGGAATTGGAGGAATTCGGGCTGAAGGATGCGAACAAGTGCTATAATTGCGGCAACTGCACCGCGATATGCGACCTGGCGACACCCGAGAACCCGTTTCCGAGAAAAATGGTCAGGTACGTTCAACTGGGGCAAAAGGACAAGATTTTAAAATCCCCCGAACCCTGGCTGTGCTATTACTGCGGCGACTGCTCGCTCAGGTGCCCGCGCGAAGCCGACCCCGGCGAAACGATGATGGTTCTGCGCAGATATCTTACCTCGCTTTATGACTGGACCGGCTTTTCCCGAAAATTCTATACGTCGGAAAAATTCGAGAAAAAAGCCGTGGCGGCGGTGGGTATTTTTGTGGGAATCGGAATGATCATCTGGGCGATAACCAACTGGTCTATGATCAGCTGGAAACACGCCGATATCAATACGGTCTGGTCGACGGACGGAATCGAAAAGGCCGACCTCCTAATGGCCGGCATACTGTCGTTTTTCCTTCTCACAAACCTTTTCCGCTGCGTAAAACTGGTCATGGGCGAGTACTTCAAGAAAGTGCCGCTCAAGATGTATTATGACGAATTCAAGTACATGGTGACTCAATTCTTGACGCAAAGGCAGTTCGGCGGTTGCAAGACCAAGGGCAACAGGGCGCGGTGGATCGCACATCTTGCGATTATGACCGGGTATGCCACGATATTTCTGCTGGTCGTTGTTTTCATAAACGGCCTGCCTTTCATGGGGATAAATTTCCTCAAGTTTCAGCGCAGTTGGACGTCGATGGGGGGAAGGACCGAGGTCTCGATCTTCAACCCGCTGCGGCTGGCCGGTTATTATTCCTTTTTCGCGATCATGTATGGAACGACGTATGTGATAATCGCAAGGCTGAAGAAGTGGCAGCCTCAGTTCAAGAATACTCACAGTACGGACTGGATGTTCCTGATCCTGCTGCAGGCGACCGCGGTGACCGGCATTTTAATCAACCTGGGACACGTCTTCGATTGGGTGTTTTTTACTTATGCCATCTATGTCATTCATTTGATGGTGGCGATCCCGATGCTCGTTTTGGAGGTCCCTTTCGCCAAATGGGCGCATCTTGCCTACAGGCCCGTGGTCCTGACGCTGATGAAGGTAAAAGCAAAATACATAGCCGAATACGAGCCGGCAAAAGAAGGCGCCGCTCTGGCGCCCGAAGTCGCCCTTTGATACCCGGACAGGCGCATATCAAAAATCAAAAAGCCCATCTCCGGATGGGCTTTTTGATCGAATACTATTCAACTGAGCCAAGGATTAGTGAAAATGGCAAAAGAACCTCAAATTGTGCATTCTTTCCCCAAAAATCCCCTGGAGGAAGTCCGGTCGTCGATAACTGTTTTCAAGGGAAAGCAGTATGTGGACATCCGAATTTATTACAAGGGGGATGACGGCGAATTCCACCCCTCCAAAAAGGGGCTTACAATATCGGTGGAACTCTTCCCGGAGTTGGAAATCGGAGTTCAAAAGCTAAAAGAGGTCCTGGAGGAACAGTAGCCGATAAAGACCGAATACCGATCCGGCAAGGCGGGTCCTGGGCGGTCGCAGTCGCCGCGACGTGAACCCGGTATTCGGTCTCGGCGTTGCAGGCCCGCACATAGTTTCTCACGGCCGCCGCCGGCATCGATCTGAGGCCCACGGCTAGATCCGCGCTGCCTGACGGCTCGCATTTTTTCGACAGACTCCTGCACCCCGCTTTGCCCGCCGCTCTCATCAGGTCAGCCTGACGTTGAATGCCTGTAGACGCGCTTTACCTGGACGTTGGAGATAAGGGCCATAAAGTCTTTGCCCTCTTCCAAATCAACCTTTACGGATCCGCCGTCTATTTCCATATACCTGGAAAGCACTTTGATTATATCGTTTTTGACCGCTTCCATCATATCGGGGGTGATGTCGATCCTGTCGTGCATGAGGACGAACTGCATCCTCTTACGGGCGACCTGTCCGCTGGCCCCGTCTCCCCAAATGCGTCGCAAAATTCCGAGCATCGGCCTGTCTCCTTTCAGTCCCAGATCAGCCTCTTCATTCGTCCGAAAAATCCTCGAGAATCACCGTCGAGTGGAATGCTTTCACCGTTGAGGCGCGCGGCCATGCCTCGGAATGCCGCACCTGCTTTGCTGCTCCTGTCGTGAACCAGCGGGACCCCTCGATTGGTCGACACCACCACTTCCTCGCTTTCCGGGACCACCCCCAGAAGGGGAACTGAAAGCAGGGCAATGATGTCGTTGGTGGACATCATGTCTCCCTTTTTGACCATCTTGGCGTTGAGCCTGTTGATGATGAGGCTGATCTGTCTTACCAAAGCGGCTTCCAGAAGGCCGATTACCCGGTCGGCATCGCGGATGGCCGAAACCTCGGGCGTAGTTACCACAAGAGCGGTATCAGCGCCCGCGATCGCGTTTTTGAATCCCTGCTCGATGCCGGCGGGACAGTCGATAATGACGTAGTCGAACTCGGCCGCCAGACTTGAGCAGAGTTCTTTCATCTGTTCCTCGGTTATGGAATTTTTTTCCCTGGTCTGGGCCGCGGGAATCATGCACAGGTTTGAGAGCTTCCTGTCGCGGATCATTGCCTGTTCTTTGCGGCACTTGCCTTCGATGACGTCTACAATGTTGTAGACGATTCGATTCTCCAGTCCCATGACCACATCGAGATTGCGCAAGCCTATGTCCGTGTCTAAGAGTACAACGTTGTACTTCTTCTTGGCCAGCGTCGTTCCGAGGTTGGCCACGGTGGTAGTCTTGCCGACCCCCCCCTTGCCGGAAGTGACCACAATTGTTTTACCCGCCATACGTCATCACCTGTATTTTAGAAATCGGTTCCATCGATATCCATACCCCTCGCCAAATCACTCATTATATTCTCAGAGACTAACGACCTGGATAACGCCATCGCGAATCTCAGCAATTTCGAACCTGCCCCGGGCCGGTTTTGCGCCACGCGGAGGGACCGCCACAAGATCGGCGATCCTTATCTGGTTGGGCTCGAAGCTAAGCGCCCAAATCCTTGCGCTCTGATCGCCTCGGGCGCCGGCATGAGCCACGCCTCTCAGATTGCCGAAAATAATCACATCGCCCTCGGCAATAATTTCGGCACCGGGATTTACGTCGCCCAGCACGACACAGTCGGATGAAGACACAACCCGCACGCCCGACCGGCACGTATTGCGCACGATTACCGGGACACAGTCGTTGCTTTCCCCGTCGGCCTCGACGGCTGCGCGGGATTTCTTCGGCTCGCCCGCCATGGAAAACGAAAGATGGTCGCTCAGCCGGACTTCTACCACCCTGACCATGGATTTTTGGTAGAGCCTCGTATAAAGGGCCGATATCTCGTCGGAGCGCATAGGCCTGTTTCGCAGATCCAGGACCATTTCCGTATTTTGAAAAAAATCGCGCGACTGCCCGAGCCGATCGTCCATGAATGCCATGACGGCCTCCAAAGAGGCGCCAGGGTCCGGGATCAACGTGAAGCCGGCGCGGTCGGCTTTAATCAGTATAGGCGGCGTTGCGGGTGATGACATATCTGCGACCCGATGAACCCGAATATGCCCGGGGGCATTAAAGTTGTGAATTTTACAGTCAGGGCGTAAATGCTGGACGATTTCGCGAAGATGGCCCACACCAAGTGGAAAACACTTTACCCCAAGTTGGCGCCCAAGGGCAATAGGCATTCTTTCAACTGCATCCAATCGCTGATCCGAATGCATCCGGGGGCGGGTTCGTCGCGGTTCCACGGCTGCTCGAAAAGAAGTGGCTCGATTCCGGCCTCCTTCAAGTGTTTGCAGGTCTCCAGCCTGTCTTCGACAAAATAGCCAATTTCGAGTTGGTGGAGGAATCCGAGCTTGGATTCAGGAGAGCCGGAGGCTATCACGGTTATTCGGCTGCGAGGAACGCCGGGCAGGATTGAAAAAATCCACTCTCTGATGGCGTCTGCCTCGGTGCGGGCCGTTATGAATCTAAGAGGCGCGGCGGCGGCAAGTTCGGTAAGCACTTCCGGCGCTCCCGGAATCGGGGGGATCTCCCGGGTGTGCTCTTCGTCGAGGGTGAGGACTATCAGGTCGTCAATGATCTCTTTCCCCAGGTCCAGACAATCATGGAGGTTGTAGCAGAGCATGTCCTGCTTGGAGAGTTGTGTGAGCCCGTATCTTTCGTGGGCCAGCCTGACAAAGACGGACATAGTGTCGGCAACCACTCCGTCGATGTCGAAAGCGAGCCTGCCGGGGTCTATTGACGAGATGAGTGGCCGAGTCATTTGTATTCTTCCGTACGGCATGCCAGAGCCGGTTGATCGAATCGCAGCGATACTTCGTATATGCCTTCCTCCAGTTTCGAATGCACCGCGTAGCCAAGACAGTGGAACACGGCGAGCATCGCCCTGTTGGCAGCCAGCACGTAAGCTACCAGTCCGCTGATACCCTTGGTTTTTGCTATCTCGGAAATATAATGGACCAGGAACGTGCCGATTCCCTTGTGCTGCCATTCGGAGGCTACGGCAACATCGATTTCGGCAAAATTGGTTTTCTGGTCCAGGATGTATCTGCTGATTCCGGCGATCTTCTCGGCGCCGATTCCACCTGTTACGGCGATAACCGCCATTTCGTGCTCGTAATCCAGATTGCACATGGCCTGGATGTTTCTGTGCGGGAATGCCTTCATCGCCGAGAGGAAGCGAAAATAGATGTCTTCGAAAGGAAGAGCGTAGAAAAACTCCTGAAGCGAACGCTCATCGGTGGGTTTGACGGGTCGGATATAGAGATTTTCGTTCGGCGGAAAAACCTGACGAGTCTCCCACTGGCCCGGATAGAGAGGCTCGTAAATGGGCGGAACGATCTGATCTTCATAGACGTAGTGAATCTTTTTGGCCTCGGTCATCAACTGCTCGCGAAAACGTGGATGAGCAATGTTGATAAGGGCCAGCGCGCGTTCCCGGATGGTTTTACCGTGCAGATAGGCGACGCCGAATTCGGTGGCGACATAACTGACCGTGCTGCGCGGACTGACAACTCCGGCCCCGTTGGTCAGATGGCTTACGATTCGCGATTTGCGCCCGTCCGAAGTCGTTGACGGCAACACGATGATGGCCTTTCCCTCTTTCGTGCTCGAAGCCGCCTGCATAAAATCGACATAGCCGCCGATTCCGCTGTAGACCTTGTGCCCCATTGACTCAGCGCATATCTGTCCGCTCAAATCTATTTCCAAGGCTGAATTTATGGCGACCATCCGATGATGCTGCCGAATCAGCGTGCGGTTGTGGACGTACTCGGTCGGGTAGATCTCCACCTCTGGATTGTTGTTTACAAAATCGTAGAGCTGCCTGCTTCCCATGCAGTAGGTCGCGACGATTTTCCCGTGGTTCAAGGTTTTCTTTAGCCCCGTGACGGCGCCCGAATTGATCAGATGCAGGTGAGCGTCGGTAAGGACCTCCGTATGGATGCCCAGGTCCTTTTTCCCCTCCAGGTAGATCAGGACCCAATTGGGGATTCTTCCCGCTCCCGTCTGGATTGTAGAACCGTCCTCGATCAGCGGGGAGATGTATCTGGCTATGCGTTCGGCCACCGCGCTGCGTTCCCGGAAAACAATCTCGGGCAGCGGCTCGTCATATTCAACGATGTAGTGGAACCGGGACGAGTGGACAAAGCTGTCCCCGAGCGTCCTGGGCATTTCGCGATTTATCTGGGCGAAAACAATGCTTGCGGATTCGACGGCGCTTTTGTCCATGCCTACGGATATCCCCATCGAGCAAAAACCGTGTTCGTCGGGCGGGGATACCTGCACGAGCGCTATATCGAACTTCCACAGAGGGTCTTCCTTGAATAGACGGGGTATGGAAGAAAAATAAATCGGGATATAGTCGGCCATGCCTTCATTGACCGCATCCCTGGATCTGGGCCCTACAAAGAAGGTCTTGAGCCGCGCATTTCCCTCCAGGGCCTTCCAGTCTTGCGGAAGCGAGCCCATTGAAAGGTTTTGGACTATTTCGATATCGCGATGTTCAGGCAAGACTTTGAGCAGGCAACGCACCAGGTGCTGAGGCTCTCCGCAGCCGGACCCGATATAAAGACGGAGCCCGTCGCGCACTATTTGGCGCAGAATATCAAGCTCGCTCCCTTTGCTCTGTAGAACTTTATCTTTCCATTCGCTCATGGACTAGAATTCTCCACTATGTTTTTCTTATAGCATAGAGAGCCGAAAAATGGGATTACATAATGAGCGGCGCCGCAAGCCGGAATCGGGGAGAGAAAAGCATGGCGCGGCAAAAGGGCTGCCACAATTCTTAAAGGAGTGAACAGGCAATAAGTTGCTTTGTAAAATCGGTGAGATAGTTTAGCATAAAGGTTACCCCTGATTAGCCTGGGAGGTGGGGGAGCGAAGCGGGGTAAGCTTTATCGTGCCCACCAGGAAGTTTCCGGATGGAAGCTGGCATATTGCCCACCCTGGATTGTGCCGGGAGGGCAGGTGTTTGTGAAACCATTAGTCCTGAAATCCAAGATATTCATTCGTCCCGCACTGATTCCGGCTTGGGTGGCGGGCCTGCGCGAGGAAACCGGTAATGCGCATTGCGATGGCACAAATCGATCCTTTTGTTGGGGACCTGGAAGGCAACACGCTCAAAATATGCGAATTTGTGGAAAGAGCTAAAAAGGCCGGCGCCGAACTGGTCGTTTTTCCTGAATTGTCCATAATGGGGTACCCGCCGCGCGATCTGTTGGACAAGCGCGGGTTTGTATCCGACAGCCTGCGCTGCTGGGAGCGCATTGCGCAGGCAGGCAAGGGCATCGGAGTCATTTTCGGCGCCGTATCGATCAATGAGGGGCGCGGAAAGCCTTTTTATAATTCAGCGGTTTTTTATGAGGACGGCCGTCTGAGGTCGATAGCTCACAAGATGCTGTTGCCCTCCTACGACGTTTTCGACGAGGAGAGATATTTCGAACCGGGTAAATCGGCCGGTTGGGTCGATTTCAGGGGCAAGCGGATCGGGGTTACGATTTGCGAGGACGCATGGAATGTGCCTGATTATCTTCCCGGTCCTCTCTACGATGTCAACCCTGTCTGTGAACTGGGGAAAATTTCGATCGACCTGCTGGTAAATATTTCCGCATCTCCCTATCATGTGCGTAAGACGAACCTTGTGGGCGAGTTGCTCAAAAAACAGGCGGCTTGCGCCTCCGCCCCGCTGGTCTATGTGAACCAGGTCGGAGGCAATGACGAGTTGATTTTCCAGGGCCACAGCATGATCTGGGATGAAAAAGGCCGACTTCTGGCCACCGGGGCCGATTTCGCAGAAGACCTGATACTCTTTGACACGGAGGGGAGTTCGCCCGAGTTGCACGCCTCGGAGTGCGACCAGATCTCGGAGGTCATCGGCGCGCTCACCCTCGGCTTGCGCGATTATGCCCGAAAGTGTTCCTTCGATCGGGCGGTTATCGGACTCAGCGGCGGGGTCGATTCCGCGGTGGTGGCCTGCCTGGCCGTGCTTGCGCTGGGTGCGGAAAATGTTCTGGGGGTTGCAATGCCGGGTCCCTATAACGCGCCCGAAAGCCTTACCGACGCCCGCGAGTTGGCGAGAAGGCTCGGCATTGGCTTCGAGGTGATTCCAATAGGCGATCTTTTTTCGACCGCCCTGAAATCGATGAGCCCGATTTTCGGCGATTTGCCGCATGACTTTACCGAGGAAAACCTTCAGGCGCGTCTCAGGGGCATGATCCTCATGTCCATTTCCAACAAGTTTCGCAGGCTGCTCCTTAGCACGGGAAACAAATCCGAGATATCCGTTGGATATTGCACGCTATACGGCGATATGAACGGAGGTCTGGCCGTGCTGGGCGATGTTCCCAAAACGATGGTCTACGGGCTTGCCGGCAGACTCAATGAAGAACATGGATGGATCCCGGATCGTATCCTCACGCGGGCCCCCTCCGCTGAGTTGCGTGAAAACCAGACCGACCAGGACACTCTTCCGCCTTACGAGATCCTCGACGCCATTTTGAGCGAATATGTCGAGCAGCGTCTTCCAATCCGGCAGATCGTGGCCAGGGGGTTCGACCCCGAAACCGTGCGGTGGGTGGCCAGGCGGGTTGAACTCAACGAATACAAACGCTGGCAGGCGCCCCCTATATTGAGAGTTACGACAAAAGCCTTCGGCATGGGAAGGCGCAATCCGATTGCGCATGGATATGTCGAGACCTGAAGGTTCTTTAACAAAGGAGAGGAGTGATGAAAAAAATAGAAGCGGTCATCAAACCGTTCAAGCTGGACGACGTGAAGGAAAAGCTGACCAGCCTGGGGATCAAAGGAATGACAGTATCCGAGGTGAAAGGTTTCGGGCGTCAGAAGGGGCACACGGAAGTCTACCGGGGTGCTGAGTATGTAGTTGATTTTCTTCCTAAAATTAAAATAGAAATAGCAGTTCCCGACTCGCAGGTTGCAGAGATTGCCGCCGCGATTCGCGATGCGGCAAATACGGGTAAAATCGGGGATGGCAAGATTTTCATCGTGCCGGTCGAAGAGTGCATCCGCATCCGGACGGGCGAGACCGGAGAAAGCGCGTTATAGGCGGGAGGCGTGCCGCCTCTGTCGGGTTGCGCCCTTGCAGAATCGCCGGGCGCGCGACAGGGTAAGTCGTACCATAGGCTGGCGGCACGCCTCGGAATTGAGTAAATATGGCTATACATCCAAATGTTGTTCGAAGGCTAAAATATCTGCGTGAAAATTTTACCCGGGAATGTCGCAGTGACATTCCCGGGTTGCTGGCAGCGCGAACTTATTCGTCCCATTTGCGGGAGGCGCTTGGAAACGCGCCGGACGAAAACGCGCCTTGTCAGGGCTGGGCCCTGCTGGCCGTAGGCGGTATAGGCCGAGGAGAACTCAGCTTCGCTTCAGACATCGATCTCCTATTCCTTTATAAAAAACGGCTTCCTCCGCAGCTCTCGGAGTTTGTCCACGACCTGGTATACGGCTTGTGGGACAGCGGATTCGAAGTAGGACACGCCACCGCTTCGGTCTCCATGGTCCGTAATATGGTTCAAAACGATTTTTCCATCCTGACCAATTATCTTGAAGCCGGATTCATAGCCGGCGACGCCGAGTTTTTTAACGACTGGAAGGGGTCTTTTCTCAAGTTGTTCGGCAACACGGGAAAGCGGCGATTTCTCGAACACTTGACGGCGTACAGGGAGGAAAGGCTCAGGCAGTTCGGCGAGAGCGCCTATCTGCTCGAGCCGAACGTTAAAGATGGCGTGGGCGCGCTGCGCGACCTGCATACGATCAGGTGGGCAGGGATCGTTTACCTCCAGGACCCGTCGCATGAGGCGATGCTCGGGCATGGATGGCTTACGGAGCCCGAAAAGCTCTGGCTCGACCAGTCCTACGATTTCCTGTGGCGGGTCAGGCTCCAGTTGCACCAGTTGGGCGGGAGAAGACAGGACAGGCTGCTTTTTCCCGAACAGGAACTTATTGCAAAGCGGATGGGCTGTATGGCCGGCGCCGAAGGTTCTGCGGTAGAAGCTTTCATGCGCCTCTATTATCGGAACACTTCACGCGTCAGCAGAACGACCTCTTTTTTTCTGGAAAAACTCGGGGAGTCCAAGAGTAAATTTCCCGGCTTCCGCCCGCGCAGGCGAATTTTGCCCGGCCCCTTTCTTCTGGAGGGTAAGCACCTCCACTTCATGGACCCGGAGTGGGTAGGAAAAGATCCGCTCTTGCTCATGCGGTTTTTCTGGCAGGCGGCGCGTTCCGGCGCCCACTTCCACCATAATTCAGGAAGGATAATTCGGGAAAATTTAGGGGGATTTCAAGAAAGGGAAAGGCGAAATCCGGAGGCAATCCGGCAGTTTTTCGATATCCTGCTTGATCCGCGGTATTCTTTTACGGTGCTCAATACCATGCTGGAGACCGGGTTTTTGCAGACGTTCATCCCTGAATTCTCGGGCGTGCGCTACAAGGTCCAGGATGATGTCTACCATGTTTATACGGTCGATGAGCATCTTCTGCGTACGGTGAGGGAGCTGCACCTGATCGAAGCGGGCGAACTCGAGGGCGAAGGACCGCTCAAAAGCGGTGCAGTGCTGATGAGTTCCGAGGAAAGACGTATCCTTTACCTGGCCGGGCTTCTGCACGACATAGGCAAAGGGGGCGGAAAGAACCACTCGATTCGCGGCGCAGGTTTGGCCGGGGAAATTGCGACAAGGATGGGACTCGACGAGGAGCAAAAAAGCCTTCTCTGTTTTTTGATCGAACAGCATCTGATTCTTGCTGAAACTGCTCTCAAGCGGGATCTCATGGACGAAAAGCCCATAGCGCGATGTGCTGTAACCATCAAGGACCGAAGGCGGTTGCTTCTTCTCTACCTGCTTACAATAGCCGACAGCCGTGCGACCGGCACGGCGGCATGGAACGAGTGGAAAGCCTCACTGCTTAGAGAACTTTTCTTCAAAGTCGACAGGCTGCTGATGCGCCCGGACCTTCAGCCGGAAAACATCGAAGCTCGCACCTTGAAGACGCAGGAAAAAGTTATGTCGCTTCTGGCCGACCCGGCCGAGAGCGAAAAGATAGCCGAATGGATGGAGACGCTTTCATTCCGGTACCTCTTATCGCAGCAACCGGCGGATATTCTCAAGCACTACGGCATGGAAAAGGAGTTGGCGGGCCGCCCCGTTTGCTTCAGGGCCGAACCGGTCGAGGGTGAGATGTGGCAGACCACGGTCATGATGCGCGACAGACCCGGGCTTTTCGCATTGATTACAGGGGTGCTCTGGGTGCGGGGATTGAATATCTTATCGGCCGACATATTCACCCGCGAATCGGGCGTAGTTTGTGATATACTGAGGGTCGAGCGAATCCCCGATCCCCTACATCCCGGCGAACTGTGGGGCAGGGTGGAAGCCGACCTGGCACGAGTACTGCGAAATTCATCATACCTGGATGAAATACTGGACGAAAGGCGAAGGCCCTCGGTACTGGAGACCAGGCGCCATCCGCGCAAGGAGGACAGGGTAATAGTTGACGAGGACGCTTCCGATTTTTACACCCTGATCGAAGTTTATACATGGGATCGGCCCGGCGTGTTGCATGCGATCACGAAGGGGCTGTTCGAACTGGATTTAAATATCCAGCTCGCAAAGATATCGACACCGGGGGCCCAGGTCGCGGATGTTTTTTACGTTACGGACCTGAGCGGCGAGAAGCTGATGAGCTACGACATGCATGAAAGGGTAAGAGAAAAGCTTCTTTCGTGTCTTGCGGCGGTGTAGGGGGAAGGCAAAAGTAAAGGAAATCCGATCCTTTAGCTACTGGCCTTTTGCCTTTTGTCTTTCGACTTTCAACTTTCGACTTTTAACTTATTGCGGAGTGAAACGGAGCAATCAAACGATACATTTTTGTTCTATGGCGGACGGTATTTTCAAATAACATATTCAGCCGAATTTTCAGGAGGTTAGAATCGAAGGTGTCTTTATTGTCCGCGCTTTTCCCATAGAATTTGGTCAATATGTAACGAAAATGTTTTTTTTTAGTTCCAAGTTCCATTTGTTGAAAAAGGCCTGCATGGAAGAAGGGAAGCGGAGAGGAAGAAAATTGTTGACCTTGGCAAGCAATTTGCTTAGACATACCTGTCCGATTTTTTGAATGCCCTATTTTGAGGACTCTCAGGAGGAGAATATGACCCCGAAAGAAGTATTGGCTTTTGCAAAAGAAAACGGAACAAAGATAGTAGATTTCAAGTTCATGGATTTTATTGGCGTATGGCAGCACTTTTCAGTTCCCATGCATGAGTTGGGCGAAAGCGATTTCCAAAACGGATACGGTTTCGATGGCTCGAGCATCCGGGGCTGGCAGCCGATTCACGCCAGCGATATGCTGATCATTCCGGACGCGAACACTGCGGTAATGGATCCGTTTATGGCCGTTCCGACCCTCTCGATGATTTGTAATATAGTCGATCCGGTGACGATGGAAAAATACACTCGGGACCCCAGGAATATCGCTCAAAAGGCTGAAGAATATCTCAAGTTCACAGGCATCGGCGATATGGTCTGGATCGGTCCTGAAGCCGAGTTTTTCATTTTTGACGATGTCCGGTTCGACAGTGCGGTCAACTGCAGCTACTACTATGTAGATTCAGTCGAAGGGCAGTGGAACACAGGCAGGGTCGAGAACCCGAACCTCGGATACAAGCCCCGGTACAAAGAAGGCTATTTCCCCGTGCCTCCCATGGATTCGCAGCAGGATATCCGTACCGATATGATTCTGACCATGGAGCAGGTGGGTATAGAGACGGAATGTCAGCACCACGAAGTGGCGACAGGCGGCCAGGCCGAAATCGATATGAAGGCGGCGCCGCTGGTAAAAATGGCCGACAATCTTGCGTGGTACAAATACGTCCTGAAGAATGTGGCCAGGAAACACGGCAAGACGGTTACTCTCATGCCAAAGCCGCTTTTTGGCGACAACGGCACAGGCATGCACACCCATATAAGCATCTGGAAGGAAGGCAATCCTCTTTTCGCCGGCGACAAGTACGGCGGATTGAGCCAAATGGCCCTTTGGGCGGCGGGCGGCATTTTGAAGCACGCTCCGGCCTTGTGCGCCATAACCAACCCGACCACCAATTCTTACAAACGCCTGGTGCCCGGCTATGAAGCTCCGGTGAACCTTGCCTATTCGAGCCGCAACCGCAGCGCCAGCATACGTATCCCGATGTACTCGGCTTCTCCCAAGACGAAGCGTCTCGAGGTCCGTTTCCCCGATCCTTCATGCAACGGCTACCTTGCTTTCAGCGCGCTGCTGATGGCTGCCCTTGACGGCATTGAAAATAGGATCGATCCGGGCGAGCCTCTCGATGCGGACATCTACGGCCTGAGCCCTGAAGAGCTGGCCAAAGTTCCATCGACTCCCGGCTCTCTCGACGAAGCCCTCCGGAGCCTCGAAAAAGACCATGAGTTCCTGCTCAAGGGCGATGTTTTCACGCAGGACGTCATCGACATGTGGATCGAGTACAAGACCAAGAACGAAGTGGACGCCGTGCGCATGCGCCCGCATCCCATGGAATACAAGCTTTACTTCGATATATAAGCTTTGATTGACTTTGGTGTTGAAGTCCTCCCGGCCGGCGAAAAATCCGTTCGGGGGGACTTTTTATTTCCGGGGAGAGGCGATCATGAGGAAGGGAAACATTTACACGGCTGTGCCGCAAAGCTCGCCGGAGGAAATTTTCGAAACTCTGATCGATTCGGGCAAAGTGAGGATCGAAAGGATCATTTCGGATTCCAACCGTTCGCCGGAGGGATTCTGGTACGATCAGGAGGAATCCGAATGGGTCATGGTGCTTTGCGGGACCGCGGGACTGAGATTTGAGGGCGATCAGGAGATCCTTGTTTTGAGACCCGGGGACTGGGTCGATATTCCGGCCCATTTGCGGCATCGGGTGGAATGGACCGACCCGGGCCGGAAAACCGTTTGGCTGGCAGTGTTTTATGGTAGCGCTTAGACTAAGTGCTCCCGCTCTTCTTGCGTATCCATTTCGAGTGACCTCTCGGCACTGAGCAGATTGTCATAGATCGTTTCGGGGGCAATATCCGCTCCGTTTGGCCATCCGATGGCGCCGCCCTGCACGGTCGCCTTGGAAAAAAGCTCCGGGTTCTTAAGCGACTCAAAAATCGGCCCTCTGGACAGGTAAACCGAGAAATCAACATCTCCCTCCAGGCCGTCATCGAATGTGATGTGGTAGATATATGCACCACGGTACTCGACTTTTGTCACCTCGTTCATGTCCCACATGGCGCTCCCTCATTTTAGCGCCTCCCTTCGCAGTTCCGATCCAGAGAGGATTTCATGCCCTTCGTATTCTGCAAGGCAGGTTGCTGAGGTTGGGTGTCCCGAATTCCCGCCCCAGCTTTCCTATCGAAGTGAGCATATTGAAGTTTGACCTGCGCCATTCGAACTGGCCTGCCGCATCGCTTTCCGGAAACCACCAGCCCAATGCGGCGCTCACCACCCTGGGATGGACAATGTCGGTGACCCGCGCTGTCTGAGTTATTTCGCCGTATCTGGTGGAGACGATGACCTCGTCGCCGTCGGCGATGCCAAGGGCCTCGGCCGTTTCAGGGTGAATCTCAACGATCGGATAGGGTCGTTTCTTGCGGAGTTTTTCTATCCAGCGGTAGGATGAGAGAAGATAATAGCGGCTCTTGGCGCTGATAAGAATCAGCGGATACTCCGGATCGTCTTCTTCCGGAAGCCCGGTAAATTCGGGCAGCGGCCTCAGCTTGAATTTTTCCGCGGTGCTCAGTTTCAACTCGACCTTTCCGGTGGGCGTGCGGAAGCCCTTTTCCTTATGGAGTCCGAAAAGATCCGGGCCCTTCAGCCAGCCTTTGGAGGCAAACTCTGCGTATGTCAGCCCGCAGGGTCTTACCACGTCCTCGACGAATTCTTCGAAGTCATCGTGCCAGTATTGAGGGTCTGATACCCGTTTGCCCAGTTCGTTCATAATTTTTATGTCCGGCCAGCACTCCGCAGGGGGATCGACGATTTTGGGCCGGGCCACGATCATGCCGTGTCCTATTCCGTAGTGACCGATATCGTTCATCTCATACTGGTGGGCTACCGGAAAGACGATATCCGCCAAAGAGGCGGTTGGAGTCATGAAGATTTCCGCCACGGCGATAAAATCCAGGCTCATGAATGCTTTATAGGTAACCTCGCTGTCGGCCCATGCCACCAGCGGATTTGTGCACATGCCGTAGTATCCCCTTACGGGGTATGGGATCCCATCGAGCACCGCTTTGCGAAAATATGCCGGAGGAACCGTCATCATTTTCGGGATCGTGCCATGGAAAGCGCCGATCATTTCCTTGCGTTTGTCCGGGATGAGATCGGCCCGCACGAATGGACCCAGTCCCATTATACCTGGATCGTGCGCGTTTATGTTGCCTCCCGGGACTTCAAGGTTGCCGCTGACGGCCATGAGGCAGACCAGAGACCTGGCGGCATCGAACACGTTGAGGTCATGTTCGATGGCGTTGCCCCACTGGAGGGCGGCGGGCCGGGCCGTCGCGTAGAGCCTTGCGGCCTTTTGGATAAGATCGGGAGAAACCCAGGTAATTCCGGCTACAGTTTGAGGATCGTAGGGTTTCACCTGCTTCGCGAGGTCGGCGAAGCCGTAGGTGTATTTTTCAACGAAGTCGCTGTCGTAGAGGGATTCTTCGATAATGACGTGAAGAAAGCCCAAGGCGAGCGCCTGGGCCGTTCCGGGCCTTAGTTGCAGCCATAGATCCGCCTTTTCGGCTAGTTCGGTCCTGCGTGGATCGACCACTATCAGCTTGGCGCCGTTTTTGAGCTGTTCCGTGATGAGGCTGGCGATCTGCCCTTCTTCGCTGGTCGACAGTACATTGCTGGCCCAGGAAAGGATGAGTTTGGTGGGGTTGTGCAGATCGGCTACCGGATAGAACCCGCATGTGTGAACGCCGGTAACCTCCCTGGGCGCGTGGCATACGTCCTGCGAAGCGATCACGTTGGGGGAGCCGAAAATATTGGCAAGGCGAATCAGGACGAAGTGTTCGAGGCCTTTTGGCATTCCGGCGCCAAAGCCCACCGCCCGTGCGCCATATTTTTCCCTGATGGCGAGAAGATTGGTCGCTGTTACATCGAGGGCTTCCTCCCAGGAGATTCGCCGCCATTTTCCCTCACCCCGTTTGCCTTCCCGCCTGAGCGGATACCTGAGACGATCCGGGTGATAGAGGCGGTCTGCCGACACTCTGCCTTTGTAGCAGGTATAACCCCTGCTCAGATAGCCCTCGGGATCTCCCTTGATCTGAACGATCTCATTGCCCTGGACGCCTACCAACAGAGCACAGCCACCGTGATCCATACGCGCGCAGTGGGTCTTGGCCCATCGAATTTCTTCCGCCATCGATCAGTCTCCTTTGGATTTATCACTACCAGGAATACAATCAGATTCAAATGCCGCAACAGTGTGAAACATTTTGTGTAAGTCCCTGAGAAGGCAGAAAAAGGCGCTTTTCACCTCAGCGTGTGCTGATAAAGAAATCGCCAAAGAAAAGGAAAGCGCCATGAAGATATAGATTAGTTTACGCCAGGTTGCATCCTTTTTCAAAGAGATTCAGGCCCGGCCACCCGGAATCGGACGCTCGAACTAAAACGCTCGACCCATATTTTTCAAGATTTGACCGAGGTTCTATATATGACTACATTTTGATTATAGTTCATAATTCGAAAAACTTCGCATCAGACAGGCGAAGAGCGGGACCGCCGTGATTACCGTCTCGCGTGGTCAACTTGGAAGATGAGAGGAAGTGCGCCTTTGCCCGGGTCAGAGATTCAAGCAGTAACGGGAGCCTTCGGATTTTCGGGAAGATACATTGCCCGGCGCCTCCTGAGCGCCGGCCAGCGGGTAATAACTCTTACCAATTCCTCTTACCGGCATGATCCCTTCGGAGGAAGGGTAACGGCGCATCCTTTGCGTTTTGACAAACCGGAGGGGTTGGAAAGCTCTCTGGAAGGGGTATCCGTCCTTTACAATACCTATTACGTCCGGTTCAACTACCGGGGCGCGGTGAGCTTCACATACGCGGACGCAGTAGCAAACAGCGCGATTCTCTTCAATGCCGCCAAAAGAGCAGGCATAAGACGGGTGGTGCACATCAGCATCACGAATCCTTCAGAAAATTCGGAGCTTGAATACTTCAGATGCAAGGCCGAAATAGAAAAGCTGCTGGTAAGCTCGGGCATCTCCTATTCCATCCTGAGACCCGCCGTGCTGTTCGGCGATGAATCCATTCTCATAAACAACATTGCGTTTCTTCTGAGAAAGTTTCCCGTCTTTGGCGTTTTTGGCGACGGGGGCTACCGGCTCCAGCCAATCTATGTGGAGGATCTTGCCGAACTTGCCGTCGAGAAGGGTAGAGAGGAGCAAAACAGCATTATAAACGCGATCGGCCCTGAGATTTTTCATTACCGGGAGCTTGTAGAGACAATCGGGCTAATTATCGACAAGCCGAGGCCGATTGTTTCCATCCCGCCTTCCATCGGTTTTGTGGCTGCCTTTATAATCGGCGGTCTGCTCGGTGATAGACTTGTTACCCGCGATGAAATCAAGGGACTGATGGCGGGCCTCCTGTATGTGGATTCGCCCCCTGCCGGCAAGACCCGCCTCACCGATTGGGCCAAAGAGAATGCATCATGGCTCGGGAATCGATACTTCAGTGAATTGGGCAGGCGTATGCATAGCATCTGAATTTCAGAAAGAGCGCCGTTTGTCGCAAAGCCCGCCCATGGGTACTCTGAGAGGTCAACGATTCATTACATCCGTTGAACCGGGGCCGAATAACAGCCTGGACCTAAAATGGCATGGCCGGCCGTAAAGTTCTTGCAAAAAGACGGAAGCAATGTCCCATCTTTCCAGCTTCGAAAGGCTTAGGCCGCTTTTGCCAGAACATGGAGCACATCTTTGAACCTCGCCCACTCCGTCGCGCCCCAAACCTCCGTTGTGCAATGACCAAGAGTGCGGACGAGAGTGGATAATTTGAAGGCGCTCGACTCATTCGGCGCACGGAAAATATCCACGTAGTCATAGGGTCCAAGTATGGCAAAGTTATGGACCCACTCGATGTCGGGACACTCCGTTCTTACCTTGTCCATTACCTTTTTTTCAATTTCCTCCAGGGATTTGGGCGATTTCACCGCGTCAGGCGATAACCGGGTAAGCATAATGAAGGTTTGCATTCGGTCCTCCTTTCTCAGGCCCCGGTCTGGATGTCATCGCACTAAGATAAGGCTCTTACCGACATGCCGAAACAGCTCCTTGTTGATTAAATTCACCTGGATGACTACAACCTGCGTTGATGCCTCGGACCGTCCGCCCGTCCGGAGCCGGAATGACGGAAAAATAGACTCTTGTTTGCTACCTTAAAGGAAATATCACCGGCACTACCAGCAGGGCAATGAGCATACTCAAGACAATCAGGGGAAGGCCCACTTTTAGAAAATCAATGAAGCGGTAACTGCCCGGCCCTAAAACCAGAGTGTTGGTCGGCGAGGCCACCGGGGTGGCGAAAGCTGTAGATGCGGCAATGGCTACGGTCATGAGCATGGGATAAGGCGATACTCCCAGCATTTTGGCCGAACTCAGAGCTATAGGGGCCAGCAGGACCGCGGCGGCGGTATTTGATATAAACTGGCTCAACCCGGCCGTGATGACAAAGAGACCGAACATAAGGGAATAAGGTCCCAGTTTACCCAGGGCCGCTACTTGATGCACGATGAGGTTGACGCCTCCCGTCTTATCCAGGGCTTCAGCCATGGGCAGCATGCCGGCAATAACCACCAGGCTCTGCCAGTTGATGGAATCATAAGCATCCTTCAGACTGAGGCAACCGGTTAGAATCATGGCCAGGGCCGCTAGAAGCACTGCCGCCACGTTAGGTACCAGCTCGAAGATCATGAGCGCCAGCATCGTACTAAAGATAGCGAGGGCCCACCACACCCTGGCCCGCCTGGGGGCCACCTCGCTCATCTCCTGGGGAATGGTAAGAACCAGGAAATCGTCCCGTTCAGCCTGAAGCAAACCAATCTGTTGCCAGCCTCCGGCCATCAACATTGAATCTCCCAAAGCCACAGGGGCATCGATGAGATCATGCTTGAGATGTTCCCCCAGACGCAAAATACCCAAGACCGAAAGCCCGTAGAGTTCCCGGAAGTGTATTTCGCGCAGCGTGCTGCCGATGAGCCTTGAGCGAGGCGGCACGAGAACTTCCACTAATCCCAGTTCTCCGGGGACTAATTTCTTCTCCTTTTCGCCCAATATTAAAGGGCTCAGGTTTTCAGATTTGCTGAGCACCTTGATCCGTTCCTCCGATCCCACTGCAAAGATTCTATCACCCGGGCGCAGTTCAGTCTGAGGGGTTACCGGTATACCTCGACCCTTGCGTCTCAACCCCGCAATGGTCACGCCGTATCTGCTCGCCACCATCGCCCGCTCAAGCGTCTGATTGATTAGACCCGAATTTCGCTCGATGTGCAGACAGTGAAATTGGCCGGTGAGTTCATAAGCATCGAGCAGCTCCCAAATAGACCAGCGGGTTTTCGACTTTTCCTTGCTGTCCGTATTTTGGGGAAGCAGCTTCCATCCCCAGATCGCCATATAGCCTACTCCCACCATTAAAATTAACAGGCCGACGGGGCTGTAGGCAAAAAACCTGAAGGGAGCCAGATGGTTGCGGGTTAGTTCAGCAGCCACAACCAGGTTGGGTGGCGAACCGATCAAGGTTAGCATGCCGCCGAGAAGAGAAGCAATGGATACAGGCATCAACAGCCGTGCAGGGCTGATGTTTACTTTATCGGCCAGATTAATGGCTACCGGGATAAAGATAGCCACCGTGCCATTGTTTTCCATAAAGCTGGATAGTATCGCCACCACCAGCATGAGTATGACCAGCAGGCGAGTTTGGCTGGTCCCGGCCACTTTCATGACCCAATTGCTGATGCGGTAAACCACCCCGGTACGGAACAGGCCTTCGGCAACCATGAACAGCCCGGCGATAAGGAGAACCAATGGATTCCCGAAGCCGGACAAGGCTTCGGCGGGCGAGAGCACGTGGCTTAGCATGAGGGCCAGCACCACCAAAACAGCCACCACCTCTAAGCTCAATAGTTCGCCGGCAAACAAGATAATGGTTATCGCCAGCAAAATGAATACGAATAGGGTCTCACTTATCATCGGGTTCCTCAATCGCGAACCTTTTAGGCGAATAATGTAATCAACTTCAGCGTAAAATTTATCCGACCGCCGATTCGCGGCAGGTTTCCGTCCGGTCCCTCCTGCGTGGTTTCATTTATGTGGTATCCCTCGGGCAAGTCACAGGGTCTTCGTGATATAAAGACAGTCTGGTCTCCACTGGAACAGACTTTGGGAGAATGCTGTGAAGAACACGGTGGTTTCGCCGAGATCAAAAAGCCGTTAAGAAAAAAACTTGTAGCAGGTACTAAGGGCTTTTGCGAGTCTTTTCGCTCTCTTTTTCCCGATGGGACGCTTTCCATTCTCCATCTCGGAGATATGACGCTAGTGTATATTAAAAAGAGGATTGGGGGTTGTCTCCGTTCCGCATGCTTGCAGCGCCGTGGGGGTGCGGTGGGCACAGTTCCCCGCGCTTTTGACCTTGCTTATGTCGCGGTAAGCCTCCAGTGGCGCCCTGCAAGCATGCTCCACACTGAGCGAAGCCACGCCGAATTCGCTTTCCACCGGGCCGTAGAGCAGGTATGCATGGTTCATATCAAGATCCTGGCAAAATCGTCTGAATGGCTTGGGGAAAAAGACCGTCTCAAAAATTCCGGTTTCATCTTCGAAGGTAAAAAACTCCATTTCCTCCCCCTCCCTTGTAAAAACTTCTTTTCTGGTCACCGGCCATCCTTTCATGCGAATTTTTCTCCCGACGTATCGGGCCATAGCGGATGCCGGCACGGTTGGTTGGCCAAGCCTTCGAAAAAAAGGCGCGGCAAGTTCCAGGGGGTGGACCGACAGAGGAAACCCCATGGTTTCGGATTCATGCGCCCGCTTTCTATCCGGGGAAAAATCCGGAAGAGGGGGAATTTTTATGGGCGGGGGGCGGAAAAGGGATGTTTGACAAACGCGCGGCGCGTTGTACCTGTTAAACCACGCTTCGATGAGCCAAAGGAGTTGCGGGCGGTTAAAAGGCCCGGCAATCGAGTCGAGTCCGCCGCTTTTGGCGAGTATCGAAGCGTCTGAAAGAGTCAATCGGCCCTGGAGTCTTTCCAGAAGTTCCTCGATCGATGAAAAGCGCCCGCCCCGGCTTCTTTCCCCGATAATGGCTTCCAGTCCGCTTCTTCTTATCCCCTGAAGTTGTTGAAAACCCGTTCGTATCGTTTTGCCCCATCCTCTGAAGGCCAGGTTGCTTTCGTTTACGTCCGGTTCGAGCACCTCGATCCCCATTCGCCGGCTTTCCGAAATGTAGGCGAAAGCACTGTAATAGCCGCCTCCGTTGGAAATGACCGCTGCCATGAATTCCGCCGGATGGTGCGCTTTAAGGTATGCGGACTTGTAGCTCACAAGCGCATAGGAAGCCGAGTGCGGTTTGCAGAAAGAATAGCCGGCAAAAGAGGTGAACATGTCCCAGACCTTTTCCACCACCTCGGCCGCCACACCGTTTTGAGCGCATCCCCGCTCAAAACGCGCCCTGTAGTCCCACAGTTGTTCCCGGCTCTTTTTGCTTATCACCTTTCTCAAACTGTCGGCCTCGCCCCATGAAAAACCGGCCAGAGCCATGGCGCACTGCACGACGTCCTCCTGGTAGACCAGAATTCCGTAGCTTTCAGACAGGATTTTTTCGAGGCTTGGATGGAGCGGCTCGAAGGGCTCTCCGTGAAGACGCGCCAGGTATTGGCGAATGAACCGGTTTGCCGCCGGACGAACAATCGAGGAGTGGATTACGGCATGCTCGAAATCGCCCCTTCCCGCCTTTGCCTGCAAAAGCCTCATGGCGGGAGATTCCAGGTAGAAGACGCCCATGGTGTTCCCCCGGCTGATGATTTCCCTGGTTTTCGGGTCGTCAACCGGGTTGAAGTTCGCATAATCGATTGTTTTCCCCGAATTTTTTCGAACCGCCTCAATGGTATCGCGGATCACGGCCAGCGAGCGATTGCCCAGAAGGTCTATTTTTACGAGGCCCGCCTTCTCGGCCTGGTCCTTTTCCCATTGAATTATTCGCACTCCCTTCGCGCTTATCTGGACCGGAACGTATCGCGATACCCGGTCCGGAACGATCACCACGCCGCCGCAATGGGTCGAGATGTTTCGCGGTATCGATTCCAGGCGCGAAGCAAGGTCGATGATTTCCGGCCATGGCGCATCCAGGTGAAAGTTGTGGAATTTGGGGTGTGTCTTTACATGTTCGCCTATTTTCCGCGAACTCCAGTAACTCATCCTGCGGGTAACCTCCTTTATTTCAAAGGCCGGTATGCCGTAAACTTTCGCCACTTCGCGCACCGAAGCCCTGGCCCGGAAGCCTGTATGGTTGCTGATAAAGGCCAGCCTTTGGCTTCCGTACCGGGCCGTTATTTCCTCAAAAAGCCCCTCGCGCTCATCCCAGGGGAAATCGACGTCGATATCCGGAAGGTCCTTTCTTTCGGGATTTAGAAACCGTCCGAACAGGAGGTTGTGCCGGATGGGATCGACATGGGTTATGCCCAAAAGGTAGCTGACAAGGCTTGCGGCGCCGCTTCCTCGACCGCAGTGAATCGTGCGCCTGCGAACGATGTCCGCGACGATGAGGAAATAATCCACAAACCCCTTCGAGCGGATAAGTTCGAGTTCTTCATCGAGACGCTTTTCGATCTTCGGGCAGGTCTTGCCGTAGCGCACGCCGATGCCCTTGCGGCATTCCGAGACAAGGAGCGCCAGGTGGTCTTCGTTTTTGTCCAGATAATCAGGGAAAACGGTGCGAAACCGGTTCGGTGGGGTGTGGCAGGCTCGAGCAATCTTGACCGTGTTGGCCAAAGCTTCCGGGCAGTCAGGAAAGCATGCCGACATCTCGCGGGCTGATTTCATCCATTGGCCGGCGGTCGCAGTATCTCCCGGCGCAAGCAATCCCATGGTTTTGTTAAGATCTATGGCCCGAAGGAGCCTGTGGAGCGGGTAATCGTCTCGACCGGCAAAATGGACCGCATTTGTGGCGGCAGGCGCTACGCCGATCTCCTTTGCGATACGCAGAAGCTTTCGGTCGGAGGGGCCCGGTACAATTTCAAAAAAGCATTCTACGCGATTTTTCAATGTTTTGAGCAGTTCCGGATCAGCGCTTAGAACAACAAGATCGCGGCTTTTTTCCGGAAAGCTTCGCGGGAGCGGGAAGTCATTCTCGGTATGGCGTCGGGTAATGATCTCCGAGAGAATTTCATACCCCTCGGAGGTCCTGGCAAGAATTACCGCAGATGTTTGCTCCGTTTTCACCTGGGCCCCTACGATGGGTTTTATCCCGGTTGCAGAGGCTGCCTCCAAAAAATTGACGAGACCGTAAAAACCGTTTAAATCCGTCAGGCCAATATGGGAAAAGCCGGCCTTTTTAGCTTCCCTGCAAAGCACCTCGGGCGAATTTACCCCATGCATCATGGAATAAAAGGAATGGACATGAAGGTGGACAAAATCGGGGTCCATTTTCAAGCTACTCTTGCCCAGGCAATGATCTTTTTCCCGAATTTCATGCGCATCGAATCCAGGGCTTTCTGCAGGTCGCGCTCTTTTGAACCCCTCCTGCTTTCCCACGTAAAGAGCGGAAGCTGTGCGAAGGGCATAACGAGGTCCGAGAACTCGATCACCAGCCTGCGCACTGCCACGCGCCTGCGCAAAAGCTTGTAAAAGGCGGGGAGAACCGATTGAAAAAGGGACCGGTCTGCCTGGACGGACCACGATGGGACCCGCTTCCTGGTATCGACCGACATGCCGTCGGCATAGCGGATTTCGAGCCGGAAGCTCCCGGGGCAGCGATTATGCCGGCGAAGCTCCCATCCCGCCTCTTCAATCTGCTGGAACAAAGCCGATTCCAGCCGTCCGGGATCGATTTCATCTCTTTCCATAATTTTTGCGACGGATATCCGCGGGGCCTGCCTGGAGACAAACACCGGAGAGATATCCAGACCTTTTGCAATCTTGAGAAGACGCTCACCGCTCCTTCCGAAAACCGCCGCCAGCATGTCTACGGGAAAAGATGCCAGTTGGCCTATCCTCAAAATATTGAAGCCGGCCAGCTTTGAAGCTGTAACCTCGCCTACGCCGGGAAGAAAATCCACGGGCAGAGGCGAAAGAAACGATTCCTCGTTGCCCGGGAAAATAAAACTCAGGTCCCCCGGTTCGATGCAATGTGCTGCAACCTGGCTTACCAGCTTGTTTGAGGCAAGCCCGATCCTCGCCCGAAGGCCCATTTTCCTGCCAAGCTCGTTTTCCATCCGGCAGGCCAGGTCCGGGCCTGGTCCTAAAAGCCTGCGGGTCCCGGTAATGTCTATGAAGTAGCTTCCAGGGCTTCCGCCTTCGACAAGCGGAGAACAGGACCCGAATTCCCGCACGATCTCCAGGTGTTTTTCCCGGTAATGATAAAAATCGGAGTCCATTACATGAAGCCGGCGGCACAGGCGGCGCGCCAGGTAGAGCGGCATGCCCTCGCGGATGCCTTCTTTTCTCGCATGGCCGTTTACACCCTGGATGAGGGCCCTTTCGCCCGCTTGCGCCAAAACGAGCGGCAGTCTTTTCATTTCGGGCCGCCTGAGTTCTTCGACAGCCGTACAAAAATCGGGAATCTGCAGGTGAACTATACTGCGAGGCATTCTTCAACCTTTCGAAAAGTAAAATCAATCTAGGTGAAGAAAAGGTGAAAGTCAAGATATTTTGCTCTTTTTACGAGTTGGATTGAAGAAAAATTCCCCTTCTGCCGATCTATAGGCAAAGGAGCGGCCTGATTGAGGCGGGCGGCTCTTTTATTTAACCTGTTTGACGCTAAAAAAGGGATGGCCGGCCGGAGCCGGGCGGTTCAGCACAGGCGGTTTTCCAGGGGCGGCGCACGGATAAACGAACAGAAAAGCGGGAAGGAATTCTCATGAAAGATCAGCCAGGTGAAGCAAATCGTTCAGAAAGCTCGGGAGCGGAGAGAGAAGGCAAATACCTTACCTTTTCCCTCGGGGAGGAAGAATACGGGATCGGAATTCTAAAGGTGAAGGAAATAATCGGGATGATGCGGATTACGCCCGTGCCGCAAGCCCCCGATTTTATCAAGGGAGTGATAAATCTGCGGGGGAAGGTGATCCCGGTCATCGACCTGAGGCTAAGGTTCGGCATGAACGAAACCGGATATACCGAGCGCACATGCATTGTAGTGGTCGAAATCGATAACTCGGGCGCCAAACTTCACATTGGCGTGGTGGTGGATTCGGTTTCGGAGGTGCTCAACATAAAAGGGTCCGATATTGAAGACCCTCCGAGTTTCGGGACCACTTTGAGTGCCGAATGCATCCTGGGAATGGCCAAAACAGGCGGGGGAGTGAAAATTTTGCTCGATATCGCCCGAGTTCTGAGCAATTGCGGGATAGGCTGCATCGATAAGGCCGCGTGATAAGGCAAAAGCTAAAAGTTAGTAAATCGCTCATCGCAAGGTAATAACCAAGAGGCAGTTGAATGGAAGACGATATGCCGAACAGCCTGTTTCAGCAGTACAGCCGGCTTGTTTATGAACAGTGCGGGATAAACCTTCACGAAGGTAAAAAAGCACTTTTGCAGGCAAGGCTGAACAAGCGGCTTCGGATGACCGGCATCGATTCCTATAAGGAGTATTTCAAATTTATTACATCCGGGGCCAACCCCGGCGAATTCGTCAATTTTATCGATTCCATTTCAACAAACCTTACCTACTTCTTTCGAGAGGCCCAGCATTTTGACTTCATGAACAGGGTGGGGCTGCCCGAACTTATCGAGGCAAAGCGAAAACAAAGGGACGTGAGGATAAGGATATGGAGTGCAGGGTGTTCGACCGGCGAAGAACCGTACAGTCTGGCGATGTGCGTGCTGGCTCACCTGCAGGACATCACAAAGTGGGATTTCAGGATACTGGCCACAGACATATCGACTCGCGTGCTGGAGACGGCGAGCCGGGGAGTTTATTCAGAGGAGAAGGTAAAAAAAGTTCCGCCGGCGCTCCGGCATGCCTATTTTCGAAAGGTCGGCGGCGAGGACGGCAATTCTGATTTCCAGATAGTTCCTCATGTAAAACGACTCATCACTTTTTACAGGCTGAACCTTAAAGATCCCTACCCGTTCAAGGGACCCTTCGACTTTATTTTCTGTCGAAACGTGATGATCTATTTCGACAAAAAGACCCAGGAAGAACTAGTCAACAAAATGGCGGGTTTTCTTCGTGCGGGTGGTTACTTTTGCGTGGGTCATTCTGAAAGTCTTACAGGACTGGCGCATAAGTTATCTTATGTTCAGCCGGCTATATACCGTAATTAGTTAGAACGGAGATCGCACGAAATCGGAGCTTTGATGAAACATCCGGGGGCATTGAGAAGAGTAGAGACTCGGATAAAAAGAGTGATCGGGGTGGCGGATATGGCTGTGAGTAACTCGTCGGAGGAACTTTTGATAACCTATTCTCTGGGGTCTTGCATAGCCGTAATAATTTACGATCCCGTCGCATCGGTGGGCGGAATGCTTCATTACATGCTTCCTGATTCAGGTCTGGACCCGGAAAAGGCCAGGAAGAACCCGTGCATGTTTGCAGATACGGGAATCGCGCATCTTTTTAAGAGCAGCTACCAGATGGGGGCCAGAAAAGAGAACATCGTGGTCAAAACGGTGGGGGGAGCTCAAACGCTTGATCCGAACGGCGTTTTCAATATAGGGAAAAGAAACTGCCTGGCGATGCGCAAGATTTTTTGGAAAAACAATGTGGCTGTCGCCGCCGAACACATGGGGGGAGAAGTCAATCGCACCGTGCGGTTGCTTATGGATAGCGGCAAAGTAATTCTTAAGGTGGGAAGAGAAGCCGAAATAGAGATTTGATGTATGCCTCTTTAATTTATCATTTGAGGGCGTCATGGCCTACAATGTTCTTATAGTGGATGATTCCGGATCGATGCGCAAGGTGCTGCTCAAGACCCTCCGACTTTCCGGCTTCGAGCTCGGAAAGTGCCTGGAGGCATCAAACGGCAGGGAAGCTCTGGATGTCATGGAGGGGGAGTGGATAGACCTGATAATTTCCGACGTTCACATGCCGGAAATGGACGGCGTCGAGTTCCTGAAATCTTTGAGGAAAATGGAGATATTCAGCAATACTCCCGTTGTATTCGTTACAACCGAAGCCAATGAAGACAGGCTAAGGCGTCTGATCGATCTGGGCGCCAGCGGCTACATCCGTAAACCTTTCCGGCCCGAAGAGATCGGGACTTTGCTGAGTCGAATCATGGGAGAGCCAAATGGTTTCGTTGCCGGAAGAAGTTCTGAAGGATGTGATTTCTGAAGTTTTCGAAACCATGTTCTTTACAGACGTGGATTTCGAAGAGTGTGAGGGTGGAGGCGGGACTTTTGAGTACGGATCGGAGACTCGCCTGGTAAATCAGAAGGGTTGCATAGTCCTTAAGATGCGAATCGGTGAAAGATTCGCAAGAATGATAACCGCAAACTTTCTGGGCATCGATGAGGCGCAGGCAGATGAGATCGATGAAGATGAGCTCGTCGACAGCCTGAGGGAACTGTCAAACATGGTTGCCGGCGGCTGTCACGCTCATGCCAACCATCCGGAGTGGAAATTGGGGATACCCAGAGCTTGGAGGATCGGAACCGAGAAAGAAGATTCAACTCGGAGCGTCTCAGGGCTTGGCTTCACTTTTTCAGGGCAACCGGCCGGCTCTGCCGCTCTGGAATATCTGCCCTGTTGAGAATGCGGGCCTGCGGATTTTTTGAAATGAACAGTTCAGGCAATTGAGATGAAGCAGATAAAAGTACTGATAGTTGATGACTCGGCCATTGTGAGGAAGATTTTCTCGCAGGAACTGTCAAAACACCCCGATATCTATGTTGTTGGGGCAGCGCCGGATCCTTACGTTGCAAGGGACAAGATTGTCAATTTAAAACCGGACGTGATTACCCTGGATATCGAAATGCCGAGGATGGACGGCCTTAGCTTTCTTAGAAAGTTAATGAAATATCATCCGGTGCCGACAATTATCGTAAGTTCACTTACTCCGGCCAACAGCGAAATGGCCCTGGAAGCGATGGAATATGGAGCGGTCGAGGTTTTGGCAAAGCCGGGAGGCTCTTATTCGGTCGGGGACATGAGCGTGCAGTTGGCCGAAAAAATCCGCGCGGCGGCCTGTGTGAATGTATCGAGCCGGGGGGCGGTTGTAGAGCGTCCCGCGCCTAACGTCCCCGGCCTTGCTCTGAAGCGGTCGACTCACAAGGTTATCGCAATGGGCGCATCGACCGGAGGCACCGAGGCGCTTAAATCGGTCCTCATGCAAATGCCGGCCAACATCCCCGGAATAGTGATAGTCCAGCATATGCCCCCGCGTTTTACGACGACTTTTGCGAACAGATTGAATGACTTGTGCGGTATCGAGGTTCGGGAGGCAAAGGACGGGGATTCGGTGCTCCCCGGTACCGCGCTGATCGCTCCCGGCAACTTTCACATGACGCTCAAGCGTGTTGGAGGCTCATATTCCGTTGAGGTGGGAACCGGCCCGCTTGTTTTCCACCAGCGTCCGTCGGTGGATGTTCTTTTCCATTCCGTTGCGCGCTTTGCCGGGGCCAATGCGCTTGGGGTGATCATGACCGGCATGGGAAAGGACGGCGCGGCGGGCATGCTGGAGATGAAGAATGCGGGTGCGCATACGGTGGCCCAGGATGAGGCGAGTTGCGTAGTGTTTGGGATGCCCAGGGAGGCGATTCGTTTGGGCGGGGTGGACAAGGTGGTGTCTTTGCAGGACATTCCCCGCACCGTGATGAATTTTCTGAATTCGGAAAAAAGCGATCCTGACTGCGCGCCGTCGCAGGCAAGACGATAAGGGAGGTACCATCATATATGGCTTACAAGGATCTTACAGTGCTCATAGTTGACGATTTTGTCACGATGCGGCGTATCGTCCGCAAGATTTTGCGCGATCTGGATTTTCAAAACATAATAGAAGCTGAAGACGGAATGGCGGCCCTCGAAGTCCTCAAGACCACAAAAGTAGATCTGATAGTCTCGGACTGGAACATGCCCAGGATGACCGGCCTGGAACTGCTCAAGGAGGTCCGCGGCGCCGATAATCTCAAGGACACGCCGTTTCTGATGGTTACCGCCGAAGCTCAGAAAGAGAACATAGTCGAAGCGGTAAAGGCGAAGGTCAGCAACTACATTGTAAAACCGTTCACGGCTGCGACGCTCGAAGAGAAGCTGGCGAAAATTATTCCTCGCTAGTGGCCGGATATGTTTTGGCGATTAATTGACGCGAATTATCCAAGCGGGGATGTTGATGGAAAAAATACTCGACCGCCTTGTCAATGGTGTAATTGACGGTCCTGATGACCTTGCAGGGATAGGGGAATGCCTGAACATTCTCGACGAACTCGAAGGGCAAAACGGATCGGCAGGGGCGCTGCGCAAAGAAATTGAAAAAGTGAGGCTGATTTTCAAACGTCTCATTTTGGAAGAATCATCCGATCCGAATAACGACTGGCTGATGATTCAAAATCTGCTCGGCTCTCTAAAGAACTTTTCGGGTCCAGGGGAAGCTTTAGGCAGCGCAGCTGCGGAGGCAGTGTCCGGCATTGAGCCGGAGAGCGCATGTGAAACCGGGGAGGAGGACTTCTTCGCCTCGGCGGCCATCGATTCAGGCAACGATATTTTCCCGGACCAGGAGGTTACGGAATCTACCGAGCTGCAGGACCCTGAGCTTCTGAAAGATTTTATCGAGGAAGCCAAAGAGCATCTTTCGACCATCGAGATGAACATGCTCGGGCTCGAAACCAACCCGGGAGACACTGAGGCGATAAACGCCGTATTTCGGCCTTTTCACAGCATAAAGGGAGTCGCCGGTTTTCTCAACCTCTCGGAAATCCATGAGCTGAGCCACGAGGTCGAGAACCTTCTGGACTCGGCAAGGTCGGGGAAGTTGGCGGTGACCGACTCGGTGATCGACCTGGTCCTGGTGGCTACCGATATTCTCAAAGGACTGCTCGAGGAGCTGGAAAGTGGCCAAAGCGGCCGCAAAGTGGCCTCGCCTGTCGTCAAGGGATTTCTGGAGAAAGTCAAAACCTTTGGCGGCGACCCGGCGGCGGGCGCCGGAATCCCGGTGAGAAAGGTAGGCACGATCCTCGTCGAGCATGGGGTCCTTGAAGATGAGACCCTCCCCGACATTGCTCAAAAGAGCAAAGTGGAGGGAACGAAATTCGGCGAGGCGGCCATCGAGGAGGGGATGGCCAGCCCGAGGGAAGTCTCGAAGGCTCTGCGTGAACAGCGGCATAACATTGAAACCGCGCAATCGGTGCGGATCGACACTCGCAAGTTGGACAACCTCGTGGATATGGTCGGCGAACTGGTTATCGCTCAGTCGATGGTGCTGCAAAACCCGGACATCAAAAAGATAAAGGACCAAAAACTTCAGAAGGACTGCAGTCAACTCAACAGGATCACTGCCGAAATACAGCGAATCAGCATGTCGATGCGCATGGTGCCGATTAAAAATACTTTCCAGAAAATGATCCGACTGGTTCGGGATCTTTCGAGAAAATCGGGCAAAGAAGCGCAATTGAAAATGAATGGAGAGGATACCGAAATCGACCGCAATATGGTCGAAGAAATATATGAACCGCTCGTGCATATGATCAGAAACTCCGTAGACCATGGGATAGAGATGCCGGAGGAGCGAACCAAAGCCGGCAAGGACCCCATGGGGACGATACTAATTTCCGCCGAACAAAAGGGAGGCAACATCGTAATCGATATAGAGGACGACGGCCGGGGGCTCGACGCGCGGAAGATCCGGGAAAAGGCAATAGAGCGCGGGATAATAAGCGAGCTCGATCAGTTCGATGATAAGACGGCATACGACCTGATCTTTCACCCGGGGTTTTCGACAAAAGACAAAGTGACCGAAGTATCCGGGCGGGGAGTCGGAATGGACGTCGTAAAAAAGTGCGTCGAAGGGCTCCGCGGCAAGATCGAAATAGTGAGTCGACCCGGCCGGGGAACGTCTTTCCATATGAAACTGCCCCTCACGATGGCCATTATCGACGGGATGATCGTACAAATCGGAGCCGAGCGATACATTGTGCCGACAATTGCTCTTAAGGAATCACTCAAGGTCTCCAGGGAAGCCTATTTTACGGTCCAGGGCAAAGGTGAGCTTGTAAAGGTAAGAGATTCAATCATGCCGCTCATCCGCCTGCACAATTATTTCAATGAAGAACCCAAACATCGCGCTCCTTGGGAGGGGTTGCTTCTCGTGGTGATCGAAGGGCAACATTCATATTGCTTGCTCGCCGATGAGATTGTAGGCAGGCAGGAAGTCGTAATCAAAAGTCTCGGAAGTCTGTTTGAGCAATTGCCCGGTATCTCGGGGGGCGCCATACTCGGAGATGGCAAGATTGCATTGATAATCGATGTAAAAGGGATAATCAGTTTATACGAGGATAGTTCAAAATGATCGAGTTGGAAACGCAGGATTGGGATGAACTTGTCAAGCTTCTCAGCGAAGCTGAACAAAGCGTTACCGCTATGAGCAGCGGAGACGGCGAAAAAGAGATGGAAAAGTCCCGCCGGGCCCTTGTGGCATTTCATTCAACAGCGGCTATGCTCGGTCTGGACGGTTTGGAGAAGACCGGCGTCGAACTCGTAACTTTTCTAACAGACAGCGTCTCACCCGGTTTTAGTATGGATTCCATTACCTCGCTGGGATTTGCGATAAGCTCGGTGATAGACGGCATGAAAGCCCTTAAGAACGGCAAAGGGGACCATGAAATAGATCTGAGCGAAATACAGGAAATATTGAGACCGTCTCAGAGCGAAGCCGCAACTGCAAACCAAGTGCAAGCGGCGGCCCAATCCGTGCCGGAGACTGTGGAAAGTGTGGAAGCCGTACCCGGGGGTGCGAAGGACTCCGGGGCCGACGGCGATTTGGAACATCTGAAAGACATGGTCAGGAATTTGGGAGGCGAGCTCTCAATTGATTTCGATCAGCATTCCGCGGGTACTTTCAAAGTCACCTTTACGGGATCGGCCGATACCCTTAGAAAAATAGAAAAGCTCTTGGGCGCCGGAGAGCGCTTGACTTCGGGATCGTATCGAACCATAGAAGAATCTATGGTCCAAACCGTGGTAGCAAATGTCAAAGAGTTCATAGAAGCATTTTCCAGCGCCGATATGTCGACCGCGCAAGGAATCCTGCTAAAACTGGCCGATCAGCCCAGGGCCGACACGGGCCTCTACAAAGAAATCGGAGTTTTGGCCAGGGGGTTGCACGACTCGATACGCAGTTTTCAAAATACCCTCGACCCCTCCCTCAAGGAGATCGTCGAGGACAGGATCCCCGACTCCGGCAATCGTCTCGAACATATCCTGGAGATGACGGAAAAAGCCGCCATTACCACCCTGGATCACGTAGAAACCATGCAGGAACGGCTCTCGAGCGAGATGGACCATATCTCCCGGCTGCGCGGAGTTCTCGGAGGCTTGAAAGCCATTGGCGATTCGGCAGGAAAAAAGTTGGATGAATCCGCCCGAACCCTGGACTCCATGGAAGAGATAATCGGAGGGCATCGCTCGGACCTCGATATCATCCTGGGCGCCCAGGACTACCAGGACCTGAGCGGTCAGATCATCCAAAAGATCACTAAACTGCTCAAGGATATCGAGGGCAAACTGCTCAATCTCATCCGGACCTTCGGAGTTCGATTGGAAACTTCGGGACAAAAGAAAGGCGACGAACTCTACGGTCCGGCGCATGCGGCTGTGGAAGATGCGGTGCATTCTCAGGACGAAGTCGATGCGCTGCTGTCCGAATTCGGGTTCTAGCCCTGCAGTCGAAAAGTCGAAAGTTGAAAGTCAAAAGCCCTGGGTCGAAATTTCTTGCTTTTGACCTGCGACTTGTGACCTTCAGACTTTCGACTTGTTGTTTTTGACTTTCT
Organism: Deltaproteobacteria bacterium; assembly: GCA_021793275.1. GTDB lineage: Bacteria > Desulfobacterota > Syntrophobacteria > Syntrophobacterales > Syntrophobacteraceae > SbD1. The sequence continues at coordinate 3,588 of JAJYTC010000006.1, read as the reverse complement.
ACTTGTTTTCGATCTAGGGCTGCATGGAAGTTTTCGCAATGTATTTGACCGTCTGTTTCAGAACTCCTTCCAGAATTTCCGGAGCGAGGAAGTAGCCCGGCATTTGTTCGTAGGCAAAAGAGGTGCTCTCCCTGGCTGCCGCGTCGATGTCGTATCCGTTTCTCTTCAAGATCTCGGTAAGAAAGGCCCTCATGCTCGACGCTTCCCTGATTGTATCGGGGACCGCCGTGCGGGCTTCCTCTCCGGTTATGTAGCCGTAGTGATCGGCGCACATCAGATGGACTTCCAGATCCTTGAGCTTTTCGAGACTGGCCAAAAACTGGTCGACGTTCGTGTTCATTGCCGGGAAAAGTATGTCGGGGTATGGTATGCCGACCGCATCGGATGGAAAAAGGATTTTATGATTTGGTTCATAAGCCGAAATGGAACAGTTCGAATGGCCGGGGGTCTCAAAAATTTTTAGTTCAAACCCGCCCAGGTCGATGACATCGCCTTCCCTGACCGGCTGCACCACTATGTCCGACCGCCACTCGAGGTCGTAGCCCCTAAGGGTCTCCTGCCTGTCTCCGGCCATAAGGATACCGTAGCTGTTTATAAATTCGATCGCCTTCGGCTTTTCGAATGTCGCGACCGCCGCTTCGGAGCCAAGCACCTTGATCGCCGGATATTTTCTCGTAAAATAGGGCACGATCCCCACATGGTCGAAGTGCGAATGGAGGATCAACAGGGTGGTGATTTCTCCCGGGTCGATTCCGAACTCATGCATTTGGGAAAGGACACCGGGTAGAATGTAGCTCATCCCGCCGTTTATAAGGGCCGCGCCGTGGTCTCCCCGCAACACGTAGACCCCCGATTCCTCGGCGCCGAGATACCACAAATTGTCGATGATTTTACCTGGTTTTCGAAATCGCATCTGCCGTCTCCTTTTATTTTCCAGTATCCATTACCGGGGCGTAAACTTTCAAGAAAAAATTCGTTTTCGATCTTGCTCGGAAGGCAGGGGACGATCCGCAAGCGGTGAAGGTTCCCCTGGTGTTGGGCTCGTAGCCGGTGCGAGGCGAGATGAGCAAGAAATGCTTTTTGCTGGCGAAATTTCGTAAATTCTGTCATATCGTTCCCCGATTGGAGGGTTGAATCTGTGAGCAGAATCGAAATTTCCGAGGTGAAATTGACTGAGGAGGAAATACAGGCCGCGGTGGATGTGCTGCGGTCCGGAAACCTTCGCCAGAATGGCCAATGCGAGGCTTTCGAGCGGGAATTCGCCTCCATGGTGGAGGCTCGTCACGCTGTCACGTGCGCCAACGGCACGGTTGCCCTCCATTTGGCCTACTTGTCCTTTTTGAGGCCCGGCGATGAGGTCCTTGTGCCTTCGTTCACCTTCATGGCTACGGGTTCGATGGTTGCCGTGAGCGGCGCGCGGCCGGTTTTTTGTGATATCGACCCTGAAACCTTTCTGATCGATCTCGCCGATGCTGAAAGGCGAATCACCGAGCGTACGCGAGCTATCGTTCCGGTTCATCTCTTTGGAAATCCGGTTGATGCGGGGGCCGTGAGCGACTTCGCCGCCCGTCACAACCTGACCGTGGTTTGGGATGCCGCCCAGGCCCACGGCGCGCGCTGGGGAAAGCGCGACGTTGGATCATTTAACGATTTTGTCTGTTACTCCTTTTATCCCTCAAAGAACATGTTCGTAGGCGAAGGGGGGATGGTATGCACGAACAACGGGGAGTATGATGACAAAATGCGATTGCTGCGCAGCCACGGAGAGTCCGGCAAGTACCGTCATACCCTTCTTGGTTTCAATTACAGGATGACCGACGTTGAAGCCGCCATCGGGCGCAGGCAGCTCCTCAGGCTCGATGAGATGCTGGCCAAAAGGAGAGCGAATGCGGATGTCCTCTCGGCCGGCCTTGAGTCCATATCGGGTATCAGGCCCCAGAAATGGACCCGGGAAGGAGTTCATGCCTGGCATCAGTATTGTGTCGTGGTCGATGCGGAGGAATTCGGCTGCAGCCGTGATTGTTTGGCTGAAAGGCTGGAAAAAAGAGGCGTAGCGAGCGGCGTGCACTATCCGCGCGGCCTGCATCAGCAGCCTGTTTTTGAAGAACTCTATGGCCCGTTGAACCTTCCTGTTACCGAAAAAACGGCCGAAACGATCCTGGCTTTGCCCGTCCACCACGGCTTAACCGTCGATGACGCCGCAACTGTTGTGGAAGCGGTCAGGCAATGTCGTGGTTGAGAACTGCGGCTCATGACCTCAGAGTCAAAATGCGCTGCAGAAAAGAAGTTTTCTTTAGCGCCTGGAGAGGGGGCGCAAAGTCGGGGACAGTTCCGAGCAGGAGTTGTTGGGGGTTCTCACAAAAGATTTTGTGCGCCTCCTCTTTGCCGATAACCGACTCGACTACCGCTCGTGCTGCGGAGAGCCCGGGCCTTCTTCTGGTCGGGCCGTGAGAATCGGATGCCACCAGGTGAATCATTCGGCGCTTGAGAAGGTTTACGGTAAAATCGCGAACCTGATGCCCATGTTTGCCTGCCAGGGCAGAGGCCGTCACCTGGACCATGACTCCCCTCTGAATCCATCGAAACAGAATGGAGGGGTCCTTCATCAAGCAGGGATTTCTCTCCGGGTGCCCCAGAACTATGTCGATGCCTGTTGACTGGATGCTCCAGAAGAACCTTTCGATGTTGGGGGGAATGGTCTCGACAGGCATTTCAATCAGGGCGACATTGCGGTTGTCGTTGATGGTCATGACCTCATTGGATTTGATTTTTTCCCCCAGGTCCGAGTCGATGGCCAACTCTGCGCCCGGATAGAGTTCGAGCGGGATTTCCGCCTTCCGCAGTCTGATACGGAGTTGCTCAACCGAGGCCATCACCGCCTTGCGGTCGTTGTCCGGGAAAACAGGCGAAAGATGGGGGGTGCACACAATCCCCGAAATGCCGTCCGCGACGGCAATTCTTGCCATCTCGACACTATGCTCCCAGTCCGGGGCGCCGTCGTCAAGATCCGGCAGTATATGGCAATGAAAGTCGATCACTTTCCCTCTACACCAGTGTCCATTCGGAAACTTCTTGCCGGGCGAGAATATCTTCGTGCCCGCCACCCTCACGCCCCAAGGTTTTCAGATGGACACTGAATCAAAAAACACTTTATAATACTATTTTTATGCAAGTTCGTCACGAAGAAGAGCAAGGGGGGAATTCAAACCGATACGCGGCCGATGGCTCCGTGGGGGGCGGGGGCAACAGTTCCCCGTGCTTCTGTTCTTCACTCTTTATAATGCGGCGGGAGTTGACACTGAAGCCTGTCTTTAGCGGGCAAACCTTTTGTTCTCAGGGTCTTGGACGAAATAATGTTTTTGCTCTACAGCCTGTTTCTCGGTGCATGCACAGCTTTAATGATGCCGGTTTTTCTGTACAAGGCCTTGCGCCATGGAAAATATACGCAGACATTGGGCCAGCGATTGGGCAATCTGCCGGAAAGCCTGCGCTCGGACGGTCGGCCCACCATCTGGCTCCATTCATGTTCGGTAGGCGAGACACTGAGCATTGAGCCTCTGGTTAATGAGTTGCATCGCCGTTTTCCTG
>JAJYTC010000130.1 GCA_021793275.1 Deltaproteobacteria bacterium | reverse complement strand
AGAACATCCACGGTTAGCGGCATGTCGGATGCGCCGAAATCCACGGTCTTGGCTTTTATCTGTTCGATGCCCGCGCCGGACCCGATGGCCTGGTAATTGAGACCGATCCCCGTTTTAGTCCGATAAGCCTGTGCCCATTGAGAATAAATCGGATAAGGGAAAGTCGCCCCCGCTCCGGTAATGTTTAGAGCAAAAGCCGGTGTTGCCGTAAAGGCACAAAGCAGCAGCGCCGCCGAAGTAAATAAAGCACGGCCGTAACGGACTATTTTCATATTCGCTCTCCTCATGGCAAGGGAAAGTTTTTAGCCCCTTTCCCGATTCAATTCCGAATTCCCGACACACCGTCCGAAGCAGGATACATCAAGAATGTTACAGTTCTGTGACATGAACGTGACGGGTGTGTAGAAATCCCCCGGTCAAGCTCGCTTCTTCCAGCCCCGCGTGAAACTTGGGCTTTCAATAATAATCACGTCGAAGCGGATGTCGTGGCGACCGCTTTTCTTCTCTTAACTCAAGTGTAACAAAGGCGTCACATGACGGTAACCATCCGCTGGTAAAAATCGCTCCGTCCCATGGGACAAATGTCTGTTCGAGACGTAACTTAGTTCATCAGCCAAAGTGAGGAGGAAATCATGTCGTTTTTAAAGAAAGCTATTTCCATTCGCAGGTTCGGTTCAATAGGGACGGCCGCGGTCTTCGCTCTCGCCCTTGTCGCCGGAGCTTCAATCGGCGCCGGCGGCGTCAAGGCCGCTGAGTCCGTAAGCATCCTGGAAACCGGATCGAGCCTGCTTTACCCGCTGTTCAATATCTGGATTCCACACTATGCCAAAGTCGATCCGGCAGTGCAAATCACTACGCAATCGACCGGCAGCGGCACCGGTATTTCGGAGTCGGTTCAGGGGATAGCCCAGATCGGCGCTTCGGATGCTTATATGAGCGATGCGCTCATGAAAGAGCACCCCATGTTGAACATTCCGCTTTGCATTTCGATGCAAATGGTAAACTACAATTTGCCGGGTCTGAACGGTAAACATCTCAAGCTGAGCGGCCCGGTGCTGGCCGGCATGTACAGCGGCACGATCCTCTACTGGGATGACGCAGCCATCAAGGCGCTCAATCCCGGCGTCAAGTTGCCTCATCATGCCATAATCCCCGTACACCGAACCGACGGCAGCGGCGATACCTTCATTTTCTCACAATATCTCTCGTTCAGCACTCCGAGTTGGTCGAAGAGCGTCGGATACGGTACGACCGTGAGCTGGCCGCCCGTTCCCGGCGGCCTTGGCGCTGAAGGAAACCCTGGCATGGTCACCGCGACCAAGGATAACCCCTATACGGTTGCCTACATCGGCACGAGCTACCAGAATGCTATCGTAAAAGACAAACTCGGCATTGCGATGCTCAAAAATCGCGCAGGAAATTTTGTCCTTCCAAGCGCAAAAACCGCCGAGTCCGCCGCTGCTGCGTTGATGCCCAAGACCCCGAAAGATGAGCGTCTCAGCCTGATCTTTGCGCCCGGCCCCAACTCCTATCCCATTATCAATTATGAGTATGTCATGATAAAGGCAAAACAGGAGTCGCCCAAGACCGCTGCCGCATTGCGCAGGCTTTTGACCTGGGCGATCAGTCCAAACGGCGGCAACGCGCCCCATTTCATGCAGAAAGTGCATTTCATTCCTCTTCCCGCGCCGGTGGTAAAGCTGAGTAAAGCACAGATCGCAAAGATCCACTAGCATGGACCGGATTCGTCCCCATATGGATAATTCGCTTGCTGGCGGCGCAGCCGCCGGCAAGCGGCGCTTTTCATGCCCGCTGGAGGATTCGCGCCCTGGCGCCCTCAGCCCATTGTTGTGTCGGCTTGGCCGAATGTCGAGCGGCGTGATGAATTTCCGCCGCTTGACAGCCCTGCTCGGGAGCATGGTTGCGGGAAGCCTGATAGCAATAGTGGTTTTTCTCACTGTCTATGCTTGGCCGGCCGTGCGTCTAAACGGTTTCCGTTTCCTGATCAACAATAATTGGAACCTCGGAAGCCTCTACGGCAATCCTGTCACCGTACATGGCCAACAGATTTTGCCCGGCGCGCATTACGGCATTTTGTTCCTTATCGTCGGGACCTTGCTCAGCACTTTGATCGCGCTCTTTATCGCGGTTCCCGTAGGCATCGGCACAGCAGTCTTCCTGGCTGAAGGCATCCCGCCCCTGATGCGGCCCTGGTTTTCGTTTCTCGTCGAGCTGCTCGCTGCTATCCCCAGCGTGGTGTATGGACTTTGGGGTTACGTGGTGCTGATCCCGTTTCTCGGCCATCATCTTTTTCCATTCATGGCCAAGTGGCTCGGCTTCCTCCCCTTTTTCGGCGGCTCGACCGGCAGCGGCTACGGGCTTCTTACCGCCGGTCTGGTGCTGACCCTGATGATCGTGCCCTTGATCACGGCTACGCTGCGCGATGCGCTGGTAAGCCAGCCGGTGGCCCTGCGCGAATGCGCAATGGCGCTTGGCGCGAGCCGGTTCGAGACCGTGCGGCTGGTGCTGCTGCCCGGTGTGCGGCGGGTTTTGGTAGGATCGAGCATACTTGCCACCGGCCGCGCTCTCGGCGAGACCATGGCGGTTCTCATGGTCAGCGGAAATGCTCTTAACTATCTGCCGGCCAACATCTACACGCCGATTTCCACCATGGCCTCGTTCATAGTCTCGCAGCTTGACAGCGCTCTGCAGGACCCAACCGGCATGGCGGTCCGTTCGCTGGCAGAGGTGGCGCTGGTGCTCTGCCTGATTTCCATTTTTGTTAACGGCCTGGCCCGGGTCCTTCTCTATTACGAAGGCCGAAGAAACGTGAGGACAAAATGAGAGCCCCTTCGAATCGCCTCATGAGCGCCCACCTTCTGCGGCGACGCTTTCTCGACATTATCGGCTGGGGTTTTAGCGCGCTTGCCTTTCTTCTGCTTGGAAGCGCAATGGTGTGGATCCTTGTCACTATTTTTCTTCGCGGCATCACCGCTCTCAGCCTCGAAGCGCTTACCCATGTAACCTCGGGGACAAGCGGTGGTCTCCTGAATGCCATAGAAGGCACGGTGGTGCTCGCTGTCGGCGGGCTCATGCTGGCCGTTCCGCCAGGTCTTGCGGCCGGTATCTATCTTTCGATGTTTGATACCGGCCGTCTCGCCCCGACAATCCGCTTTCTGGCCGACGTGCTCGTCGGTGTTCCTTCCATAGTGATCGGCTATTTCGGCTATATTACGATGGTGGTGACCCTCGGGTGGCAATTCTCGGTAGCGGCCGGCAGCGTTGCGCTGGCCATCATCTGCCTTCCTTATATATGCCGCACGAGCGAGATGGCGATCAATCAGGTCCCGCGCGGAGTGCGCGAGTCCGCCTATGCCCTGGGCGCAGGCGACGCCCGGGTGGCTTTGAGCATCTGCGTGCGGATGGCGCTTCCCGGCATTTTAACCGGCACCCTGCTCGCCTTCGCTATCTCGGTTGGCGAGACGGCGCCGCTTCTCTATACCGCCGGCTGGTCCAATTATCTCTGGAACGGCCATATCACCCGGGAGCCCATCGGCTACCTGACTTACGCGATTTGGGCCTTCATTACCGAGCCGTTCTCCGGCGCGCACGCCCTTGCCTATGCGGCCGCCCTATTCGTCACCTTTTTCGTCCTGGTGATCAGCATTCTTTCGCGAATGGTGATCGATGGAAGGAAAAACGGGGCGAGGCGAAATGGAGGCTGGGCCTGGCGGGGTAGGGGGCGCTAAGTGCCTGATTATGGTGCAGCCCCATGAGCTAACCGATCCGCCCTAACCACATCTTGACCATTAATGAAATCTGTATATTCTGCTCTCCAAAATCTTTACATGAGGAGGAGCAGACTATGTTGCCACGTTGCCCATGTTTGGATGAGCCGTACCCGGTTCCGAAGTTTTCGATTGTAGCGCAAGATGGGGAGGCGTTCGACCCCCAACTACGAAATTTCTTGGGTGAGTTCGACGAATGTTTTTCGAGGAGCGAACCTCGCGATAATCTCCATCGCTATCTCATTGGGCAATTCAGTCAGGTAGAAAGAAAATCCATCGAGCCTATTGCCCTGCAGGTCGAGGGTGGAGAGGTGCGATCCATGCGACGGTTCATAAGTGACGTAGTCTGGGACGAAGCCGGGATGATCAAAAAGTATCACGAGCTTGTCGCAAGCGATATGAGCGACCCTGCCGGCGTTTTGATATTCGACGAGTCCGGATTCGCGAAGAAAGGAGAAGATTCTGCTGGAGTGGCCAAACAGTATTGCGGCTCTCTGGGCAAAGTCGAAAACGCTCAGGTCGGGGTCTTGGCCGCCTACGCATCCCCCCAGGGGTATGCACTGCTCGACGCGGAACTCTACGTACCGAACAAATGGTTCGATGAGAGCCACGCCACCCGGAGAAAAAAATGCAGGTTCCCGGAGGAATTGACCTTTAAAATGAGGCGATGTTCAATTTCGAGATCGGGTATGTAGTCAGCGATATGTTGACTCCGGTAATAGACCGGGTAAATGTATTGTTCTGGGAATGAAAACCCCCGGGACTCGAATTCAACACATAAGGCCCGCTCATAGGTCTTTTCACGAAGACCGCGCCCCGACGCGTTGATGACGGCCATTGCGCAGCCAACAGCCTCATATCTCAGGTCACTCTCTACGTATTCGCGTCCATTTGCGTTCATTCGCGGTGCACTAAACTATGGAAGTGCCGGATAAGGTTCATCAAGGCATCGGCAAAGTGGCAACATAGACCGCTCCTCCTGTCTCCCTCCATCTGCCTTCTGTCAAGATGGGTGATCTCAAACGACGGCAGTTCGCCGGCCATGGGTTGTGGCTTATCAGTTAGAAGCGTTTGCCCTGGCAGGGAATTTGCCCGGCCGGGTTCAACTACTTCTTTTTCAGCTTTCTGCTAATCTGTCAAAGTTTTGTCATGGCGTACCTGAAAAAAGAAGTGAGTCTCAGCGATCTAATAATTTTCCATACTTGAATATGAGATATTTGGTATTACTTTTGCTCAATCGAATCATTACAGTACGTATAAAGGAGGCAGCCGTGCAAACGCCCGGCAAGGCCCTATGCTTGGAGGGCTCCTGGAGCAAAATCGTAGCTGGAGAACACCCATGGATAGGAACGCCAAATGAGTGATCTGCACAAACCAACGGATGCAAGTTCGATGATCATTGAGATTTTGAACTGCATCGGGAAGGGGGTGACAACTCCCGAGTTGCTAAGAGAAGTGGTTGGCCTGCTCGCTGAATGGACAACTTTTGATGCCGTTGGACTGAGGCTAAGAGAAGGTAATGATTATCCGTACTTCCAAACCAGAGGGATGAGCGAGGAATTTATCCTTCTGGAAAACAGCCTTTGCCCCGGTAACCACGGGGCAAACGACGATCGTGATGAAAATGGCGAAGTCGCCCTGGAATGTGCCTGCGGCGCTGTCCTTCAAGGCAGGGTCGACCGCAACCTGCCATTTGTTACCCAATATGGAAGCCTCTGGACCAACTCTAACACGCTGCTTCTAAAAGAGTCGCCGGAGCTCAGACAGAGTATCAGGGGGCGTTGCGTTCAAGCCGGCTATGAGTCTTCGGCTCTTATCCCGCTGCGCTTTCGCGAACAGACGTTCGGGCTTCTCCAGTTTGAAGACCGGCGCCCCGGAATGCTTTCCAAGGAACTTCTCTCCACGCTTGAGGCAATTTCGGCAAACCTTGCTCTCGCATTGTCACAACGACAGTATGCTGAACAACTGCGGGAGGAAAAAGAAAAACTTGAACAAAGAGTCCGGGAGAGGAGCCGAGATCTCCTGCAGACTAATACCGCCCTGATGGAAAGCGAGGAACGGCTCAGGTTGTTTGTGCAGGAGGTTCACGACTACGCCTTCGTTATTCTTGACACCAAGGGGTGCGTAGTCAGTTGGAACAAGGGGGCGGAACTGATTAACGGCTATCGGGCTGATGCGATTATCGGCCATCACGTCACCTGCTTTTATACGCCCGAAGATCGAGCACGGAATCTGCCGCTTGAGCTTCTTAGTCGAGCACGCGCCCAAGGACGGACTGAAGAGGAAATGTGGCGCGTTCGCAAGGATGGTTCTCGCTTCTATGCCAATGTTGTTGTCACCGCTTTGCAGTACGCAGACGGAAGACTGCGCGGATTTTCCGAGGTTACTCGCGACGTCACCGAACATAAAAAGGCCGAGGCTGCCAGAGACAAACAACTCCAGCGCATGAACCTGCTCAATGAGATCGCTAAAGGTGTTCTTGCCAGGCATGATATGAACAGCATCTTTAACGTTGTGCTCGGATATCTCGAGAATTACTCGGCCATAGATTACGGTTGTGTGTGGTCGTTTGATCCTGCCTGCATGAAGTTCACTCTAACGGCCATCGGGAATAAATGCAGGGAGTTTCATGAAAGGATCGGAATGGCCGAGGGAGTAGCCCTGCCTCCCGATGAGCTAGGCTTCGCCGAATATCCTGAACGAAAAATAATCTACATTCCGGACGTGGCGAATCAGCCGGGCGGAGTTTGCGCCAAATGGACCGAGGTTGGAATGGGGGCGATGTTGGTGGCGCCGATGGCGGTAGAGAGTTCGTTGGTGGGGGTAATTGTGCTCGGGAGAAGAGAAAAAGGCGCCTTCAGTGATCAAGATCTCGATTTCATAGGAAAAGTAGGCGAGCATGTCTCGGTTGCCGCCCACCAGGCCTATCTGCATGAATCGCTTCTAAACTCTTATGAAGAGTTGCGCCGTACCCAGGAAGTCGTGCTCCAACAGGAGAGGCTTGGCGCACTGGGACAAATGGCGAGCGGGATTGTCCATGACATAAATAACGCCCTGGGACCGATAGTGGGCTACACCGACATGCTGCTCGAATTTGAAGCCGAGCAGCTAAGCGATACCGTAAGAAGCGGTTTGGAGATGATAAGGACTGCCGGTATCGATATTGCCAATATCGCGGCCGGAATGCGGCAGTTCTACCGCAAACGTGACGAGCAGGAGATCCTGCTGCCAATCGAGCTCAACCAGTTGGTAAGGCAAGTGATCGATCTTACGAAACCACGCTGGAAAGACATGCCCCTGGTCCAAGGCGCCGTCATAGAGATAGAAACAGATTTGCAAGAAGAGATGCCTCTTTTCGGAGGTCTTGAGACTGAAATTCGCGAAGCGCTGACAAACCTCATCTTCAACGCTGTCGACGCTATGCCTCTCGGTGGCAAGATCATGCTTCGCACTTATACCTCGGGAAAAGACATGGCGGTCCTCGAAATCAGGGATACAGGGATCGGAATGGACGACGAGACGAAAAGACGTTGTCTTGAGCCGTTTTTCACGACCAAGAACGAAAAGGGTACGGGCTTGGGGCTTGCGATGGTCTACGGAGTAGTTCAGCGCCATGACGGAGAGATGGAGATAACTAGCGAATTAGACAAAGGCGCTACGGTTTGTCTTCGCTTCCCGATTCTCGAATCCTCGGGACCGTCTGAAAATGATTTTGCAAGTAAATCCGTGCCCCCGGCCATGGAAATCCTCTGCATTGACGATGAGCCTGTTCAAAGGCGTCTTGTCAAAGAACTGCTGGAGCAGGACGGACACACTGTCCAGGTTGCCGACGGGGGGGCCGAAGGCCTCGAGATATTCAGGCAAGCCATCGCCGTGGGGAAACCCTTCGATGTCGTGATCACCGACCTGGGGATGCCGTATGTAGACGGCCGCCGGGTTGCCGCCACTGTAAAAAGGGAATCGTTGGGGACCCCGGTAATCCTTCTGACCGGTTGGGGCGCGAGAATGAAGGCCGAGGGACAAATGCCTGCCGAGGTGGATTACATCTTGAGTAAACCTCCAATGGTCGGCAAAATTCGCAAAGCCTTGCATAAAGTCGTCAATGGGTGGTCTCGGGCGAAACCAAAATCGGGAGGGGCCAATGCCGGATAGAGCCAGGATCTTGATAGTCGATGACGAAGATTACAATCGCAAGTTGATTTCCGGCATACTCACGAGGCAGAATTATTCCATTGCTGAAGCATCCAACGGCGAGGAGGCATTGAAACAGGTCGAAAAATTCTCGCCGGACCTCTTGTTGCTCGACATAAAAATGCCCGGAATGAGTGGATTTGATGTCGCCAAGAGGCTGAAAGCGAATGATGACTTCGCGCTCATTCCGATAGTGATGGTTACCGCCCTCTCAACGCTTGGGCACAAGGCCCAGGCCTTGGAATTAGGTGTCGACGATTTTCTGACCAAACCGATTAATGTGGCCGAACTTATCGCAAGGGTGCGATCCCTTCTCAAAGTGAGAGCCTATTACAAACACATGAAAAATTATCAGATGGAATTGGAAATCGAGGTTGAGAAGAGAACTGAACAGCTGAGGAGATCAATGGAAAAGATAAAAGCTGCCTCCCTGGACACAATCAATCGCCTCTCCATGGCCGCCGAGTATAAAGATGAGGATACGGGGGCTCACATTCAGCGTATGAGCAACTATGCGGCAGCAGTCGCTCGCCGGATCGGGCTCAAGGACCAGAGTGTTCAAGCCATTCTCTACGCGGCGCCCATGCACGATCTGGGCAAGATTGGAATCCCCGACCGTATCCTGTTGAAGCCCGGCAAGCTTGAACCTGATGAATGGAAAATTATGAAACAGCACACCACCATCGGCGCCCAGATACTTAATGAAAGTTCCAGTGCGTTCATTCGATTGGGCAAAGTCATTGCTTTGACTCATCATGAGAAATGGGACGGCACAGGCTATCCGTACGGACTGAAAGGAAAAGAGATCCTGCTAACAGGCCGCATAGTCGCCATAGCCGATGTCTTCGATGCCTTGATTTCGAAGCGGCCATATAAGGAACCGTTTTCGCTGGAAAAGTCTTTTGCAATTATCGAAGAGAACTCCGGAGCTCACTTTGATCCTGAAGTCGTCAGGGCATTTTTCACGGTAAAAGACGAGATCTTGCTTTATAAAAATAAATATCATGATTCGGAGTCTCGCCGAAAAAGAAGAATGACACCCTTTGTGCGCCCTGAGCAAGCAGTCGGCCTAGACGATAAATTGCATATGGTCTAAACTCTGTTTACCCAAATTCCCAAGGCACTGAAAAAGGCCAGGGTTGCCGATTCTATTTGTGTCGAAGTCACTCCTCGGCATGAATGGCTGAAGGTATCCGACTGTGCAGAATAATTTTGAGGCAAAAGATGGTTTGCTTGAGATCTGACTTTACTGAGCGGCCAACATACCAAAGGATTCCCGGAAAATCCCGAAGGCCGGTCGCGGGGCCGGTATTGAGCGCGTAAGCTTTTCCGCCCCCCTTGTCCCAATTTGTTGGTGCTGGACAATATAAAAGGGAACAGGGGGGCAATCATGCGAAATCAAATTGGCTTGGCCTGCCGGGGCGCCTGTTCAAAAAGCTGCCCTGGTTCCATTCATTGCGTCACCCTTGCTTGTTACAACTGTGAGGTGCAATGCGGGCAGCGACTGGCCTTGATGGGGATGGCGCTGAAGCAGAAGGGGCAATCCTTGGTGTCGGGTTCAACCGGCGCGCCATCTTCTCGTTTCATGCGATTGATGGCCCTTATCACCAGAAACACGGCGAACGCTACGATAATAAAGCTGATGATAGTGTTGATGAAAAATCCGTAGTTGAGGGTAACCGCTCCGGCAGCTTTCGCCGCGGCCAGGGAAGCGTAGGGACCGGCGGCTTTGGCTCCTTCTTTCAGTGTAATGAAAAAGTTGGAGAAATCGACATGCCCCAGGAGCAAACCGAGGGGGGGCATCAGAACATCGCTTACGAACGACTTGACAATGGTCCCGAAAGCCGCGCCGATAACGATACCTACAGCCATGTCTACCACGTTGCCCCGCATGGCGAATTCCTTGAACTCTTTGAACATAGTTCCTCAATCCCTATAAGGTGAATAAGAGTGAGACCTAAGCCGATTGCGATGGGGGCGAACCCTTTTGGCGCGTTCCCGTGAGTCGAGCCCATTATTATCATGAGAAACATGAATGTCAGAACAACCTCGGTGACAAAACATGAGAACAGGGAATAGCCTCCCGGCGAATGCTCGCCGTAGCCGTTCGTCGCAAACCCGCTGCTCAAATGGAAAGTCGGTATTCCGCTGCCAATCAGGTAAAGGATCGAGGACGCGAGAATGGCCCCGGCCACCTGGACGATGATGTAAGGCAAGAGTTCTGAAGCGGGGGAGCGCTTTCCGGCCCACAGGCCGATGGAAACGGCTGGGTTGATGTGGCAGCCGGAGATATGACCGATTGCGTAGGCCATCGTAAGGAGCGTGAGGCCGAAGGCGAATGCGACTCCAATAAATCCGATTCCAAGTTTGGGGAAGCCGGCCGCCAGGACCGCGCTGCCGCATCCACCGAAAACAAGCAAGAAAGTTCCAATGAATTCTGCCGCGAGTTTGTTGCTCAGTTTCATGGCTGCTCCTCGGTTGGATAATCAAAGAAGGGAGGGCACCAAAAAATAGGACTATGGCAAAATATATAAGTCGGAGTCTATGAAGACGCAACTAAGCGTTCGGCGAAGCGCACTATTTTAAAAAACTTCTGTTGCCACAGGTTCTTAAAGCGTGATAATGCGGCCGATCAGGATTGGCTGTACAAAGATTATGGGCTGGCCGCGAACCGGGTGAGGACCTCGGGTGTTAGATTCCGGGGCAGCAGTGCCCTGTAGTCCTGATCGATTAGCGCGTAAGGGAGCTTTGAAAAAAGATAACGGATGTATCGATAAGGATCGAGCCCGCAGGCCTTGGCTGTTTCAATCAGGCTGTAGAGAGTGGCGGCGGCATTATTATCCGGTGTGATGTGCCCGTCTTCGATGTACCCGATGAGCTTGTACCATCGCGTGAGAGTATAGTTTAGCGCCTGGCCGGGCAAATCGCTAAGGTCCGCTACGGCCTGCCCTCTGCGGAACGAAACCATCTCACCAGGAGACAGGTGCTTTTCCCGTGCAATTTTTTCAATCCGATAGAGCTGGCCGATATAGTCCAGAGCGACCTCGGGACTGCCGGGCTTATTCTTTGCCGCTTTTCCGCGCGCATCGATAATCTTCACAAAGTTTCGGCGTGCGTGGAAAAAACAACCACCATAAGGATGCCGGGATTTGAAACCTCAAGGGTATCATAGCCCGGGAAGCCATCCGTTTGACAATAGCCGGAGTACCCTGCCAAGGCCCCCCCTGGGCGACCTCCGCCGAACGGGTTTCTGAGTACTTGAATAAAATCACCGGCTTATCTGGCAGCCCGCCACCGAATACCCACATGTATGATTTTGTGATGTTGCCCTTCCAGGTTCGTTTAAAACCTGAAGCGGCGTTTCATCTACATTTGCCAGGGGGCCGGAATGGAGTTCTTTGTAGAGTGATCAGCGGATTCGGGAAATTTTCAGTCGAGGTTACCGCATCGAATGATTCTGGTATGGAGCCAAAAAACTCCACTTTCAGACGTATTTAGGCATGCTGCAATAGTTATAGCTTTTCCCTATCATTCACCTAAAAATTTTTTATCTAATGGCATCCCTTTCCCTGTGTTATAGAGGCATCATGCAAATAGGCATGAGGAAGGAAATCTTGCCGAGGAGGCCATTGCTGCGCTGTCGGACTACCGGTCCGTAATCAAAGCAAACGCCTTAGATAAGCAAACTTACTAAGATCTTTATTGATTAGCGAACATCTAATGACTCTTGGTTCTGAAAAAGGACCGCAGAGCCACAATATCCAATCCTGCCACATGTTCGGAGATTGATGAAGATATTAGTAATCATCAACTTTTTCCACTATCAGGTTGCTGAAAAACTCACTTATAGAAGTGCGTTTTTGCCGTGTTTAATGTATTATCAAACTACCTAATTTACAATACAAACCCGGCAAGGAAAGCGATGAGAAGATCCGACCACCAACTGCCGAGACTCTTTTATTCTTTTATTATCGTAGAATGTTTCTCGAAAAACTTTCAAGAAAAGACCTCGTTCAGAAGAGTCCCTTTTTTCCGCAACCTGTTAGGGTTCTTTGCGGGGGGGTGCAATGGTAAAGAAACGACGATTTGAGAGCATACAGGTCCTCAGGTTTATCGCTGCATCATTTGTTGTTGCTATTCACTTCAGTTTGGAGTTAAACAAACATGTTTCGCATAAATTTATTATTCTTGATGGAAACTCGGGCGTTGATATATTTTTCGTTATCAGTGGATTTGTGATAGCTCTCACATCGGGCTCGTGTTCCGGCGGGATTGATTTCTTGCGCAGGAGGATTTTTCGTGTAGTTCCACTTTACTGGACGATGACGATTGCTGTTTTCACTGTTGCGTATTTTTCTCCGAGCGTCTTGTATTCAACTAAAGCAAATCCACTATATCTTTTAAAGTCGCTTCTGTTTATTCCATTCGCTAAAGAAAAAGGTTTGATCGAACCTGTCTTAAATGTTGGGTGGACGTTGAACTATGAAATGTTTTTTTACATAGTTTTCGCGATCTGTTTGTCACTGTGTAGAAAGCCGATCATCGCAGTATCAGGCTTTTTTGTGGTACTAGTTATTATTGGATGGATGTTTGTTCCACAGAATTTACTTATTATTCAATTTTACACTAATGGTATTATTTTAGAGTTTGTTGCTGGGATGTGGATATATGAATTTTATTCGTTACGTAATTTTTCACATGTAACTTTTTCATGGATAATCGTATTTATTGGAGCTGCCGGGCTATTGTGTCAAATGATATATTTCATTGATTTTCCCAGAGAAATAAAATTTGGTATATTCTCAGCAATTCTCGTTTTTGGTGCGGTATCGCTACCATTCGTTAAAAATACAATTTTAGCCTCTGCAGTTCTTCTTGGAGATGCATCTTACTCTCTATACCTCATTCATCAGTTTTTCTCTCGGACAATGGGACTAATCCTGCACAGGCTCGGAATAGTATCACTTGTTTATGTTGATATATGTGTGGCATTATTTGTCATTGCTACCATGATTTGTTCGCTTGTTATATATCGCCTCTTTGAGCGTCCAAGCACAGACTTTCTGAATAATATGTGGCGCAAGCGGTTTGTTCGCTCCGCTCTCACAAGCGAACCAAGCTGATTCTCATGGATAGTACCCCGGTGGTGGGACTTTCACCTCCGATTTGACAAATCCATTGTTTTGCTGTGGATCGGCAAGAGATCAATCGGTAATATTTTGTGGAAGAAGCGCTTCGTAATCGGCCTCGGTACGGGCGTATGGGATTTTTTCGAAAAGAAGCCGAAGATATTGGTAAGCATCCAGCCCGCATGCTTCGGCGGTCTCGATGAGGCTGTAAAGGGCGGCTGCGGCATCTGCTCCGTTCGAGCTGCCTGAAAATAACCAATTTTTTCGCCCCGTCACGAAGGGTCGGATTGCTTTCTCTGCGGCGTTATTGTCCGGAGTGATATGCCCGTTTTCAAGATAGCGAATCAGTCTGGACCACCGAGAGAGGATAGAGTCTATCGCCTTTCCCAAAAGGCCTTTGAGGGGCGCCTCGCTTTTACCTTTTTTCA
>JAJYTC010000129.1 GCA_021793275.1 Deltaproteobacteria bacterium | reverse complement strand
AGTGACTTCCACACCGTTTGTCAAGCGGACACGGGCGATTTTGCGCAGGGCTGAATTAGGCTTTTTGGGCGTCGTCGTATAGACGCGCACACAGACCCCGCGTTTCTGAGGGCAGCTTTGAAGTGCCGGAGTGCTGGATTTTTTCCGGACTTCCTCCCTCCCCTTCCTTACCAGTTGGTTGATAGTGGGCATTACTTTTTTAAACTCCCGTAACCGGTAGATAGATTAAAAAGGCGGTACAGGGCCGCCCAACTTTCCTCGCTGGAAAATTCTCTGTTTTTATAGGAACACGAACCCAATGTCAAGCTTAAAACGAAGGGCGGACAAATGATATCGCAAAGCCATTGGTTGCATAAGGCACAGTGTGCACACCGGATCTCGCGCTTCCATGTCCGCTCCTCCATTTATTTCCGGATTTCCCGGTACTGCCTGAGTCCCGAACCGGCGGGAATCAGCCTGCCCATAATGACGTTCTCTTTGAGGCCGAGGAGGTTGTCGACCTTTCCGGCCGTGGCAGCATCAGTGAGCACTTTGGTAGTCTCCTGGAAAGAGGCCGCAGAAATGAAGCTCTGCGTGCTCAAAGACGCCTTGGTGATGCCAAGCAGCAATGGTTCGGCAGCCGCCGGGCGCTGCCCCATGGCGACGAGCCGGCTGTTGACTTCTTCGAAGATCGGCTTTTCCACATGCTCGCCCAGAAGGAACTCGGAGTCTCCCGGATCGGTGATCCGCACACGCCTGAGCATCTGCCTGACGATGACCTCTATATGCTTGTCATTGATCTTGACGCCCTGCAGGCGGTAGACCTGCTGGACTTCGTCGACAAGGTATTTGGCGACCTCTTTTTCGCCAAGGACCGTCAGGATGTCGTGAGGATTGGGCGAGCCGTCCATCAGCGCTTCGCCGGCACGCACATAATCGCCCTCGTGCACACTGATGTGCTTGCCCTTGGGGATCAGGTACTCACGGGCATCCCCCACCTGAGGAGTTATAGTGACCTTGCGCTTTCCCTTGGTGTCTTTACCGAAGCCCACCACGCCGTCGATTTCGGTAATCACGGCATTTTCCTTCGGTTTGCGCACCTCGAAGAGTTCCGCAACCCTTGGCAGACCGCCGGTGATGTCCTTTGTCTTGGTGGTCTCGCGCGGGATCCTGGCAAGAACGTCTCCGGGAAAGACCTGATCGCCCTCGGTGACCATCATAATGGCGCCGACCGGCATAAAGTAACGGGCCGCACCGCCTTCACCGACCTTGGCAGTTTTTCCTTTTTCGTCCTTGACCGAGATCCTGGGGCGAACATCGGCGTCGCGAAATTCGACAACCACTTTGCTCGATTTGCCTGTTACGGGGTCGAGTTTTTCCAGCATTGTCTGGCCTTCGATTATGTCGCCAAACTTGATGGCACCGGGCACTTCCGTAAGAATCGGGGTAGTGAACGGGTCCCATTCGGCAAGCAGGGTGTCGGGTTCGACCCGCTGGCCTTCGTTGACCTTCAGTTTGGCCCCGTAGACTATTACGTAGCGTTCGCGCTCGCGGCCCGTTTCGCTGATGATGCTGATTTCACCGTTGCGGTTCATGGCGACCTGATCGCCCTCGCGGTTGCGAACAATATTCAAATTGATGAACTTGACAGCGCCCGCATAGCGGTTGCTGATCGAGGTACGTTCGATGCTCTTGCTGGCCGTGCCGCCGATATGGAAGGTACGCATTGTAAGCTGCGTTCCGGGCTCTCCAATGGACTGGGCGGCAATGATGCCGACGGCCTCGCCTATTTCGGCGAGTTTGCCCTGAGCGAGGTCTCGCCCGTAGCACATAGCGCAAATTCCCCTGGTGGAGCGGCAGGTAAGCGCAGAACGAATGTTCACTTTCTCGATACCGGCATCTTCGATTTCGATGACCTTTTTCTCATCTATCTCATCGCCCATCGGTACGATCACCTCGCCGGTTACCGGATCGACGATGTCCTCCTGCGCCGTGCGGCCAAGAATACGGTCTCCCAGTCTCTGGATTATTTCACCGGCTTCGAGGAGCGCTTCGACCTCGATTCCGTCCATTGTGCCGCAGTCGGTCTCCGCAATGATCACGTCCTGAGAAACGTCGACCAGGCGGCGTGTAAGGTAACCGGAGTTGGCGGTCTTGAGGGCCGTGTCCGCGAGACCTTTTCGGGCGCCGTGGGTCGAAATGAAGTACTGCAGAACGGTGAGGCCTTCACGGAAGTTGGCCGTAATCGGGGTTTCGATGATTTCACCCGAAGGCTTGGCCATAAGACCGCGCATACCGGCCAACTGACGCATCTGGTCCTTACTGCCGCGCGCCCCGGAATCGGCCATCATGTAGATCGGATTGAAGGACTCGACACGCGTGTTCACACCGTCGAGCCCGGGCATCTCGCTTGCCCCGATCTCTTTCATCATCTCGGCGGCAACATCTTCAGTCGCCTTGGCCCAGATATCGACCGCCTTATTGTATTTTTCGCCCTCGGTTATCAAACCTTCGTTGTACTGTCGCTCGATTTCCTGCACCTGGTCAAAGGCGACCTGCAGAATTTCGGACTTACGCTGCGGGATCGTCATATCTTTGATCGAAATGGAGATTCCCGAGCGGGTCGCATAATCGTAGCCGGTGTCCTTGAGCTTGTCGGCAAGAATGACGGTGGCCTTCACCCCGGCGCTTCTGTAGCAGGTATCGATCAACTGGGCCAGGGCCTTTTTGTTCATTACCCTGTTAACGGAGGAAAAGGGGACCTCATCGGGCAAAATCTCCGACAAGAGCACCCGCCCCACTGTCGTTCTGACCAATTCCTCGGCCATTAAATGGCCGGCGAGGACTTGATCTCCGGGCTGAACAAATATTTTCCGCAATACTAGCGACTTGGCGTCGGTAAGAGCGTAAACGGGCCTTTTTCCGTCGCCCATGAAGCCGATTTCCCTGTCGTTTATATGGTCTACGACCCCGTCGCGCCTGGCGGCGATACGGAACCGGACGACCACGCCCGCATGCAGATCGGCTTCCCCGGAGTCATAGGCGGAACGGACTTCCTCGGGGCTGTTGTAGACGCGCAGCTCTCCTTTGGCGATCAGCCGATTGAGTTCCTCGGCATCGGCGAAGGGCGGGGTCGCCCCCTTAGCGAAAGGCTTTTCGCGCGTCATGTAGTAAATTCCGAGCACGATGTCCTGAGAAGGCACAATGATCGGATCGCCGTGCGCAGGGCTCAGAATGTTATTGGTGGACATCATGAGCACCCGGGCCTCGGTCTGGGCTTCAATGGAAAGCGGGACGTGAACGGCCATCTGGTCGCCGTCGAAGTCGGCGTTAAAGGCGGTGCAAACCAGCGGATGGAGCTGGATGGCCTTGCCTTCGATAAGGATGGGTTCGAAGGCCTGGATGCCGAGCCGATGAAGGGTCGGCGCACGGTTTAGCATCACAGGAAACTCCCGCACCACTTCGTCGAGGGTGTCCCAGACCTCGGGCGTTTCACGCTCGACCATTTTTTTCGCAGCTTTTATTGTGGTGACATATCCCTTTTCTTCGAGCTTGTTGTAGATGAAAGGCTTGAAGAGCTCGAGGGCCATCTTTTTGGGCAGCCCGCACTGGTGCAGTCTAAGATTGGGGCCGATCACGATCACGGTGCGCCCCGAATAATCGACTCGTTTACCCAGAAGGTTTTGTCTGAACCGGCCCTGTTTTCCCTTGAGCATGTCGCTAAGGGACTTCAGGGGACGCTTGCTCGCACCGGTTATCGTCTTGCCACGGCGCCCATTGTCGAACAAAACGTCAACGGCTTCCTGGAGCATTCTTTTTTCATTGCGAATAATGATGTCCGGAGCGTTGAGTTCCTGGAGGCGTTTCAGCCGATTGTTGCGGTTGATTACGCGCCGGTAGAGGTCATTGAGATCGCTTGTGGCAAACCTTCCGCCATCCAGGGGAACCAGTGGCCGCAGATCTGGCGGAAGCACCGGAATGACGTCCATTATCATCCATTCCGGCCGGTTTTCCGACTCGCGGAACGCATCGATGATCTTGAGCCGTTTGGCCAGCTTTTTGCGTTTGGCCACCGAGTTGGTCTTGACCATTTCATCGCGCAGCTCGGCGGCGAGCTTCTCGAGATCCTGGCCGGCCAGCAACTGCTTGATGGCTTCGGCGCCGATGCCGGCCGTGAAGTTTGCTCCGTGTTCCTGCACGAGTTGCCGATAGCGTTCCTCGGTGAGCATCTCGCCCTTTTGCAGGTTCGTTTCGCCCGGATCAAGCATAATGTAGGAATCGAAATAAAGCACTTTTTCGAGTTCACGAAGCGTCAGATCGAGCAGATTTCCGATCTTGCTCGGAAGACTTCGCAAAAACCAGATGTGAGCCACCGGAGAAGCCAGTTCGATATGGCCCATCCGCTCGCGGCGCACTTTGCTTTGTATCACCTCGACCCCGCACTTTTCGCAGACCACGCCCCTGTGCTTCATCCGCTTGTACTTGCCGCAGTTGCATTCATAATCTTTGATAGGGCCGAATATTCGGGCGCAGAAAAGCCCGTCGCGCTCGGGCTTGAACGTACGGTAATTTATCGTTTCCGGTTTTTTAACCTCTCCGTAAGACCACTCCCTGATTCTTTCGGGAGATGAAATCATGATTTTTACGGCGTTGAAATTCAACGGGTCTTTCGGTTTGGTAAAAAGAGAATAGAGTTCTTTCAAAGGGACCTCCTTGCGCGGTCACATCAAAAACGGCACCGGATGCGGGCCTTTGCGGCGGCGATCCGGCGCCGCGGGACCACTGCTTAATTGCCTTCCTCTTCTTCGAGGAGCCTTACATCCAAAGCAAGCGCCTGCAGCTCCTTTACCAGAACATTGAAGGACTCCGGCAGTCCGGCCTCGAGCGTATTGTCACCCTTAACAATTTTTTCATACATTCGGGTGCGTCCGGCCACGTCGTCGGATTTTACCGTCAAAAACTCCTGGAGCGCATAAGCGGCCCCGTAGGCTTCCATAGTCCAGACTTCCATTTCACCCAGCCTCTGACCTCCAAACTGGGCTTTGCCGCCAAGGGGCTGTTGAGTGACCAGAGAATAAGGGCCTATGGACCTTGCATGGATTTTGTCATCGACCAGGTGGTGAAGTTTGAGCATGTACATAATGCCGACCGTTACGGGCTGATCGAAAGGTAGACCCGTTCGCCCATCATAGAGGGCCGACTGGCCGGTTGCCGATACACCGGATTCCTCGAGAAATTCTCTGATCTCCGCCTCTTCGGCACCGTCAAAAACAGGCGTAGCCACATGTATGCCCTCTTTGAGATCGGCGATGAGGTTATTGAGTTCTTCTTCCGAGGCATTTTCGAAAAACTCGCCGTACTCGAGCTTGTTGTATATGCGCCGCAGTTTTTCATCGATGGTCTCACGCTCCCTGACTTTGCGCATATGCTCTTCGAGCATCACCGCGAGCTGCCGTCCGATGCCGGCGGCGGCCCACCCCAGATGGGTCTCCAGCACCTGCCCGACATTCATACGGGAAGGAACGCCCAGGGGATTCAACACGATATCCATCGGGGTACCGTCAGGAAAATAAGGCATATCCTCGGAAGGAAGAATCCGGGAAACCACACCTTTGTTTCCGTGCCGCCCGGCCATCTTGTCTCCCACCTGGAGCTTTCTTTTCACGGCGATATAGACTTTCACCATCTTGATAACGCCCGGAGGAAGCTCATCGCCTCTTCTCAGCTTGTTGATCTTTTCTTCGAAAAGCTCCTTAACCGCCTGGACCTGCTGGCGGTAATTCGAAGAAATCGTCTCGACCTCCATGGAGGCTGCGGGGTCCCTGGCGGCGCTTATCTGGTCCCAGATTCCGCTCGGGACCTGCAGGAGCGCCTCTTCATCAAAAGGCTCCCCTTTCTTGATGTAAATCTTCTTGCCGTCCTTGACGGTAGCGTCGCTAAGTTTGCCCTGAAGCACCTGGGCCATCTGCCGCACGGCGGTCTTTCTTATGATGTCCAGCTCGTCACGCTGGTCCTTCAAAATCCGCCCGATTTCCTGATCTTCTATCTGGCGAGTCCGTTCGTCTTTTTCAACTCCCTTTCGCGAGAAAACCTTGGCGTCGATGACAATTCCCTCGACTCCCGGGGGAACGCGAAGAGAAGTGTCTTTTACGTCGCTCGCCTTCTCGCCGAAAATAGCCCTGAGCAGTTTTTCTTCCGGGGTGAGTTGGGATTCGCCCTTGGGGGTCACCTTGCCGACCAGGATATCGTTAGGCTTTATGTAGGCGCCGATCCGGATAATCCCGCTCTCGTCGAGGTTCTTAAGGGCTTCATCGCCGATATTGGGGATGTCTTTGGTGATTTCTTCCTTTCCGAGCTTGGTGTCCCTGGCCACCACCTCGAATTCCTCGATGTGAATGGAAGTAAAGACGTCTTCTTTTACTATTCGCTCGCTTACGAGGATGGAGTCTTCGAAGTTGTAGCCGCCCCAGCTCATAAAGGCCACCATGACATTGCGTCCGAGCGCGAGTTCGCCGTGGTCGGTAGAAGGACCGTCAGCCAGTATCTGGCCCTTTTTGACAAAATCGCCCTGTTTTACCAGCGGTTTCTGGTTGATGCAGGTGTTCTGGTTCGAGCGCTGGAACTTGATCAGCTTGTAAATGTCGACGCCGTAACCGACGTCGATGCTGTTGGTTGCCCGCACGACAATCCTGGTGGCGTCAACGTATTCGACGATGCCTTCGCGTTTGGCGATAATGGCAACCCCACTGTCCCTGGCCACTATGCGTTCGATCCCGGTCCCCACAAGCGGGGCGCGGGTCTGGATCAGAGGCACGGCCTGACGCTGCATGTTGGAACCCATGAGAGCGCGGTTGGCGTCGTCGTGTTCGAGAAACGGAATGAGGGAGGCGGAAACGCTCACCAACTGATTGGGGGAAACGTCCATGTATCGAATCTCGATCGGCGGGACGATTTGGAATTCACCAGCTTTCCGAGCAGAGATCTGTTCGGCCTTCAGGCGTCCGCTTTCGTCGAGCACCGCATTGGCCTGGGCAATGGGATAATCTTTTTCGTCCATGGCCGTGAGGTAACTGACTTCGGCGCGCGCCGTCGCACCCTCCACCTTCCGGTAGGGAGTTTCAATGAAGCCGTAGGGATTTACCCGCGCATAGGTGGATAAAGAGACGATCAGACCGATATTGGGTCCTTCAGGCGTCTCGATGGGGCAGATTCTGCCGTAATGAGTGGGGTGGACGTCACGCACCTCGAAACCCGCCCGCTCCCGCGTAAGGCCCCCCGGTCCGAGCGCGCTCAAGCGCCGCTTGTGGGTAATCTCGGAGAGCGGGTTGGTCTGGTCCATGAACTGGGAAAGCTGGCTAGTTCCGAAAAACTCCTTGACCACCGCGGAAACAGGTTTTGCGTTAATGAGGTCGTGAGGCATCAGCGCTTCGACTTCCTGGAGGGTCATTCTTTCCTTAATGGCCCTCTCCATGCGCACGAGGCCGATACGATACTGGTTTTCAAGAAGTTCGCCGACCGCGCGCACTCTTCTGTTGCCCAGATTGTCAATATCATCTACGGGTCCCTGCGAGTCTTTCAACTTTATCAACTGGCGCACAGAGGTAAGGATGTCTTCCTTTCGAAGCACCCTGAAGTCGAGCGGCACATCGAGGCCGAGCTGCAAATTAAGTTTGAGCCTCCCGACCTCGGAAAGGTCGTAGTGGTCGGGACTGAAAAACAGGTTTTTGAAAAATTCGTTGGCGACATCCAAAGTCGGAGGATTGCTCGGGCGCAGTCTTCGGTAGATTTCGATCAGAGCGTCCTCCATGGTGTTAACCTTGTCCATGAGCAAGGTGTTTCTGAAAGACGGGCTGATGTCGGGTCCCTCCAGGTGCAGCAGCTCGATTTCCTCGATCCGGCGCTCCCTGAAATCCTTAAGCATCTCCTCGTTAATCGAATCGTTACACTCGGCGATGATCTCGCCAGTGGAAAAGTCGATCACGTCCTGGGCCAAAACCTCGCCGATGAGCTCAGTGACCTTAACCGGAAGGCGGCTGATTCCAATTTCCTGCAGTCTTTTTAGCGCCTGCTTGCCCAGCTTTCTGTTCTTCCTTATGAGGACTTCGCCCGTTTCCGGATGCACAATGTCTTCCGAGGCCCGGCTTCCCAGGAGAATATCGGGGTTGAGTTCCTTCTCCATCAGATTATCGGAGGCAAGGAAGAGCTTTTCGCTTGGATAGAAGTAATTGAGCAACTCCTCGGTGGAGTAGCCGAGGGCTTTTAGCAGGACGGTAACGGGAAATTTCCGCCTTCTATCTATCCGAATATACAGAATGTCCTTGGGATCGAATTCCAGGTCGAGCCAGGAGCCGCGAAGGGGAATGATTCGGGCCGAATAGAGTATCTTACCGCTCGAATGAGTCTTCCCACGATCGTGGTCGAAGAAAATTCCGGGCGAGCGGTGCAACTGGCTCACTATGACCCGCTCGGTCCCGTTGACGATGAATGTGCCGTTGTCGGTCATGAGCGGCAGAGTGCCGAAATAGATTTCCTGTTCCTTTATGTCACGAATCGAGCGTGTATTAGCATCCTTGTCCACGTCATAGACAACCAGACGCACCACAATCTTAACGGGGGCCTCGTAAGTCATACCCCTCGCAAGGCATTCGTCAACTTCATATTTGACGTCGCCAAAACTGTACTGGACAAACTCCAGTGAAGCCGTCCCGCTGAAATCCTCGATAGGGAAAACTGATTTGAAGACCTCCTGGAGGCCTCTTTCCACCCTTGCCTCAGGGGGAACATCCTTTTGCAGGAAAAGCTCATAGCTTTCCTTTTGCATCTGGATAAGGTTTGGTATTTCCACAATCTTGTGGATTTTCCCGAAGTTTTTGCGTACCCTGTATTCATGGGTCAGTGCAGTAGGCATATTCTCTCCAGGTAGCGAGGAGCGGTGATAGCGGTGCAAAAAGCCTTGCGCGCTCTTCTCCCCGCCTCATACTTTTTTTTCCTTGGGCAAGACCCTTGTGGGCCCGCCGCATTGCGCTGGTACGCCGCCAAAAAGAACAAAATCGGAAACCGGCCGGTCGTACCAGCACAGGCAGCCGATTTCCGATATTTTCAAATTTTTGAAACTTATTTGATCTCGACAGTCGCACCCGCTTCCGTGAGCTGTTTGGCGACCGCTTCGGCCTCCGCCTTGGGGATGCCTTCCTTAACCGTTCCGGGGACCTTTTCCACCAGTTCCTTGGCTTCCTTAAGACCCAGATTGGTAATCGCTCTTACTTCCTTGATCACGTTGATCTTCTTGTCGCCAACGGAAGTGATCACAACCGAGAATTCGGTCTGTTCTTCCACCGCGGCGGCTTCGGCAGCACCAGCACCCGGCATTGCGGCGACCGCAACCGGGGCGGCGGCGCTCACGCCGAAAGTTTCCTCGAGTTCATGAACGAATTCGCTGAGTTCGAGAACCGTCATAGCTTTGATGAAATCAACAACTTCCTGTTTTGTAACAGCCATCTAAAATCCTCCACAATTGTCTTAAGCAGCAGCCTGTTCTTCTTTCTGGCGCTGAATAGCAGCCAACACACCGACAAAAGCCCTCGGGACCCCGCTCAAAACCGTAACAAGACCGGTAGGAACGGCATTGAGCGTTCCGAGCATCTTGGCGAGCAACTCCTCTTTTGGCGGCAAATCCGCCAGGGCCAGAACCTGATCGGCGTCGATCAGGCGGTTTCCAAGCGCTGCTGCCTTAAGCTTCAGCTTTTCATTGCTCTTGCTGAATTTTTTAATAATTTTCGCCGGAACGGACGGATCGTCATAGGCGATTGCAACAGCGCAGGTGCCGGTCAGCGAAGACTCAAGCACCGATGCAGGAGTCTGCCTGCATGCCAGACGCATCAGGGTGTTCTTCACAACCTGATAGTCGACCTTTTCGGCTGCCAGAGAATCGCGCAAGCCGGTTATCTCGGCAACCGTCAGTCCCTTGTAATCGGTCAGGATGGCCGCGCTCGCGCGTCCAAGTTTCTCGCGAAGCTCCTCAATAACCTGTTGTTTCCTGGAGCGATCCAAAGTGAAGCAAGCCTCCTTTCACTTCTGCCGGTGTGCTTTCGACCGATCCTGCCGAATCGAAAACGGGAGGATTTCTATCATGAGCCCATGCGCCTGATTGGTTCTCAGGAATCTGTGCGGGCGCCCCTATCCGGGAATTTAGACATCAGCCGATGTACCCGCGGTCTCCGACGACTGAAAACACCAAACGGCAGTCAAGTTGTTAAAAGCGCCGACGACTATGCAACAATCGACTTTACAGCCAACGGATCGACCTGAATGCCGGGGCCCATGGTCGTCGATAAGGCGATCCCTTTCATATAGGTCCCCTTGGCAGCCGAGGGCTTGATCCGAATCAGCGTGTCGATGAAAGCCGAGATATTCTGGAGAAGTTTTTCCTCTCCAAAGGAAACCTTGCCCATCGGGGCATGGACGATACCGGTTTTCTCAACCCGGAAGTCCACCTTACCGGCCTTGATTTCTTTTATTACACGGCCGACGTCGAAGGTGACGGTCCCAAGCTTTGCGTTAGGCATAAGCCCTCTAGGGCCGAGCAATTTGCCGATCTTGCCGACCGACCCCATCATATCCGGGGTGGCAATGGTCTTATCGAATTCGAGCCATCCCCCGCGGATTTGTTCGATCAGTTCGTCTCCGCCCGCGAAATCGGCGCCGGCATCGAGGGCCTCCTTGACCTTCTCCCCCTTGGCGAAGGCGAGCACCCTTACCGTTTTACCCAGCCCGTTGGGCAGAACGACCGTGCCCCTGACCATCTGGTCCGCATGGCGGGGATCGACGCCCAAGCGAACCGCGATGTCGAGCGTCTGGTCGAATTTGACGTAAGACGTTTCAGAGGCCAGGCGAACAGCTTCCTGGAAGGTATAGCGTTTCGCCGGGTCTACCATGCCACGGGCGGCAATAAACTTTTTCCCATGCTTTGCCATTTTAACTCTCGAAACTCCCTTCCTCGGGTTTATTCAACTTCGATTCCCATACTGCGCGCGGTTCCGGAAATGGTTGCAACCGCGGCTTCAAGGTCACGCGCATTCAGGTCGGGGAGCTTGAGCTTGGCGATTTCCTCAACCTGAGCCATACTCACCTTTGCAACCTTGTTGCGGTTAGGTTCACTCGAACCTTTAGCAATCTGAGCGGCCTTTTTGAGAAGAATTGCAGCAGGGGGCGTCTTTGTAATGAAGGAAAACGACCGGTCCGAAAAGACAGTGATCACCACGGGGATGATCATCCCTTCTTGTCCCTGAGTTTTGGCGTTGAACTGCTTGCAGAATTCCATGATATTAACGCCGTGCTGACCGAGGGCGGGGCCGATGGGCGGAGACGGGTTCGCCTGTCCGGCCGGGACCTGCAATTTAATGTTGGTTACGACTTTTTTTGCCATTACAACTCCCCTAAAATCGGTAGCGGGAAGCGGGGAGCATGAAGCGAAAAGCTCTATGCTTCCCGCTCCCTGCTCCCAGCTTCCTGCCTCATGTTCGGTTTACCTGAACGAAATCGAGTTCCACCGGAGTAGAGCGGCCGAATATGCTCACCAGGACCCTTACTTTGCCCTTTTCAGGAATCACCTCGTCGATCGTCCCATTGAAATTGGCAAATGGCCCGTCAATCACGCGAACCTCGTCTCCCTTTTCGAAGCGGAATTTGGGGCGAGGTTTCTGCGCGCCTTCCTGCATCTGCTGAATTATGCCTTCGGCTTCGGCATCCGAGAGCGGGATCGGTTTTTCCTGGCTACCAATGAAGCCGGTCACCTTGGGAGTGTGGCGGACAAGATGCCAAGTGTCGTCATTTAGCTCCATCTGCACAAGGATATAGCCGGGGTAGAATTTCCTCGAGGATGCCTTCCGCTCTCCTTTAACCAGCTCGATGACCTTTTCGGTGGGAACCAGCACCTGGCCGAAGAAAACTTCTCTGCCCTCGGCCTTGACACGCTCTTCGAGGGCCGATTTGACCTTGTGCTCGAACCCCGAATACGTGTGCACGATGTACCATTTTAAATTAGCCACACGATTCCCCCGTCGGCAAAAAATCGAGACGCAGGCAGTAACGGCCTGCGATCACAATTCAGTGCACCATGAAGTGCAACAACTTACTCAACGCCAGATCCACGAGGCCCAAAAAAACGGCCGTAAGACACACGATAACCAGGATTACCGCGGTCGATCCCAAGGTGTCCTTACGCGAGGGCCACACGACCTTTTTCAGTTCGACAACAACCTCCCGCAGGTAATCGCGGACAGTGTCGGTGAAAGTCTTGCCTGCCTCGCCGGATCTTTTGACCGCCTTTTTGGAAACATCGGTCTTTCTGGCAACGTCAGCCTTTTTGGGCTTGGCCGGCACGGCAGGCCTTGCCGCAGACCTTTTAGCCTTCGTTCCGTTTCGCGCCTTGCCGTTCGAAGCCTGCTCGTCTTTCGCTATGAGTTTCATATAAGCCTACTTGGTTTCTTTGTGCTCCGTATGTGCATTACAGAACCTGCAATACTTTCTGAAAGACAGCTTCTCGGGAGTCGTCCGCTTGTTCTTCGTGGTATTGTAGTTGCGGCGCTTACATTCGGAGCAGGCCAGAGTAACTAGAACTCGCATCAGGGAATCCCTCTATTTAATGATTTCCGTAAGGACACCGGCGCCAACGGTGCGGCCGCCCTCGCGTATGGCGAACCGAAGCTCCTTCTCCAATGCCACCGGCGTAATGAGTTTGACCTCACAACTGATATTATCGCCGGGCATAACCATCTCGACACCCTCGGGCAGGGTCATGACGCCGGTGACGTCGGTGGTCCTGAAGTAGAACTGCGGCCGGTAGCCGGGGAAAAATGGAGTATGGCGCCCGCCCTCTTCCTTTTTTAGTACGTAGACTTCGGCCTTGAAGTCCGTATGGGGAGTGATCGAAGCGGGCTTAGCAACGACCTGGCCACGCTCGACTTCCTCTCTTTTGGTGCCGCGAAGGAGCACACCGATGTTGTCGCCGGCCTGGCCGGAATCAAGGGTCTTTCGAAACATTTCGACACCGGTGCAAACCGTTTTGAATGTGGGACGGAAACCCACGATTTCCACCTCGTCGCCCACCTTGACAACCCCGCGCTCGACCCTGCCAGTAACAACCGTACCGCGCCCGGAAATCGAAAACACATCCTCGATGGGCATCAAAAAGGGCTTATCGATATCGCGCACCGGCTCGGGGATATAAGCATCGATCGCGTCGACGAGTTCGAAGACGCACTTAGCATCATCGGCTGCCGGATCGTCGGCCTCGAGGGCCTTCAGGGCAGATCCCTTAATGATCGGGATGTCGTCGCCGGGAAAGCCGTACTTGGTCAAAAGCTCGCGAAGCTCGAGCTCGACAAGCTCGATCAGCTCGGGGTCGTCGACCATGTCCACCTTGTTTAGAAAAACAACGATGTAGGGGACGCCGACCTGGCGGGCCAGAAGAATGTGCTCGCGGGTCTGCGGCATAGGACCGTCGTCGGCGGCAACCACCAGGATAGCTCCGTCCATCTGGGCGGCCCCGGTGATCATATTCTTGATGTAGTCCGCATGGCCGGGAC
>JAJYTC010000128.1 GCA_021793275.1 Deltaproteobacteria bacterium | reverse complement strand
GGTAGGCCTGGGCCTTGCGAATGTTCACAAATTCGTAGGCGCCCACGGAGGACAAATCGAAGTGCAAAGCACGCCCGGAAAGGGCTCAAAATTCATAATCCGGTTCTATTCCCCGCCGGACGCACGAACAAAAAACCCATCCACCCCTCCGGAGGCGGTCCAGGATGTCTAGACCACGAAAGACCACGATTCTGATAGCCGATGACGACCGTTCCCACCGTCTGATGCTGACCACCATGATGCAGGAATGGGGATTCGGCACGCGGGAAGCCTCCGATGGCCGGGAGGCGCTCGACATTGTCCGCTCAAAACCCGTGGACATGATCCTCATGGATATGCGAATGCCCAACATGGACGGCATCGAGGCCACCAAGGCAATCTGCTCCTATAATCCTTCCATTCCGATCGTGATAGTGACGGCTTATTCTTCGATACCCACAGCAGTGGAAGCCGTCAAGTCGGGCGCCTTCGACTACGTTACAAAACCCATAGACTTCGAAGCCCTCAGGGTGGTCATGGAAAGAGCGCTGGAGCACACCCGTCTTCGCGAGGAAAATGAAAGGCTCCGCTGCCAACTGGCCCGTTTCCAGGCATCGGAACTTACGGGCTCAAGCCCGGCGATGCAAAAGCTCCTGGAGATGATCGCCCTTGTCGCCCCCACCGACACAACGGTGCTCATCACCGGTGAGAGCGGGACCGGAAAAGGGCTTGTTGCGCGTGCGATACATGTAAACAGCGCGAGAAGAGAAAAGCCCCTGGTCGAAGTAAACTGTGCCGCCATCCCGGCAACCCTCATCGAATCCGAGCTTTTCGGCCATGAAAAGGGCGCCTTTACCGGGGCGGACAGGCAACGAAAAGGGCGTTTCACCACGGCTGACGGCGGCACGATCTTTTTAGACGAAATCGGCGAGTTGCCCCTTTCGATGCAGGCAAAGCTCCTGCGCGCGATCCAGGAAGGCCAAATTCAAAGGGTGGGAAGCGATGCTGCGATTCCTGTGGATGTGCGCCTCATCGCGGCAACGAACCGCGATATCGAAAAAATGGTACACGAAGGTCTTTTTCGCGAAGACCTCTATTACCGGTTGAACGTCTTTGCCATAGCCACGCCCTCTTTGAGAGAACGCGTGGAAGATATCCCGGCGCTTGCACAAGGTTTTCTTGCCGCTTTCTACAAGAAGAGCGGCAAGGTGGTAAAGGGCATCACTCCCCGGGCGATGGACCTTCTGCTGCGATACACATGGCCGGGAAACGTCCGCGAACTCGAAAACGCGATGGAACGGGCGGTGATACTGCTCCAGGGAGATTATGTATCCCCCGCGGAACTGCCCCTTCCGCTGCAGGCCCTCGAGAAAAAGATTGAAGGAGACGATCCCGGCCCCGGGCCGGCAGACAACGGTTTGCGGGGCGCCGATCTTGCCTGCATCGAAAAGCAGGCCATCTTGAATCAACTCAAGGAAACAGGCGGCAATAAGAGCGAAACCGCCCGCCGCCTCGGCATAACCCGCAGGACCCTCAAGCTGAAGCTCAAAAAGTACGGCTCCGACACGGAAGCCGATTGACGGAGCCGGCAACGAAAGGCGCAAGGAAGGCGGGAAGGTTCATTATGCTCAGGAAGACGATCCTGCTCAGTGAGGACATTGTCAAGCGAATCGGGCTTCTTGCCGTCGAAAACCCGGAACTGACCGCCGTGGAAATAAAGGATATTCTCTCACCATGTCACCGAAGTGTTCCAGAACCGATAGCGGCTGAGAGCGCCAAAACTGTGGGCAAATGACGGTAGCAGGCCGGCAAAACACGATTAATGATGGCTGCTCATCTCGATCGGATTGTTCTGTGAGCAAAAGCTTTTCGACGAGATCAGCTTCTTCCCTCGCAGCTGTATCGCTGCTCTAGCTCCAAGCGGCTCATAATGGCTCGAAAATTGCCACAGTTGACCAATACCACCGGTTCGATGAAAAAGTACATCTCACAGGTCACTATTCATGGTTTTATTCCATTCCAAAGGTCTGACCTCGGCGTAAATTCGTTCCAGTAACTCGTCCTCCGCTTTGGCAAGGTCGTATTGAGCCTGAATGCCCAACCAATATTCGGCAGAGTTTCCAAAATAACGGCTGAGCCTGAGCGCTGTTTCAGCGGAGATGCCGCGTTTTCCTTTCAGGATCTGGCTTATCCGTGTAGGCGAAAGTCCTGTTTCTTTGGCCAGTCGGTACGCGGAGATTCCTGAGGGTCCCAGGAAAAGCTCCTGAAGGATTTCGCCGGCGTGGATTGGCGCCATTTTCTCCGACATGGTCAACTCCTCCTCAGTGGTAGTCCACTATTTCGACATCAAAGGCGTTTCCCTCGATCCAACGGAAACAAATCCGCCATTGATCATTTATACGGATGCTGTATTGCCCTTCTCTCTCACCCTTTAACGCTTCGAGCCGGTTTGCCGGAGGAATACGAAGGTCGTTGACATCCTTTGAAAACTGGATGGAGATGAGCTGCATCGCCGCCCTTCGCTGGATCTCGTGTGGAAGCCTCTTGGAGAATTCTCTGTTGAAAACTTTTTCCGTCTCTTTGTCTCTAAACGACTTGATCACCAGTCACCAGCCCCCATTGACAATAATATTATCGATAAACGATAGTATTGTCAAGCGACATGGATGCAGAAAAGGCCACACTTGCCCACATTGCAATCAACCCCTTATTATACTAAAGGCCCGGTCGCGCTTCGATCATGCAAGATCCGCCTTGCCTCAGGCACGGCCAATAATTACCCGAATAGAAGTCGAAAGTCGGAAGGTCTAAAGTCGAAAACCCCGTGCACCACCTTTAAGACGGTTAATCAGGAATCTTTCGACCTTCGACTTGCGACTTACAACTCGTGACTTGCGACGCGAGGGTCGCGATCAGCGACATCCGTCTTCCTGTTTACGCCATTAAGTGTTATATAAATAATTTTCGCCAAACAATGGATGAAGATCGATCAACCCTTCAATTCCTTAGGATATAGACGCCGGAGACCTCGATGGATTACAAAGATACGCTCAATCTCCCGCAGACCGATTTTCCGATGAAGGCAAACCTTGCGGTCCGCGAACCCGAACTTTTAAAAAAATGGGATGAAATGGGTCTCTACGAGCGGCTGCGCGAAAAAGCCAAAGGCCGCCCGCGCTACATCCTCCACGACGGTCCGCCTTATGCCAACGGCCATATCCATCTTGGCACGGCCCTCAACAAAATCCTCAAGGACATAATCATAAAATCGCGCCAGATGGACGGAATGGACGCCGTTTACGTTCCGGGCTGGGACTGCCACGGCCTTCCGATCGAGCACCAGGTGGATAAGGAGTTGGGCAAGAAGAAAGAGAGCGTGTCTCTATCCGAAAGACGCATGCTTTGCCGCCGCTACGCCGAAAAGTTCATCGACATCCAGCGCAACGAATTCAAAAGACTCGGGGTGATCGGAGAATGGGACAACCCCTATCTCACAATGGCATATTATTATGAGGCGACAATCGCCCGCGAACTCGGCCGCTTTTTCGAAAACGGCAGTGTTATTCGGAGCAAGAAACCCATCTACTGGTGCACCAGTTGCCGGACAGCCCTGGCGGAAGCCGAAGTCGAATACGCAGACCATAAGTCGCCTTCCGTTTACGTCAAATTTGCTCTTACGCCCGAAGCAACGGCTGGATTTCCCGAACTTGCCGGCAAGAACTCTTATGTGCTGATCTGGACGACCACCCCATGGACCCTTCCGGCAAATCTTGCCATTGCGCTGCATCCCGACTTCACATACGTCGCCGCCGAGGTTGACGGCGAGGTCTGGATTCTTGCAGAAGGCCTTGTCGAAAATGTAATGGCCGCGGCCGGCGCACAAAACTACAAAACAATCCGGACTTTCAAAGCCGCCGAACTGAACGGACTCAAGGCGCGCCACCCGTTCGCGGATCGCGATTCGCTGATAATCCTCGGACGCCATGTGACTCTGGAAGCAGGAACGGGCGCGGTCCACACCGCTCCGGGCCACGGCCGCGAAGACTACGAAGCGGGGCTCGAATACGGCCTGGACATCTATTCTCCCGTAGATGACGCCGGGCGGTTTACAAAAGAGGTGGAATTTTTCGCCGGACAGTTCGTCTTCGACGCTAATAAAGCCGTGATCGCCAAGCTCGAAGAAAACGGCAGGCTGCTGCAAAAGGGCGAAATCACGCACAGCTATCCTCACTGCTGGCGTTGCAAGAACCCCGTCATTTTCCGTGCCACACCCCAGTGGTTCATTTCGATGGAGAAGACCGGCCTGCGCGACAAGGCGCTCGAATGGATAGACCGTGTGGAGTGGCTCCCTGGCTGGGGCCGGGAGCGCATTCACGGCATGGTTGCAAACAGGCCCGACTGGTGCATATCCAGGCAGCGCTCCTGGGGAGTTCCGATCAGCGTGTTCCGATGCTCCGAATGCGGCGTCTACATAACCTCCAGGGAACTTTTCGATCACGTCGTCGCACTGTTCGAAAAAGAGGGTGCGGACGCCTGGTTTACACACCCGGCCGAAGAACTCCTGCCCGAGGGCCTTACCTGCCCCGGATGCGGCGGCAGAAAGGTTGAAAAGGAGACCGACATCCTCGACGTCTGGTTCGATTCCGGGACCTCCTTTGCCGCTGTTCTGGAGAAGCGGCCCGAACTGGGCCTTCCCGCCGATCTGTATCTCGAAGGCAGCGATCAACACCGGGGGTGGTTTCATTCATCTCTTCTGGCCGCCGTCGGGACCAGGAACACGGCCCCTTATAAAAAGGTCCTTACGCACGGCTTCGTCGTTGACGGCCAGGGCCGCAAGATGTCCAAATCCATCGGGAACGTTATCGCTCCCGAGGAAATCATCCGCCAGTACGGGGCCGAGATACTTCGCCTGTGGGTATCGGCTGAAGACTACAGGGACGACGTGCGCATTTCGCAGGACATCCTCAAAAGGCTTAGCGAAGCCTACCGAAGAATCCGCAACACATGCAGGTTCCTGCTTGGAAATCTCTATGACTTCGATCCTGCGTCCGATTCGGTCCCGCGCGAGCAGATGGACGAGCTGGACCGGTTCGCCCTCCACCAGCTCCAGGACCTGATCGAAAAGGTCCGCCAGGGATACGAGCGTTTCGAATTCCACCGCGTCTATCACGCCCTTCATAATTATTGTGTTGTGGACTTGAGTTCCTTTTATCTCGATATTCTGAAGGACCGCCTGTACACGTCAGCAGCCGGAAGCACCGCCAGGCGCTCGGCCCAGACTGTCATTCACACCATCCTCAACACCCTCGTGCGGCTGATGGCCCCTGTACTGTCATTTACCGCAGAGGAGATCTGGCTTGGGATGGACCACGGCGCCGAGCCCTCCGTGCATTTGCTGACTTTTCCCGAGGTGGACCCCGGTCTGAGGGACGAACGACTTGCGGCGCGGTGGGAAAAAATCCTCGCGTTGAAAAACGAAGTGCTTCGCGCCCTGGAAACAGCCCGCAAGGACAAAACGATCGGCCACCCGCTCGACGCCCGCGTGCGCCTTGCGCTACCGCCCGGCCTCGAAAGCGAGTTCGCGGGCTGCGAAGAGCTTTTCAGGTCCGTTTTTATCGTCTCTCAGGTCTTGATCGAGCCGGAATCGGCACTGAACGATCCGGCCCCGGAAGGCGATCTGCCCGGCTTGAAGATCCAGGTCGAGACTGCTTCGGGCGAAAAATGCGAGCGATGCTGGGTAAGGTCCGACAAGGTCGGACAGTTTGCAGACCAGCCGAAGATATGCGACCGGTGCTATTCGGTGGTGGGATAGGGCGGCCCGGAAAGGCTGCGCCGTGAGCCATGGTCTGTAGAGGCATGACCTTTTGCCCGGCTTGACCTTGACTTGAGTGATGACTTGACGCGCGACGGGACAAAGTCACCCGAAAAGCTCACTGTGCGAGCCAAGCCGGGCCAACCGCAAGAGGCCTGCGCCCGATTTACGGTATATCAGCAGTAGATCTGGTCTGATGTGGCACTCGCGGTAACCCTTCCATTCGCCGCTTAGTTCATGATCACAGTGATGCGGACCCAATTGCCGGTCGTCGGCCAATGCCGTCAGAACGAGTATCAAATCAGCGTCGAGTGTAGCCCTGTGTCGGCCCTTGACCTCACGTTTATAATCGCGCTTGAACGCCGATGAGCGCTCAAGCGCTCTCATGCAAGTCAGCCATTAATGCGTCGACGCCGGCGAGGTGTTTGCCTTTTCCGGCTTCCAGTTCGGCAATCGCATCACGGGTGGCGGCGTTTGGCACCTTCACTTCGAAGGGCAAGCGGCCTTCGTCGGCGACACGCACCATCAACAGACGAATTGCGTCCGAAATGGACAGTCCCATCGATTCGAGCGCATCGGCTGCGCGCTCTTTCGTACCTGAGTCGATGCGGGCACGGACATAGGTATCATGCACTTTTTTCATAGCGGATTTTTCTTTTAGCATGCGAAATCTCACTATGTAGTCTTATTATGACTACATATTGATTATAGTCCATAAACAAAGCCCCGTAAAGGGAGCTGTTCACGATACGTGTAAAATTCGAATGTTAAATCTCGTCGCCCCCACAGCCCCGACCTATTGCCATTTCGATCGGCTTCGGTGTAGGCTATAATGAAAACTTAAAATCGTTTTACGGAGGGCCTGCTGTCGCAGTCCGCTGGTTTTATTTCCTAGCACGGGAAAGTTACGGGATTGCATTGCGTTTTAGGGATCGTCGTTACTTCAGGAGGTGGAACAGATGAAAAGCAAGGTTTTTTTCACGCCGGTCAAGGATGCAGAGGATATAGACGCCGTTAATGCCGGCCTGAAGTTGCTGCTGGCGAAAAGCGGGGTGCCGGCCGTGGCGGAAGCAGGCCGCAAAGTCGTGGTGAAGCTTCATTTTGGAGAGGAAGACACCGATTCTTTCGTAAGGCCGGCCCATTTGCGCCTTATCTGCGATGAAATAGCCGCCAAAGGGGCCCTTCCCTTTTTGTCGGACGCCAACACGCTCTATCGGGGCAAGCGGCTGAACAGTGAAGAGCATCTGGGGGTCGCCCTGGAACATGGCTTCACGAAGGACGCCGTGGGCGTGGACATCTTCATCCCCGATGATACCAAAAAAGAAAACGTCCTGGAGGTGCCCATCGATCAAAAGTTTATCAAGACCGCCAGCGTCTGCCGCTGTTATGTGGATGCCGACGCCCTCGTTGCGGTGACCCATTTCAAGGGGCACGGCCTGACGGGTTTCGGAGGGTCACTCAAGAATATAGGCATGGGCTGCGCAACCAGGCAGGGCAAACTGGCCCAGCACTGCGACACGGCCCCCACCTTTTACGTAAAAAAATGCATCGGTTGCGGCGAGTGCGAGAAGGTTTGCCCCGTTGGCGCCATCCACGTGGAGAACGATAAAGCGGTGCTGAGCAAGGATAAGTGCATCGGCTGCGCGAGCTGCGTTGCGGCCTGCCCCAGCACGGCGCTTTTCATAGATTTCAAGGCGGGCGATGATCTCCAGAAGAAGATGGTCGAGTATGCGTACGCGCTTTTGAAGGACAGAAAAGGCAAGGCCGCTTTTTTGAATTTTGCCTTGAGGATTAACAAGGAATGCGATTGCTGGCGTTATGGCAACGAGCGGATCGCGCCCGATGTGGGGATTTTCGCATCGACCGACCCGGTTGCGATCGACAAGGCCAGCCTCGACCTCGTGAACGCCGCCTGCGGAAAGGAAATTTTCACCGAGTTTCACCCAGGACAACACCATCAGCTGCAGCTCGAATACGCTCAGCAGATCGGGCTGGGAAGTATCGACTACGAACTCATAAGGGTCTAACGGCCGATTCCCTCCCTGCGCTCCACCAGCGCAGGGAGGGAACACGGTCCGGCTCGAAGCAGGCTCGCGCGGCGTATGGTTTCCCGCCGATAACGCGTGAATCCCAATCCGTCTTAGACCGGCAGGACCTTGAGGAGTGCCCCGAGCGCCACAGCCTTCTCCTGGCTCAATTCTCCTATTTGCCCCCTTCTCTCCGCCATCCTTCTGAAGTGCGTAAAGTCGGTCGGGAGCGTTTCGTTTTCCACCAGAAAAGCAAGCTTTTGTATAATTCCACGGATTTGCTCCGGACTTCTTATCCGTCCCCCAGCTTCAGACGTTCTAACGAAATACTCTATCTTCATTTTTCCGCCCGAGGCGTTATATTCCAAATCCTTCACGCGATGGAGCGTCAAGATGGCGTAATCGCCCAGGGCCTGCCAAAAAACCTCGTCATATCCCCGCCATGTCGGCAAATGGAAACGAAGCAACGCCGGCATTTTGTTACCGTCTATCATAACGGCCTTGTAGAGAACGACCGGCACCCGTGCGGCTTCCTCTTCGTTTATGCTCTCGAACATTCCGAACAGTACCCGTCTTTGCATTTTGCGCAGCCGCTTCTCAAACTGCTCGAGCAGACCGCCCTGGCCGGGGGCAGTGCTCACGTTTTCCAAAATTTTTTCAATTTCCGCTTCCATTCGGTCCTCCTCGGAACCGGAAAGGCGTTGATTTCGACCGACCGGCCCGGTTTATGATGGTTCCCTTAGTATAAACATAATCTGCCCCGAAAAGTACCCGCGCGGTGCGGGCATGGCAATCCCGTCCTTCCGCCGGTCTTGAAAGCGGCGGAAGGATGGGTTATATAGTTAACTAAGTAAACTATTAGAAAGGATAACTAATGGCCGCCTCGCCGGATGAATGCGCCAGATACGTGCTGGAAACCGTCCCGATGCTCATGCGCGCCATTCGCAAGGAGATGCGCAGCCACCGGGAATCCGGGCTTTCGGTGCCGCAGTTCAGGGTCCTCATCTACCTCGCCCGCAATGACGGCGCATCCCTTTCGGACGTCGCAGGTCATCTGGGGCTGACGCTTCCGGCCACATCCAAGATGATCGACATCCTGGTTGCGCGAAATCTTGTGAGCCGCCGGGGGGACCCTGCCGACCGGCGCCGCGTGGTGCTGGCGCCGACCGAGCTTGGGCGATCTTCGACCCTGGCGGCCCGCGAGGCCACGCAGTCCCGGCTGGCCGAACGACTCGCGCTGCTTGCGCCTGCCGACCTTGCGACCGTACTCACGGCGCTTGATGCGCTGGGATCGATTTTCTCATCCGATCCAAAAATTGAAGCCGAGGAGAAACAGAGGCATGCGGATCCTGGAAACTGATGCTCTTACCCGCCGTTTCGGCGAGCACACAGCCGTAGACAGCGTAAGCGTTTCAATCGATGCAGGGGAGGCGTTCGGGCTGCTTGGCCCAAACGGGGCGGGCAAGACGACCATGATAAAGATGCTGACGACCCTGCTGCCACCGACATCGGGCAGCGCCCGGGTAGCAGGCTTTGAAATCGTTCGCCGCGCCCGCGAGGTGCGCCGGGTTATCGGGTATGTGCCGCAGCTGGTTTCAGCCGACGGCAGCCTCAGCGGCTATGAGAACCTGCTCATCTTCGCCAAGCTCTACGATATTCCGCGATCCGAGCGCCGTATGCGCATAAGCGAAGCGCTTTCCTTCGTGGGCCTGGCCGATGCGGCGACAAGACTCGTGCGGGAATATTCCGGGGGCATGATCCGGCGCCTTGAAATCGCCCAGTCGGTCCTGCACCGCCCGCGCGTGCTTTTTTTGGACGAACCCACCGTAGGGCTCGATCCGGTGGCGCGCAGGGCCGTATGGGACTACATAGAGAGGCTGCGCGAGGACTACGGAACAACGATCTTTTTGACCACTCACCTGATGGAGGAAGCCGACAGCCTGTGCAACAGGATAGCGATCATGCACCGCGGCCGGGTCGCCGCAATCGGAGAACCGGCGGAGCTGAAGGCGTCGATTGGCGATGATGGAACGACCCTGGACGATGTATTCGTCCATTATGCAGGCGACAGGCTTGATTCGGGAGGCGGCTACCGTGAAACATCGAGGACCAGACGAACAGCACAGCGGCTCGGTTAGCCGATTTGAGCCGTTCGTGACGATTCCTTTGAAAAGTGTTGTGGGGTTTCTCAAGACAACCCTGGTCATTGCCGAACTCGAGGTGCGCAAACTGCGACACGATCCAAGCGAGTTGCTCACGCGGGCAATTCAGCCGGCCCTCTGGCTTCTTATTTTCGGCCAGGTCTTTGCCAGGATCCGCGCAATCCCCACCGGCGGAATCCCTTACATCGACTTCATGGCCCCCGGGATACTGGCTCAGAGCGTCCTTTTCATCGCCATTTTCCACGGGATAGCGATTATCTGGGAGCGCGACCTCGGACTTGTTCACAAACTGCTGGCCAGCCCCAGCCCGCGAGCCGCTCTCGTACTTGGCAAGGGGGTTTCCGCCGGAGCGCGCGCCCTGTCGCAGGTGGCCATCGTATACGTGCTCTCTTTGATACTCGGTGTGAAAATAAACTGGAACCCGGCAGCGCTCGCAGGGGTGATTTGCGCCGCGCTCCTGGCCGCTGCATGTTTTTCCATGCTCTCGCTCATCATCGCCTGCGTGGTAAAGACGCGCGAGCGCTTTATGGGTATCGGCCAGGTGTTGACAATGCCTCTTTTTTTCGCAAGCAACGCCATATATCCCATCTCGATCATGCCGGGCTGGCTCCAGGTGATCTCGAAGATCAACCCGCTGACTTACGAGGTTGACGCCCTCCGCTCCCTGATGCTCGTCGGCGGCAGAAGCGTTTTCGGCATAGGCGTGGACATGGGAGTTCTGAGCCTTACTCTTGCGCTGCTCGTGATCGTGGCGGGGCGAATTTATCCCGGGATAGTTGTTTGAGGCCGCTTCCTGCTTCCCTTTACAGTCTTTGTATAAGGTACAGAAAGGACGGAACGGGGATTTTCATCTTCAATTTGTAGAATTCCCTTTTGATGTTCCTTTTCCAGCCGGAATCGCCTGCGTCGAGCAAGGGGGAAAAATAGACGGTCCCCTTGGGGCATGGGTGGTCGAAATGCTTTTCAATGAGCCTTAAGACCGATTCGATATGCCCGCCGGGAAGACCCGGGCCGAAGACGAAGTTCGAGGTGACCTCAATACGTTCATATCTTCTGTTGATATCGACGATTTTTGCGAAGGCGGTCTCGACCCCTTCCGCCGTGATGCCTTTCCTCAGCCTGCCGAGCGTCTCCCGGTCGGCAGATTCTAGTCCCACATTGATATACGTTCTGAAGGGAAGACCGTCTATCCGGTCGAATGTTTCCCGGCATGCTCCAATTATCGAATCGACGCTGCCGAAGAGGAAAAGACTCGGGTCTTGAAGATTCGAGTTTCCTAAGTCGAAGGCTTCGAAGGCGCGCTTCGCAGCGAATTCCAAAAGGGCCGGGTCTGAATTCAGTCCGTCATGCTGACCCAGAAATACGGAGTTATAGTTGGCGATTTCGCTGCCCAAAAAGTCCCTGAGCCGTCCGATCTGCGTTTCTATATTCTTTTCCGAGCGATTTCTAAAACCCAGGCGTGACTTCACCCTGCAGAAACCGCATTTGTAGAGACACCCGTCCGCTATGATCAGCGGGATTACATCGTAGTCCACATGCCTGGTATCGGGAGGAAGGACCGTTACACTGTCCCCGATAATTTCGGATATCATACCGCCTTTCCTGCAAAGTTCAGCCGGCGGGTTGGATTTTACGAGATCGAGAAATTTCCCGACGCTTGCCGGGAGCGGAGCTGAATCAAGTTTTACAAGCTCTTCATGCAATGAGCCCAGGGCCTCGATTGCAGATACTACGGCTTTGTCCTCAAAGGGATCGCACAGATTGATGTTGTTGCTCGGATAGGAAAGACACGGAAGATAATATTCGCCAAAACAGTCATACGGGCCGTCGTAGCCGCCGGTCGAATAATACACCCAGTTGCCGGAAACGGTCCTCTTGAGCCACTCGGAAGGGTTTGGCCAGTCTTTGCCCCTGCCCGAGATAAACTTCAACTCCCCGTTCAGGTTGAATTGAAAAAGATGCTCGGGGGTCTTTATCTCGGCGAAGCGTCCGTATCGCAACGGGTAGCTTACCTTCGAGTACCTCCGGGCGCCCTGCCTGTCGAGCGTTATATGAAGATCGCCTATATCGAATGTTTCCACAAGTCTTAAGAGCCGGATAGTGAATTCTGATCGCACCGCACAGGGAACGGCAGTTGTTTTTTATTATGAATCGTCCCGGTCGGCTTGTCCATATCAAAGCCGTCGAAATCCGGGGGGAATTCCCCGATGAACAAGGCGAACACCCATGGGACGCAGCGACTCGACGCGGTGAATTCGCCGCTTGGCTAACCGAATATGCAAAGGTGGTGTTTAATTCAAGGAGCCACACCCCTGCGAATCCGCAGACGGACAGGGCGCCGGAAATTGCCTGAGGGACGGCTTCCTGAGTCGATGAGTGATGCGATATCGAAAAGAATTCTCACTGGAAGATAGACACAAAAGCATGTCCCACATCCGAATTCAGGCAGATGCAGATCGACAAGCTTGCTTAAGGAAAATGTGCATCCTTCTAAATATGGGGCACTTATTTTTTACTATCTCAGGATCGATTTTGCCCAGCAGTGCAGGAGTGTGGAACCCCTTGGAATATCTGCGACATACTTGATCTTCCTCGCACACCATAGTGGACGCGATTATAACCTCGGAAAGTTTCACATCGCATGAATCCTTATCAATATTATACTTCCCAAAGGACTCCGGCGCGTCGAACCGGACCTTTCCTTCTGTGCTCAGCCAATAACGCATTCGGTCATGTCTCGCACGAAAATCTTCATGCCGAGCAACTGAATTGTCCCAGTCTGCAATTATCCATGATTCTAATTCCGGGACAGCAAAACCTATAAAATTGCTGATGGCCCCCGCGCCCTCAACAGAGTCGATGGCCTTGGCCAATTGATTGTGCCGATCCATCTCAGAATGACAATCAAGGTCATCAATAACCAGAATGGCGCTGCAACCTTCCGTGCTTCCAAGTGCATGAGGAAGTCGATCTTGTATTTCGGAGGCAAGACTTTTCCCGGTTTTGCCATATCCATGAGGAGTAATGCCGGGCCTAGGCCCAGGTTTGTTGAATACTGGCGTCATGCGAATAAATCTGAAAGGAGGGTAGTGCTGCTCGAAAAATGGGACTAGCCCCCTTATCTCCGCTACGCCACCACCGGCAAAAAGCCATATCACCACGGCCATCCCCCAAGAATCGGGTCCCCTACGCGATATAGATCCCCAAGTTTCCACCCCTCTTCGAGCTTCTGCGTCAATTTACACCTCGAAAGGGGCTGTGCAGAAAAGTGCACCTTGTCAGCTGACCCAAGGCAAAGCACATTCTCCAGCCGATCAGTAAAATGATCTAATAGATCAGGGCTGTGCGTACATATGATAACCTGAGTTCTTTCGGACGCTCTCTTTATCCACTCAGCAAGGATAGGCATCCATGAAACGTGTATACCCAACTCAGGCTCATCGATTACAAGCAGAGCTGGTAGATTTGGAGATAATAAAATCGCCGCCCAGCATAACATTCTTACCGTACCGTCAGACAACTCATTAAGGTAAAAAGGATCTTTTGCGTTTAAATACGATTGAAGATTAAGAGACATCAAACCAGTCCTGACAGGCCTG
>JAJYTC010000127.1 GCA_021793275.1 Deltaproteobacteria bacterium | reverse complement strand
CCGATCTTGATCGGGAAAAGCGGGTAGGGTTGGCTCGGCTGTTACAGTGGAGGTTGTTTCGGGCATCATCACATCGTCCTTTCAAGTGAAGGGATTATTCTCGTCCTTCCAAAATTTTTCCAAGTTCAACTAATGCCTGTGTTACTGCTGCGACTTCCAGGCCGGTCAATTTGTTCCCGACCTCATCGAGTTTGCGCTCCAAGAGAGGAATCATTCGATTCTGCATCTTGTAAACTTTTTGCAGGTCTTCCGATATCGGCTTCTGTTCATTGGCCTTGAAGAAGTCGATTTGGTTAAGACCACTGTTCCGGGCAGTCTTATTGATTT
This sequence comes from Deltaproteobacteria bacterium, assembly GCA_021793275.1. Lineage (GTDB taxonomy): Bacteria > Desulfobacterota > Syntrophobacteria > Syntrophobacterales > Syntrophobacteraceae > SbD1. The sequence goes on along the minus strand of JAJYTC010000127.1, from coordinate 13,304 downwards.
CTACGTTCACTGTCTCAAGCCTCTCCAAAAGAGTGTTCATCGTCATCGTCTCGTCTCCGTACCGTGGGATTGAACGTTACTTGTTTCGCAAGGATCGTAATGCCAAAAGCATCAGTTTTTCGAATTTGTCCCCCATCCTGTAATGCCCTGACAGAACATTGTAGCTGTAGGATTCGCTATAACCTGCCGCTTTACTAACCTGACGGATGGGAATACCTAAATCAATTATGCGTTGACGCAATTCTGCGCCGGTCATAATTTCACCTTTTTTCAGTTGTCGTTGGGATTTTATGTCGAAGTATATGTGGTTTTGCTATATATGTACTAATATCATATCACTATGTGAAAATCTGTCAATTAGAAAAATAGCCTTGATTTATGCTAATCAAAACGCTTTCCGTAAATACTCTAATGAAAATCCTTAGCAAAACTATTGACCAGGAGAGGTGGTAAAAGTGGTGGTAAAACAGCCTGGAAAATCCTGTAAAATTGGGCCAAATTGAGAAATTTCTGAAAATCACAATCGGCCACTGGAGCCAATCTACCGGGTTTCGGCCTCCGTATCTGTTGCCTGTCACGCCGGAGGCCGAGGGTTCAAGTCCCTTCCACCCCGCCAGAAAATCCAGGGAGTTCCTTAGAACTCCTTTCTTTACCTTGTAAGTTGAAAGACCGATCAAACGCTCCTTGCGGATTGTTTGATCGGTCTTTCACATTTTCGGCCCTGCCTTGGGCGCCGTTTACTGCACCCTTCTTACAGCATCATCCCAAACGACCCTCATCCCTGCTGGGCCATGAAGTCCAAAAGTCTTTACTTCGCCATGAATCTGGTTAAGGTGCTTGCTCCGGTGCGCAGTCATGAACCGCTCTTCTGCGTTAAAACACGGCTTGGCATGAGTAACACTGACTATACTGTAGTTACTATTAAGGGCCGATATACTCCAGTGTCGTATTCCGTAAATTCATACACATTTAAATATAGTTGGCCTTTTCACATGTCATCATTTCGGCATGGCTTTACCGTGAATCCAAGGACCTTTGAAAGGTCAACTATTTTACGGACCGCAACACTAGATTCGGCCCTTCCCACTGACGGTAACTTTTTATTAATCTACTTTATGAACCTTTACCGCCTGAAGTCCCTTCTGACTATTCTCCACATCGAAGGCTACTCTATCGCCTTCCGCAAGAGTCCGGAAACCTTCGGATTCAATGCCGGTATAGTGAACGAAAATGTCTCCATGGTCCTTGGTCTCAATGAAACCATAGCCCTTTTTATCGTTGAACCATTTCACTCTTCCCTCAGACATCTCTAAACTCCTTTCATCATATTGCCTTACGTTAACGATAGAACTCCCTCGAAGCAAATCTAGGTTTACTACCGAATGCGTACATGGAGGATTTAATTTGAGGATTTCACCATGGATAAATGTAAGTTGAGCATGCCACTTTCACAAATGTCGAACATAGGCAGGTATCCAATCGACTCCTCATCCACTCAGCAACTATATTGTTTCTCTGAAATTCTACTTATCTGTGGCGATCTCTCCTTTGAATTCATTGTCACTTGATATAATTGCACTTTTCACCTACGAGATCATAGGCAAATTTCATTCCAATAAGCATCGAAGATAGTGATCGAGATATTTCGCATAGTTAGTCGAACGCCGCAGAATACACGCTGCTGCTTTGTATCCTCCACGTGACACCTAACTGTCACCGAAAGGTTTCATGCATAACAGACTCGAAGATTATAGATTTGGTATTGCGGTGATTGGCAAAGTGATGACAAAAAAGGACTGTCCCTCATCTACTCCGACGAGCAGCCCTTCAGATTATCACCCATAGCCGGGCGGGAATTGAATTGGCCGACTTCACCTTCTCCTATTTCAACGAACCGAAATTGACGGCTGGCCTTTCTTGATCCCCAAAAGTCTTTCGGCATTGAGATGGGTGATTTTGGCTTTCTCGCTCATACCGATGCGCAGTCCGTCCAGAAATTCACGTCCATCCCGGTTCGAGTTGTAAGGATAGTCAACCGCGAAAATAATACGGTCGGCGCCAATGGTCTCAAGAGCAAGGACAAGCGGCGGTTCGCTGAAAAAGCCGCTGGTGGAAATATAGAAATTCTCCCGGAAATACTCGGTGGCCTTGCGTTTGAGATTCTTTGCGACCGGCGTCATCCAATGCTCGATCCGGTCGAGCATGAACGGAAACATCTCTCCCATGTGTCCGATGATCACCTGCAATGCCGGCAAGCGGTCAAATAGTCCTGAGACGATCAGCCGAAGCGCATGGAGCCCCACCTCGGAATGCCAGCCCCAGCAGGTGGTCGCCAAAAGGAGGTTAACATCGGGATCAAAGCCGGTAAAGTAGGCATCCGCCACCGGCTTGGGCGGGTACGCGGGATGGATATAGACCGGCACGTTCAGTTCGGCAGCCTGCTTCCAAACGGGAAAAAACGAAGGGTCGTCCAGAAAAAGTCCGTTAGCCCTGCCGTTGCACATCACACCGTTAAACCCGAGCGAGCGCACCGCTCTTTTTATTTCCTCGACCGCCGCCTCCGGATGCCCCCAGGGCAGAATGGCAAAGCCGGCGTATCGGTCCGGATGAGCTGCGATGGCGGCGGCAAGCTCGTCGTTGGTTTTCTGTGCCAGTCGCACCGCCTCAGGGTGAGTGTCGGGAAACATGGTGTGCATAAGCACCTGCACATCGATCCCCCACTCGTCCATCTCCTTCAAACGATCATCGCCCAGGTCGGCCAGCTTTGATGAAACGGACCGGTAGAAGAACGGCTGTTCCCGCACGCCTTCTTCGACGATTGGCTTACACGCAGTGGAGAGAAAATGTTCTTCAATGGCAATGGTCCGCACGGTTTTCCTCCTTTAGCCATAATGAGTGACAATACCCCGATTATTGCCGGAAGCTCCGGAGTCGGAAGCAAGAGCCATTCTTTGATTCTCATTCGAACCACGCCACATCCAGAGGGTTTCGTTGAGGAAGACGATGGTACTTGTTTACGGGATGGCCGACCATCATGATTCCCGTGATGGTTCTATCCGCCGGGATATTAAGGAAGCGGGAAAAAGCGGGCGACTGCTGCGCGCATCTTTGCGCATAGCCGGCCCAGCAAGTTCCGATCCCCAACGCCGGTGCGTACAGTTCAACATATTCCAGGCTAAGCACCGTTGAGACCGGGGCCACAATCAGGCTCCTTGGCGCATGAGCCACTATTAAATGCGGCGCCTCGCGCAGAATAAGGTCTTCTCCTCTTTCGTGAGCCTCGATTATGGCCGGCATGTTGAGATATTTCGCCGTATCCGGGGAAGACTTCACGACTCCCCGCATCCATTCGACTATGATCTCGCGCAGTCCCGTCAGGTTTTTATCGCCCTCGACCACCAGGTAAGATATGGACTGCGAGTTGTGGGCCGAAGGAGCAAAACGGGCAATGTCCAGTAGTTCCCGCATCTTCTCTCTGGAAACGGTTTCACTCTTGTAGTTGCGGATGGAGCGGCGAGAGCGCAAAAAGAGCATACTTCGAGCCGGGTCCGGAGAATATCGTTCGGGGATCGCTCCATGCCCGGCAAGAGGATTCTTCCTGTTGTCCAACGCTCCGTTTGGACATGCAGCGACGCAGTGGCCGCACCCTATGCAGCGATTGGCCCGGCCACTGACCACTTCCGGCCAGCCATCCGGGCCGAACGAAAGCAGCCGCAGAGGGCAAATAGCGATACATATTCCGTCCCGATTGCATTTTTCGACGTCGACTTTTATCAGGCTCATCACAATCCTCCCTGTAAATCTCAAAAGCTTTTCCCTGCTAGGTTATCACCAACTGCGCACGCGGATTTCGCTCCTCCCTGCAAATTAAGAGCACAATGCCAAACAGTTTAGATGAACTCCGTATGCTTCTCAAGCCTTCCGCGCAAAACCAGGACCGGATACTTTACAGGATACAAAAATTCGGGGAGCCTCGCATACTCCGGCTAAAATTTTTCGAGCAAATCCAATTCGCAACTCCCGCAAAGTGATTAAAATATGTCCAGATTTTCGTCCGACCGGTTTCTCTCACGAGGTTGGTGTGAAGAGGTTCACCCCTTAGATGCTCGAACGAATCGGCAAAAGATGAAAAAAGGTCTAAAAAGAGCACTTCTGCCCTGGGTAATCGGGGCGGCTCTGTTCTGTTTTTTTTCGCCTGGCGTCGGGAATGCCGCCGGCATCGACAGCAGGCTTTATTCCGAGCTTTTGAAATTTCACACTGACGGGAAGGTCGTCCAAGTGGATGGCGTACCCTGCTTGAAGATATTTCTCCGAAAAGGGCAGTCAATCAGCTATTTTTGTCGCTTTGTGGAATATTTTGATCGAGCGTTCAAGTTCTACCGCCAGCGAATCGCCCTCATAAACCGGATGGAGTTCATGGCGGAGCTTGGCGGCACAGGGAATTTGAGCACGAACGCAACCTTCATCTATGTCCCGCTCAATTTCTCCATACGGCCGCAGATCCTTCCCGAACGGATTGGAAATATTTCCAACCTGCCCAAATTTATTTTGATCGACCTCGCCCAAAAGTGCCTTGGGCTCTATCACTACGGCAGATTGATCCACCAGTTTCCAATTTGCTCCGGAACCAACGGAACCCCTGCGAAAAAATTTGTCATTTTGTCCAAGGAAAAAGACCATTATTCAACCCTCTACGACAATGCCTGGATGCCCTACGCATTGAGACTCTTTAGTAACTACTATCTCCACGCCGGCATTCTTCCGGGCTATTCCGCCTCTCATGGATGCATTCGCTTAATATATGAAAACGCCATTGTCGTCTACAATTGGGCGCAGGTCGGAACGCCCGGCGAGATAATCAAGGGCGCCTCAAACCGAAAAACCATACAACCACAACCCCGGAAACCGCCGTCGCCCAACAGCCTGGAACTCGCATACCCCGAGCTTTTTATTCCTGAATATTAGCTTCTCTGAGGTCGAGCAGGCTGCTGGGTCTTCAGCGTTGAGTCAATTTGTCCACAGTAAAGATTATTGACTTGTTCAAACGGTTCCACTATAAATTTCGAGTCATTATATGCGGTGAGGCAGTCCGCCCCAAACGCCGTCGATAGGCTGATGACTCCTGCCCGGGTAGCTGTATCGAGTGGATCCTGGTAGGTATTATTGGATAGTGTAAAAGCAGGCTCTTACCGGGCAAAAGCCTGGAAGAGCTTTTTTGTGGCCCGCTAAAAAGTGAGCCTGTTCTCCATTGAAGCAGCGGAACACGATCCGACTCATGTTCAACATCTTTCGTCGTCCTACCTTGAGCAGCACGATTTTGGAGATTGTGGAATTGCATGATTAATGTACTTCTTGTTTTGCTTGGTGGAGGTCTGGGCGCTGTTACCAGATACGGTGTTTCACTTCTTGCTGTTAAGCTTTTTGGAACGAGATTTCCATTCGGCACTCTAATCGTAAACCTTGCCGGCTGCTTTTTGATCGGGCTGGCCTTTGCCCTGGCCGAACGAGGTCTCAACATCATGAACCCTCTGATGCGCCTTTTCTTTATGACAGGCTTTCTCGGCGGATTGACAACCTTTTCGACTTACGCTCTGGAGACGATCAACACGATCCGTGCCGGCACCTATCTTGTCACAGCAGGAAATTTTTTATCCAATAACTTTATCGGCGGAGCTCTTGTCTTTGTTGGGCTGTGGATAGGCCGATTACTGTAAGAGAAAAAAAATCATGCTTCAATACAAATTGATTGAGATATTTACACGTGAAGGAGAGCGCTGGGAAGGTAGACCTCTCTATAGTGCGGTGGTCGAGCGTGTCAGGGATCTCAAAATCCCTGCAAGGTGTATCGTTACAAGAGGAATAGAGGGTTGTTACGAAAACGGTGAAATTGCCACTCAACGACTTGAAATTCTTTCTTATAATATCCCTGTTCGCATTGTCATCATTGCTCCCGCCGTTGATTCCGACAGGGTTCTCTCCAGTGTGAGAGAAATCGTAAGCGATGGGATTATAGCCGTCCGCGACGTAGAGGTAGTCTCACATAAGACTGTCGGGCTCCTTATGCCGAGGAGCACCAGGGTCCGTGAAATTATGACCCGGGCGCCCCAGTCGGTTAGTACCGATACTCCGCTCAGCGACGTGGCTCGGCTTCTGCTTTCCTCAGACTATACCGGACTTCCGGTAGTAGATGAAGAAAATCGTCCCGTTGGGATCATCGCTCAGGGAGACCTGATCTATAAGGCCGAATTGCCGATGCGTTTCGGTCTTTTGGCCGAGGCGGATCGAGAGAAGATCGCCGAAATAATTAAAGGGCTCGATCCCGGGCAGGCAAAGGAAATTATGACAGAGCCCGTCATCACCATAGGGCAGGATCAACTGGTTACCGAGGCTGTCGAGCTAATGCTGGGGAAAAAAGTAAAGCGTCTTCCGGTTGTGGATAAATCGGGGAAACTGGTTGGAAATATTTCGCGTCTTGATATCTTTCGGACCATTATGACTGTCTGTCCCGATTGGCCCGCATTCCAGGAGAAAAGCGTTGCTGTCGAAGGTCTGCGCTATGTTTCCGATATTATGCGCCGTGATATTCATACGGTTCTTCTCGATACACCCATAGAGGAAGTGATGAGCATCATTGACTGCAATGATATCCAGCGGGTCTGCGTAGTCGATAACCAGGGCTTCTTCAAAGGACTCATCTCAGATCGAGACCTTCTTTTTGCCTTTTCCGACCTTCACCCTGGAATTTGGAACTTTTTTGCGAGAAAGATCCCCTTTAGCGAGCGCGGCAGAAGACATAAGGAACTAAGAGATCAGTTGCGGATGCGGACGGCCGCCGAGGTAATGAACACCGACATTGTAACTGTGCGGGAGGATACATCCATAGAAGAAGCCATGCGCTTGATGCTCGAAAAGGCGATTAAAAGACTGCCGGTACTCGATTCCGAGGGTAGATTCAAAGGCATGATCAGCAGGGAGACACTTCTCAAGACAATCTTCCATCCCAATTAAGTTATCCACACCACTCGCAGGGGGCTGCGCAGAACTTTTCATGCGAAAATCTCACGAAAGCAAAGGGGCCGTCCAAGCAAGGCCCGGAGTTCACTCCGATATGCCCCGAACTCGATCCTGGACAGCTTTTCACGTCCCTTCGGGACACCCGGAAACCACGAAAAGCTCCATTTCCTTCGCGTCTTCGCGTGGGAAAACTTTTCGTAAGAGCGAGCTCTCTAAGCGAACGGGAATTTAAACAAGCGCCATTTCCCATTCCTCACGATGGGCAGGCCGGGTGATCGTCCGGTGAAATCGATCAGGCGACACTCACCTCAGTTCGGCCTTCTCCACTTCAATCCTGTCTCCGAAAAACTTGCTCCCCAACCTCCTGAAATTGTCAGTCAGGTCTGTCGAATAAAAAGTCCGCTTTTTGTTTTTGGCCAGCCTGGTTTCGATTTCCGGATGGCGTGCGAGATAATCTTTTAACTTGCCCCCTATTATCTTGGCTTCGGAAATTATCTTCACATTCTTACCTGCGATCTTCCTTATTTTCGACTCCAAAATTCCGTAGTGCGTGCAGCCCAGAATCAGTGTGTCTATCTCTTTGGCCAGAAGCGGCTTCAGATACTTTCGCAATGCTATTTCGGTCATCTGCGAATTCTGTTCTCCCGCTTCCACAAGCGGCACAAGAAGGGGACAGGCATTTTGGTATATTTTCATGTTGGGAATTATTTTTGTAATTTCCCTGATGAAAGACTTCGACCTTACTGTGCTTGAAGTGGCAATAACCCCGATCTTATTGTTTTTCGACACTTCGCAGGCGACCTCGGCCGCCGGAATCAGTACGCCCAGCACTTTCTTACCGTCATGGTTTTGGGGCACATGCTCCACTTGTATCCGGTGCAGCGCATCGCTGGAGGCGGTATTGCAGGCGAAAATCACCAGCTCGCAATTTTTCATGAAAAGAAAATCCACCGCCTCTTTGGTAAAGTTGTAGATGATTTCACCCGACCTTGTCCCGTAAGGCATGCGGGCTGTATCGCCCAAGTAAACAAAATCATAGTCGGGTAATTCCCGAACGATTCCCTTCATAATATCCAGACCGCCAAACCCTGAATCGAACACGCCAATCGATTTTTCTCTCATTTTCCTCTCACAGCCGCAAAAATTGTTTTTGAAATCGAGGGTGCTCAAAATACCGCGCCCTCTTTTCTTTCTCAAGTAAGGATATGCCCTGACGAAAAGTCCCTGCGCCCGAACATTGCCGTTCACGCATCACCAAAGGACCTTCCGCGACCGGGGCCGGGAGCAGATTTTCTTTCAAACCGGGCAATTTTCGGCGGCGCTGCTTATAGTATGGGGATGGGCTTTGAAGGCCCCCGGCCGCCGTGAACAGCCGGGCCGAGGGGCCTGTCTTGCCGGTCTTTAGCCTATTTACCATTTACTGGTTTTCTTGGAGGAGTTAGGAAATGCAGGATCGCGCTAAACTCGAAAATCTGGAAAAAATAAGCAGGCTCATTCGCTACCACTGCCTGGCAATGACCACAAGGGCCGGCTCGGGACATCCGACCTCTTCCCTTTCGGCAACCGAACTCATGGCGGGCCTTCTTTTCGGCGGCGCCTTCCGATACGACCCGGACCATCCGGACAGTCCCAACAACGACCGGCTCATTTTCAGCAAGGGCCACGCCTCTCCGCTGTTCTACGCCCTGTGGGCCGTGGCAGGAGCAGTGAGCGAAGAGGAATTGACGACCTACAGAAAATTCGACAGTCCCCTCGAGGGCCACCCTACCGTAGCATTCCGCTATACCGAGGCAGCGACCGGCTCCCTCGGCCAGGGGCTCTCAATCGGCGTTGGCACAGCCCTGAACGCAAAGTACCTGGACAAACTCCCCTACCGTACTTACGTACTCCTGGGCGACAGTGAAATGGCCGAGGGCTCGCAGTGGGAATCCATCCAGATCGCAGCCCATTACAAGCTGGACAACCTCGTTGGCGTGATCGATGTCAACAGGCTTGGACAGCGCGGCGAAACCATGTTAGGCTCGGACCTCGATGCTTACGCAGCCAGGGTCGGGGCTTTCGGGTGGAAAACCATCGTGATGGACGGCCATTCCTATCCGCAGATCCTGGATGCTTTCGAAAAAGCCCTTGGCGCCGAAGAGCCGGTGATGATCATCGCAAGAACGATCAAGGGCAAAGGGATCTCCTTCCTTGAAGACAAGAACGGCTGGCACGGAAAACCTCTGGAAAAGGATGAGTTCGAGAAGGCCGTAAAGGAGCTGGGCGAAATCGATCATTCGGTTAGAGGAAAGATTTCTTTGCCCGTGCAGCTCCAGCCGGAGGCAATAGAGCCACGGAAGGCGGCTGAAAGCCACTTTCCCGCCGATAAGCCGCTCGCCACCAGAAAGGCTTATGGAAAAGCCCTTACTCGTATCTATCCGCAATTTCCAGGGATTGTGAGCCTGGATGGCGAGGTGAGCAACTCTACGGGGGCTGAAACGTTCAAGGCCCGGTACCCGGACCGTTTTTTCGAAATGTTCATCGCCGAACAGAACATGGTTGGAGCGGCGATCGGTCTGGCGCGAAGCGGTAAGATCCCCTTCGTTTCCACCTTTGCCGCCTTTTTCAGCCGCGCCTGCGACCAGATCCGGATGAGCCGCTACTCGGACGCCAATATCAAGTTCGTCGGCTCCCATGCGGGGGTTTCAATCGGTCAGGACGGCCCATCCCAGATGGGGCTCGAAGATATCGCCATGTTCCGGGCCATTTTTAACAGCGTTGTGCTTTATCCGTGCGATGCGGTTTCAACCGACGCGCTTGTCGAAAAGGCTGCCGCCCACAGAGGACTCGTCTACATCCGAACCACCAGGATGGATACCCCGATCCTCTACGCTCCGAAGGAGCGATTCGAAATAGGCGGAAGCAAAGTCTTGAGGAAAAGCGAGGCGGACGTCGCTACGGTGGCCGCTGCGGGCGTTACCCTCCACGAGGCGTTAAGGGCCTGCGACGAATTGAAAAAAGAGGGAATCGCCATTCGCGTGATGGATCTCTACAGCGTGAAGCCTCTGGACGAAGCGGCGCTGCTCGACGCTGCGAAGGCCACAGGACTTGTCATAACCGTAGAAGACCATTTTCCTGAGGGGGGAATCGGTGAAGCCGTAAGGTCGGCCCTGTGGTCGTCGGGGGTGCCGGTGTATTCGCTGGCCGTGCGCAAAGAACCTAAAAGCGGCCTGCCGCGCGAACTCCTCGATTTTGAGGAAATATCCCGAAAGGCCATTGTGGCGAAGGTAAAAGAGCTTCTGTGGAAGCGAAAGCGCCAGGCGCTCGATGTCCCGGGTTCCTGGAGATAACGAACGGTGACATGGCATAATGAATGAAAATCCTTTACTCAAACTGGGCTCTTTCGGCCAGAGCGTCTGGCTCGACTATATTCATCGCCGTCTGATCGACTCGGGCGGACTTAAGCGGTTGATCGCAGAAGACGGGCTGTGCGGAATAACGTCGAATCCGAATATTTTCGATGAAGCCATCGAGGGAAGCGACGTCTACGACGATGCCATCCGGGCTCTTGCGCGAGATGGAAAAAGCGTCGAACAAATCTACGAGGCCCTTACGACTGAAGACGTCGGAGGGGCCGCAGATATCCTCAGACCGGTCTTCGACAAGAAGCGGGGCAGGGACGGCTTCGTCAGCATCGAGGTCAATCCGCACCTCGCCCATGAAGAGCAAGCCACTGTCGAGGAAGCCCGGCGGCTGTGGAAGACGCTCGCCCGCCCAAACGTCCTGATCAAGGTCCCCGCTACCCTGGAAGGAGTCAAGGCCTTTCGGCGGCTGATCGGCGAGGGTATAAACGTCAATGTCACCCTGCTCTTCGGATTGCCCCGCTACCGGATGGTTGCCGATGCCTATGTTGCGGGGCTGGAGGACCGGGCAGCAAGAGGCCTGCCGGTCGAAAACATAGCTTCGGTGGCAAGTTTTTTCCTTAGCCGTATCGACGTAATGGTCGACCCGATGCTTGAGAAAACCGGCATGGCCGATGCTCGTAAACTGCACGGGCAGATTGCCGAATCGAGCGCCAAGGTAGCCTACCGGATGTATAAAGAGATTTTTGGCGGCGAGCGATTTCGAAAGCTTGCCGGGCTCGGGGCCGGGACCCAGCGGCTTCTGTGGGCCAGCACCGGCGCGAAGAATCCCGGATACTCCGACATAAAATATGTAGAAGCCCTGATCGGACCGGAAACCGTAAACACCATGCCGATAAAGACGCTTGAGGCATATCGCGATCATGGCAATCCAAAACCGAGCCTTGAAGAAGACATCGACGAAGCGCAAGGATGCCTTGCCCGGCTTGCAGCCTTGGGAATAGATATCGACGAGGTGACACGCAGGCTCGAGGACGATGGAATAGAAAAATTCAACAGGCCCTATGACAGCCTGATGTCCAATATCCAAAAGAAACGCAGCGGCTCATGCCTGCCAGGGCAGTGTTGACAGGAGGTTCCTCGATGCCCGACAACAAAGCTAACGGCGCGACAGTATTCGTGATCTTCGGCGGAGACGGTGATCTTGCCTGGCGAAAGCTCGTTCCCGCCTTGTACAATCTTTTCCTCGACGGCAGGCTCCCTTCGCGGTTCAAGGTCCTGGGAACCGGGCGCAGCCAGTTCACCGACGATTCCTACCGCCTCCACCTGAGGGAAGGGGTGGATCAATTTGCGGCCGGCGGCAAAAGCGATGAAAAAAGCTGGGACGCCTTCGCCTCCAATGTTTTTTTCATGCAGGCCGACTTTGGTGATTCAAAGGCGTTCGCCGCCCTTGCAAAGGACCTCTCGGCCTATGACGAGCAACTCTCCGAGAAGGCCGTTCGGCTCTTTTACCTCGCCGTGCCGCCGGATATGATCAAACCCATAGCTGTCGGGCTTGCGAGCGAGAAGCTCAACCGCGACCGGGCCCATGCACGGATCGTCGTGGAAAAGCCCTTCGGCCATGACCTGGATTCGGCGCGCCGGCTCAATCGGCTCCTGGCCGAGCATTTCATCGAATCCCAAATCTACCGGATAGACCATTACCTGGGCAAAGAAACCGTCCAGAACATCCTGGCCTTCCGGTTCGGCAATACGCTCTTCGAGCCTCTGTGGAACCGCCGCTATATCGATCACGTCCAGATCACCGTGGCCGAAGACGACGGGATCGGTCATCGAAGCGGCTATTACGAGCACGCCGGGGCACTGCGGGACATCATTCAGAACCACCTTCTCCAGATTCTTTGCCTCATAGCCATGGAAGCGCCCATATCCTTTGACAGCGATGAAATCCGTCAGAAAAAAGTTGACGTTCTGCGCGCCATTCGGCCCATCGCCCCGGAGCAGGTCAGCCAAAATGCGGTCCGGGGCCAGTACACAGCCGGTTGGATCCGGGGCGAGCGCGTCGGGGCCTACCGTTCCGAACCCGGCGTAGCACCTGATTCTACGACAGAAACCTTCGCTGCCGTAAGGTTCTACGTGGACAACTGGCGCTGGCAGGACGTGCCGTTTTACCTGCGCACAGGCAAACGGCTGCCTGCGAGGATTTCCGAGGTTTGCATCCACTTCCGGCCCGTGCCGCACCAGACCTTCCCCGACGCAGCCCTTTCCGATTCGCGGCCAAATCGCCTCGTAATGGCCATCCAGCCCGAAGAAGGCATCCTGCTGCGCTTCGAGGTAAAACACCCGGGGCCGAGCATGGCGCTAGCCCCGGTTATGATGCAGTTCTATTACCGCGAGGCGTTCAGGAGCCGCTCTCCCGAAGCCTATGAGACCCTCCTGCTCGACGTCGTCAGAGGTGATTCCACGCTCTTCATGAGGGCGGATCAAACCGAGGCGGCATGGGCGGTAATTGCCCCGATTCTGGATATGTGGAAGTCGGTAAGGCCGACCGATTTTCCCAACTACCACGCCGGAAGCTGGGGGCCCGAAGCAGCCGATATATTCATTGCCAGGGACGGACGAAGCTGGACCCTGCCCACTTTCCTGCAATGCCGGGAAGACCTCGCCTCGTGCGGGGTTGCAAGAGAGCCTTTGTAATAGACCGGCCCAATGCTGCTCACTTACCGCACCATTGGAAAAGCGAAGAGCACAAACGCGGGGGGAGCCACCCACTCCCCCCGCACCCCATAGGCGCCAACTTAGTGTCTATCCGGAAACTTCTTGGTGGGCACGATAAAGCTCTTACAATTACCCACACGTACCCCCAAGGTCGGTGGTCCGGATGAGATGAAAAATATTTGTGTTAATCGTTGTGGACACACTTGCCCCCGCCACTTTTTTGTGTCAATA
>JAJYTC010000126.1 GCA_021793275.1 Deltaproteobacteria bacterium | reverse complement strand
GCGCGTTGACCGCCTCCACCACTTTTCGGATGCGTTCTTTGCGAAGGCGGAGGAAAAAGTAAAAGAACTGGTCCGCGAGGATGCCCTGCCGGGAGTCTGCGTCCTGAGCAGCCATGTTATGGCGCCTCATCGGGTTGCGGGCTCGGGGCGGGGCCTTTGCGCTCGGCTATCAGCTCGGCCTTTACTTCAGCGGTGATGTCTTCGAGCGATTCCATGGCATCCGATATGAGTTCTCTTCCCTTCTGAGCGAAAAGAAGTCCGCTTTTCACCGTTGCTTTGATCAAAGGCCTTACGACCGCCCCGGCTGCGGGAAGAACCACCGGGGCGAGAAGCAGCGCCCCGATCCCGATCAGAACAGGGGTCCCGATTTTCAGTCCATCCTCAATGAGCGCCATGTTCTTCTCCTCGTTTCGAAATAGTTAGAACCCATACTAAGTAAAAGTTTACGACGCGTGTGTCAATGACGGTTTCGGTATTTTTCATTCCTTGCCTACAACGGGTGTCGGGTTTCGCATGTCGGAGGATGGAGGAGTAAAAAATCCCTCGGTGGGCGGCAGGGTCTCAAATAGTAACCGGAACGTAACGTGGCTGAAATCAAGAAGCGCCATTTTATTTCCGTATACTCTTCCGGCAGAATTTGCCTCCAGATCGAACATGACAGGACATACTACTGGAGAGACTTATGGAAGCCGCATTCGCGGAGTGCATGGGAACTGATTCCAAGATGAACGAGCCCTTGGTTTTCCGGGCGCCTGAAAGGATCGAGAAGATGGTCTCGAAAGGGCGCCCGGTCGATATGATGACGCTGGTTGAACCGGCGGTGTGCATTGCGCCGGAGGCGCCGGTTCAGGACGCTATCGAGATGTTCCGAGGCGACGAGCCTATCAGCGCGGTTGTGGTGGCGCTCGAAGACAGGCCCCTCGGGCTCATCAGCAGTCTCCATCTGGAAAGGATCTTGAGCAGGCGGTACGGAGTTGCCCTTTTTTACGAGAAGCCGGTATTTCGGATTATGGATGACAAGCCGCTTATAATCGATGCCGGCGTGTCCATAGAGGTTGGCGCTCGCCTCGCAATGCAGCGCGAGAACACGAAGCTTTTCGATCACGTCATCGTTACCAGCGATGATCTGCTGGTTGGGATAGTAGCCGTGCCAAAGATGCTCGAGACCCTGGCGGTGCTCGAACAGAGGCGACGGGAGCAGTTGACGAGGCTTACCCGCAGGCTTGAGGATGAAATCGGCGATCGCGAAAAGGCTGCGGAGGCGCTTCAGCGGTCGAGAGAAATGCTTAAAAGAGTGATCGAAAGCCTGCCGCATTCGATCTTCTGGAAAAGCCCGGATCTTAGCTATCTGGGCTGCAATCGAAACTTCGCGGTGGAGGCCGGCAGCGAATCCATATCCGAGGTCATCGGCAAAACCGACGGGCATTTGGGGTGGAGCGATGAGGAGGCGCGCCTGTTCCGAGAGTGTGACGAGGAGGCGATCAGGACGCTTTCGCCCGTCCTGCGGACTGTCAAGCGAGGTCCTGACGGCCTTTTCTTCGAAATCAGGCGAATTCCGATGTTCGACTCCAGGGGGAATTTTGTCGGCATCCTCGGAGCGCATGAAGACGTTACCGAAAAGGTGACGGTGGCGAGGGCCGTTGCCGCGAATCGCGCAAAATCCGAATTTCTGGCGAATATGAGCCACGAGATACGAACCCCGATGAACGGCGTGCTCGGAATGGCCGAACTGTTGCTGGGCACTGATTTGGACGCAAAGCAGCGAAAGCTTGCCGAAACGGTTTTCCGGTCCGGCGAGTCGCTGCTCAGGATATTGAACGATATTCTGGACTTTTCGAAAATAGAGGCAGGCAGGCTCGAGGTCGAACAGATCGACTTCGACCTGAGGGACCATGTCGAGACACTGATGGAACTGGTTGCCGTTAACGCCCATAAAAAGGGGCTGGAATTTATCTGCCGGATCGAAAACGATGTCCCTGCCGGTGTGAACGGCGATCCCGGCAGACTTAGCCAGGTGCTGAGCAATCTTGTCGGAAACGCGGTCAAATTCACGGACCACGGTGAGATATGTGTTCGCGTCTCTCTTCAAAACGAGACACAGGAGGAAGTGATTGTCGCCTTCGAGGTGAAGGATACCGGCATCGGGATTTCGCTCGATGCGCACTCGAAAATCTTTGAGCCATTCACGCAGCCGGACCAGTCCATGAATCGAAGGTTTGGCGGCACCGGTCTGGGACTTTCCATTTCTAAGAAGCTTTGCGAAATGATGGGCGGCCACATCGAGGTGAAAAGCATGCCGGGGAAGGGGAGCAGCTTTCTTTTCACAGTAAGATTTAAGAACCAACGCCCTCGGGAATTCTCGCCTGAAGTCCGCGCGCTTCCCAATCCAGACGGCCTGCGTGTTCTGGTCGTTGACGATAATGCCACAAACCGAGACGTCCTCGAGGGCATGCTCGATGCGTGGAAAATGTTTAGCCGGGGAGCGGAAAGTGGAGAACAGGCCCTGGGGATTCTGCGCGAGGCGGCGAATCGTGGAATGGCGTTTCAGGTGGCCGTGCTGGACTTGTGGATGCCGGGCATGGATGGGGTCGAACTTGCGAAAACAATAAAGGAGGACCCTGAGCTCGCATCTGTGGCCCTGATCATGGTCAGTGGGGACATCGCAGGATCGTGCCCGCCCGGTGTTGCGGCGTACCTGACGAAGCCGGTGAGGGCCTCTCAACTATATAACGCGATTATGGACTCGATGGTTGGCTATGGCAGAGAAAATAACGCTGTTTCTGCCCGCCGGCCGGAGGCCGAACCCTTCTTTACGCCTGTTCTGCTCGCCGAAGACAACCTCACCAACCGGCACGTGTGCACGGAAATGCTGAAGAAATTGGGCTGCAGGCGGGTAGATGTTGCCTCAAACGGTCGGGAGGCCCTCGAAGCCCTTTCACGCGCCCGGTACGGGCTGGTTTTTATGGATTGCCGGATGCCGGAAATGGATGGCTATGAAGCGACAAGGAGATTTCGGGAAATCGAGACCGGAACACGGGGCGAGTCTCGAACACCCATCGTGGCCCTTACTGCTCACGCGATAAAAGGGGCGCTGGAAAAATGCCTTGCTGCAGGAATGGACGACTATATCTCGAAGCCGTTCACCCTCGCGCAAATTAAAGCGGCCCTGGATCGGTGGCTTCCAGTTAAACCGGAATGCGCTCAGGCCTGAAAGGGATCAAACCCGATCTTCGCCTCCTGGGCACACTTACAATTAACAGGGCAAACCACCGGCTCTGCCGGTGGTATCTGCCTGCCGCCTCGATTCGTAATTCCTGATTAACCGGGTAAACCACCGGCTCTGCCGGTGTTCCCACGCCTCGCCGGATTGACATTTCCGGGAATCTACGAGTGTTTTGTCCTACGGACCGTTCAAAGCTCCATGAGATCGACAAACCCTCGTGTCGTCATTCCGGCAGTCCCCATGTTCGTCATTCCGGCAGTCTTTAGCCGGAATCCAGCGTCGCCGCCACGTCCTCGGACGCGGTTTGAACGGGAATAAAACTTATAGATGCTCAAGGTCAGGTTCGTCACCCCGGCTTAAAACCCCGGATTAGAACCGTAGGATGGGTGGAGCGAAGCGCAACCCATCAGATCACTCTTTGATCAAACTATGCTCAATCAAAACCTCGCAATTCCAACGAACCTATTCGAGAAGGTCTCCCTTTCCATTGTCATGCGCCACCAGGGCAATGGTTTTCTTTTTCAGCATGACGACTCCCTGGAATCTCTATGCTTCGTTAATCGCATCGATCAACTGACGTAACCTGCTGTAATGTTTGCGGTTAAAATCCATGACCAACCTTGGGAGATGGGCGATCGTGGGCTCGTCTTCCTCTTCGGGGAGCGCTTCGCAGAGGTAGAAATTTCCGCCGGGTTCCAATATGTCGCCGAATTCTTTTTTCCACCTGGCGATAGCCCCCGAGTCAACGGTCGACTGCAAGCGAATGACAAGTCGGTTCGCAAAAAATCTAAGACTGTGATAACGGTGATAAAAACGATTGATTACCTGCACGGTGTCCGTCACTGAATTGACCATGGTGAAAAGGCTCAGGTCGTCGGCGCTAACATAGCTGCGAGCCAGCAATTCCCGTTCAACGTAATTTTTCCAGTGTGACCAATATGTTCCATCGAATTGATCCACCAGGATCAAAGGAATGGGATATCGTTTTCCGGTCTGCACCAGAGTGAGCACTTCCATAGCTTCGTCAAGCGTGCCGAAACCGCCGGGGAAGAGGACTACGGCGTCTGCTTCCTTAATGAAAGCCACCTTTCGATTGAAGAAATATTTATAGCTGATGTTTCGAGGGCTTCCTTGCATTATATGGTTCGCTCTGTCCTCAAAAGGCAGCCGGATACTTACCGCAAAGGAATGTGCTTCACCGGCGCCTTCGTTTCCCGCCCTCATAATTCCCTGGCCGCCTCCGGTGATCACCATATACCCACACTCAGCAAGAGAGCGCGCCAGAGACTTTGCCATCTGGTAGCTCACACATTCCGGCGCGACTCTTGCCGACCCGAAGATGGTCACTTTTCTCACGTTCCGGTATTGTCCGAATAACTTGGCGGTGTAACGCAACTCCTTGAGGGTCGAGGTCATCAGCTTGAGATCTGCTCGCTCCCTGTTCTCCTGTCCCGCTTTGAGAGCGGCGAGAATCATTTCGCGCACCATCGACGGATGGTGTACACTGCCAACAAGGCCGATAAGTTGGTCGATTAAGGGATCCAGCTTCTCGTTTGGCTGTGAAAAACGAATCTCCATTCCCGAGCCATTAACGTTTGATTCCGATTCAGTCCTCAAGTTAAAATCCTCGCCTCCGGGTTGGGTGTATTCGGGACGTCAGCCCCCCTTTAGATATCACTATTTAAGGGTGAGAGCGTTCCCTATACAGATAAAGGCTGACATTGATATTGTCACGGATCGCCTGTTTGATCGCCTCTACGTTCTTCTCACACCTCAGAAGCGTCTTCCAGGAATACAGATGGCGGCGGCAATGGAAATCTCCATTGGCTATATAACGATACTTCTTCAGTCCAACCACGTTGAACAGATCATCCCGGTTGGCGACTTCCCAGGCATCGAACATGTCTGAAAAACGCGCATGATTATTCCAAAGATGCCGCGAATTGTCGGATGCGCCTGCGCCATCCGAATCCTTGCGATGGGGATGGCATGCGATGGCAATCCCGCCCTGCCTGTGGATCTCCTTGATGATGGTTTCAACCTCCAGATCCGGATCAATGTAAGTTTTGATATCGACAGCAAGAATGTGGTAGCCTTTGGTCTGGTTGGTGATCTCGGAGCCCGGGATCAATAACATCCGATACAGCTCCCAGGCGCGCCTCCTCTCTTGCCAAAGATGCTCCAGGTAGCCGCCGAAGTCAGCAGGGGCAATTGATAGATTAGGACAGGACCTGCGGTATTCGGAATCCACCACGTGATCGGTGATGCATATGGCATCGAATCCGCTTTGGCCATACAGGTCGACCACCTTTTCCAGCAACTCCTCTCCATCGCTCCACGGCCGTGTATGAATATGGAAATCACACAGAAGCCAAGGCTGCGTTCCTTGTAGGTCACTCGTCATTACGCCTCCCTTAATCCTCACTCAATGAACTGGCCGACCCTGAGCACCTTCGAACCGCACGGGCGGCAACCTTCCTCGGGCCGAATGAATCAGTATCTAATTACTGCATTCTCAGTTCGACTCCATTACGAACATGGTATTAGAAATCCTGCAGTTCCTTTTCATCCAGGGGGATCAACTTCTGCGGCTGCGCCTCCCCGAAATTGTATTCCAGACTCTTTCCGTTGCCTTTCGGCTTCCGGGCAAAGACACTTTCCGCCTGCCGCGCCAAAGTCTTGACGGATCGTCGGGAAGGTTGTTTTTGTGGTGTGCTTGCAGCGGTCATAGCGCTTTTTTCAGTAGCGGTGTCGCTTGAACCGTTTACCAGGAACGCCAGTTCTTTTACGATGCCTTTCACCTGACCGGCCTGGGAGCTCATCTTGGTAGAGGCAGAGGCCGATTCTTCCGCGCCGGCGGCATTCTGCTGGACGACCTTGTCCATTTCGCTCACCGCCTTGTTGATCAGTTCAATCCCATTGGCCTGCTCAAGGGATGCCGCCGAGATTTCGCCTATCAGTTCGCCGGTTTTTTCCACCTCTTGCGCAACCACGCGAAATTCCTTTCCGGTTTTTTGCGCCACACTCGATCCCTTGTTGATTTTTTGGATGACGCCTCCGATTAGACTGGCGGTATTTTTCGCCGCTTCGGCTGCCCTCATCGCAAGGCTTCTGACCTCATCGGCGACTACGGCAAAGCCGGCGCCGGCTTCCCCGGCGCGCGCCGCTTCCACGGCGGCGTTCAATGCCAGCAAATTGGTCTGAAATGCAATTTCATCAATGGTCTTGATGATCTTCGAGGTCTCTTCGCTTGCCTTTGATATCTCTTCCATCGATGTAGTGAGTTCCCCCATCGACCGAGCCGACTGGGCAACCGTCTCTTTGGTCTTTATCATCAACTGCTTGGCCTCATCGGCATTATCGGCGTTCTGTTTGATCATCGAAGACACCTCCTCAAGCGATGCGGATGTCTCTTCGATGGCGGTCGCCTGTTCGGATGCGCCCTGCGCCAACCGTTGACTTGCGGACGCCAATTGAGAAGCTACTGAATATACGCTGTCGGATGCATTGGAGAGCTTTTTTGTAAGGTGCGCCACCGGCCTCGAAATACTGCGTCCGATAGCGGTGGATAACACGGTTGTGCCGGCAGCAAGGGACAAAAACAGGGCGAGAACCCATCGGATATTGCTCTCAGCGCTGGATTTGAGATGGCCGATTCTCTCATTTATGATTCCCAGTTCCTTTTTTTTCAGCGCATACACATCTTGAGCCTGTTGCATGGCGTTGCGGAAGAACATTTCGGGATCGACACCGTAGTAGCCTCTTGCTGCGTCTTTCAAGACAAGACGCACAGCGTTGGAAACATCGACCCATGCTTTCTCTTGGGGCAAAGAGCGAATTTTTTCCAACATGCCCTTATCAACACTCAGGGCCGGGGATTCGATGCCCGAGTAGACGCGCGCATAGAGATCCATAATGTCTTCCAGTTCGGCACTGGAGACGGGACGATCGGCGCTGAGCACACCTATTAGCATGGCCCTCAGTTTGCTCGCATTTTCGCCAACGCGTTCAAATAGCGCTATGTCCACCAGTTTTTTGCCTATCCCTCCGGTGGTTTTAGCATCTATACTTGCATTTTCTGTAGCCATTACGGCAGCGATGATGCCGGAGTAGCCTTTCAAACTTTGCGCCAGTGAAACCTTGCGGTCCACCTCGGCACGCAGCCGGTTGAGGCCGGACAACGCCCGGCGCGCGGCCTCGCCGGACTGGGTCGATATCTTCGCAAGAGCCAGGCTTTTTAAGAAGGCTGCCTGAGCAGAGTCCGTTTTTCTCCGCTTCGTCACCACTTGCCCCCGATCAACAATCCCTGTGAGGAACAAGCTGGAGTATCCACGTTCCAACTGGAGAGCCGAAATCAGGTGTGAAGCCGAGTTTATAAGCCGCACATGCAACGTGATATTATCGGTTGCCTTCATGATTCCCCATTCTTTGAGAACCATGAAGCAGGCGAAGGTGATAAAGACGACGATGGGAATGCAGGTCAATGCGACGATTTTTCGATTGATGCTGAACTTCATAGAACTCCCTTCCTGAAAGTTATGCACGTTGCAAAGCATTTCACGCACGTCCTCCACCATGATGTCGGGCGGCATACGGGTTGCCGATTCGGTCGGCGCCTCGATGGGAATCGACTCTCCACCGATCGCAAGGCGAGAGGCCAACCCCGGGATTCGGGCCTGCCGCTGTTCAGCCGAGAAGGAATCCAACCTTTTTCAGGTCAGAAATTTTCAAGCACTTTTACCCTCCGGCAAAATGAATTCAAACGTTTCGCCGTATAATTCAGTTAGCTCGTCTACAGCCTTTTATCGCGTGGATTGCTTTTCACCTTTATTACGAGGATGTTACAGTTGTGTGAATATTGATTTTTTAAATATCGATTCGGTGAGCATACCTTTTCGGAATTTTACGTCTGGGCAGGTATATTCTTGTGTTATCCAGTGAGTTCAAGTCTACGGGTTTAATTAGTCACACTCTGAAAGAAGAGCTGCCTTCCCCAATGCCCCCAAGCTCTATGAAAAGCTATATGATTTGCCTTATGCCGAGTGCTATTAACAGGATACCCGCTGCGAAAGTAGCCTTCTTGTTCAGGTTCCACCTTGTAAAAAAGGCTGCAATATAGTTTCCACTCCAAAGGGCGACAAAGTTGATCACGGCGGACAACAAGCCTATCATGATCGCGTTCAGTCCGATCATGCCGGCGCTCAATCCGCCGCCGACGTTGTTTATTGATAGAGCCAGGCCAAGGATCGTCGCTTCCCTGAAGTCTATGTGTTTCGATCCGTCGACGTCTGCCTTTTCGGGTTCGGAGAATACTTCCAGCACGCTCGCTTTGCCAGCCCGGCATTGCTTTTTGACAATCTCTTCACCATCATCTTCGTTCTTTACGTACTGCTCCAGTATCATCCATGAACCAATGGCGGTAAGCAATACCATGGCAATTATGGGGGTGGTGTTTTTAGGTAGCACATCGGATACAACCGTTCCCGAATATGCGGACAAAGCCGAGATGACAAACGTAATTACCGAAATCCAAAGATTTATCGGCGTAGATATTCGTATCCCTCTCATGCTGTACGCTACACGGGCTCCAATGTTGTCGAAATTATTCGATAAAGCTATAAGAAACGTATTTAGAATATGTTCCATGTCTTTTCCTGTCCATATATGAGCCGGATTATGACGACCTCGAATGGAACGAAAGCTCCTCTTCCTTAATCCGAAGCCAGGCAGGATACCTTGTCAATTCTCTCCCAGGGGAGATCCAGGTCAGTACGGCCGACGTGGCCATAAACAGCAAGTCTCCTGTAAAAGTCTCCTTTCATCCTGCCAGGCAGTCGCCTGAGGTCGAATTCCCTGACTATGGCTGCCAGCCGGAAATCGAAGTGCTTCTTGATAAAGTCCGCTATTTGCCTGTCGGAGACCTTGCCTGTGTCGAAAGTGTCTACCTGGACGCTCACGGGACGCGATGAGCCGATGGAGTAGGTGAGCTGGACTTCGCATTCATCGGCAAGGTGAGCTGCAACTATGTTTTTGGCCGCATACCGGGCGGCATAGACCCCGACCCGATCGATCCTCATGGGGTCTTTCCCGCTCAATGCCGAGCCGCTGTAACGCGAGTACTCACCATAGGTGTCGACGCCGTTCTTCCTGCCCGTAAGGCCCGAGTGCACCGAAGGTCCTCCCAGCATCGTCACTCCCTCGGGATTTATGAATAGCTTCGTTTCTTCATCGGGCCTCAGGGGCTCATCTTTGAAAACGGGCTCAATCACCGCCTGCCGTATATCATCGGAAATCTTCCGAGCGGTTTGCATGGAGCTGCGGAGCTGCGTTACCGCGACTCCCACGCTGTAAATCCTGGCCGGCTTTCGATCCCGATACTCGATTCCCACCTGCGTTTTTCCGTCCGGGGCCAGATAGGGAATAAGCTTCTGTTGCCTTACGGAATCGATCCTCATCGCGAGCTTGTGGGCGAGCATTATGGGCATGGGCATGAGGGAAGGCGTCTGCCTGCATGCGTAGCCGAAAAACGTTCCCTGCTGCTTTACATGGATTCGGTCCATCTCCTGGTCCGAGAGGTCCCTTTCATCGAAGCACCTCGAGTCGCTAAGAGGCAGCTCCTTGAGGCTGGTTAGAATGCTGCACGTTGTACTGTTGAAATCTTCATGTTCATAGCCCGCCTTTTTGATGACCTTGCGGGCAACCTGTGCGATGTCCACCGTTGCGCTGGATGCAAACCTTGCCGCAAGAAAGAGAACCGCCGTGGAAACAGCGCATTCGGCTCGTATCTTTGCCAGGGGGTCATGGTCGAGAAAGCGGTCCACGATGGCATCGCTTATCTGGTCGCAGAGTTTGTCGGGATGTCCGCCTGTTGCTGATTCGGAGGTGAAGATGAAATCGGTCTTCATTGGGAGTTATCCTCTTATCCGGGTTCTACTGCTTCGACTGCCCCCCGAGGCACATCGCACTTCACCGGCGGCTCGTCGCCGGTCAAACTCTTCGTTCCTTCGTTAATCAGCAGCGGAAGCGCCGCGGTCCCCGCTATGACTGCGCCGTCCAACAGACCGATCGGGGTCAAGCCAAGAAGGCTTCTAAATCCCGGCACGAGCATGGTGAGCATCTGAAATGCGAATGAGCCCCCCAGGGCCATCTTGAGGTACCGGTTGGGCGGGAGCTTTTCCCCACGGAAGATGCTGTGCTTTTCGGACCTGCAGCTTATGGAATGCAGCAGCTGCCCCATTGTGAGACTCTGGAAGGTCAGGGTCCCCGCCTGCGGCCCAAGCCCGTAGCAGGCGATCCCATAGGCGTAAGCGCCCATGGCGCCGGCGGTGAGCATACCGGCTTCGAATGTGAGCCTCTTGAAATCGGACGTTTTTACAATGGGTTCGTCCCGGGAACGCGGCGGCCGGTCCAAAACATCGGGTTCCGGGGCTTCCATAGCCAGGGCGAGGCCGGGGAAGATATCCGAGATGAGGTTGATCCAGAGAAGCTGCATGGCGCCCAGGGGAGCGGGAAGCCCGGCCGCCACTGCAACGAACATCACCATGATTTCGCTGAAGTTGGTGGCAAGAAGGAAACGCAGGGCTTTGCGAATATTGTTGTGGATGGTGCGGCCGTCTCGAACGGCGACGATAACCGTCTCCAGATTGTCCTCTTCCAGCACCACGTCGGCTACCTCACGGGCTATATCCGTTCCGCCCTCTCCCATGGCGATTCCGATATCCGCGGCTTTGAGGGCCGGCCCATCGTTGATTCCGTCCCCGGTCATCGCTATGACCCTGCCTTTGCTCTGAAACGCGCGTACGATCTCGAGCTTGAAGGCGGGACTGACCCTTGCAAAAACGTGGACCCTGTCCGAAATCGCTTTGAGCGCCTCGGAATCCATCTGGGAGAGCTCTGTCGAATCGAGTATCTCGATTTGCTCTCCACTAGCGAGATCGAGTTCCCTGCCTATGGCATAAGCCGTAAGACTCTGGTCCCCCGTTATCATAACGGTATCGATCCCGGCGCGGTGGAACTCGCGGATCAGTCCCGAGACCCCCGGGCGCACCGGATCGGCCATACCGATAAGACCCAGCCATACGAAACCGCTCGATGTCCCGAATTGCTCTTCTCTGTCCACAATGGCGTAAGCGACGCCCAGGACTCTCAGTGCATCGGCGGCCATTCGCTCGTTTTCGCGCTCGATCAGGCGCCGGTCATCTTCGGTAAGAGGAAGCTCTTCACCGCCCGGAATGTGGGAGTCGCACATTGCGAGGACCTCGACGGGGCTACCCTTCATGGCTATGAGGAGACGGCGGCGCCCCGCATCGTCGAATTCGTGAAGAGTTCCCATGAAAAGGCGGCTTTCAGAGCGATAGTTGACCTTGAGAAGAGGGTGCTTCTCTCGCAGGCGGTGTGCATCCATACCGGCCTGGAGAGCAAGATTGATAAGAGCGATCTCCGTGGGGGAGCCGTGCAAAACGTACCGGCCCGATTCTTCCTCGATTTCCGTCTCATTGCACAGAACGGATGCTTCTATGAGGTGCGTAATCTCTCTTGAGTCGAGTGGAACAACCGTGGAATCGCCCGATAAGAACCTGCCGTTCGATACGTTCACCTCCTTCATTCCCGAGAAGAGGCGAACAACGGACATCCTGTTCTGAGTGATGGTGCCCGTCTTGTCGAAGCAGATTGTCTGGATGCAGCCGAGGGCTTCAACGGCATTGAGGTGGCGAATGAGCACGTTGTGTCTTTTCATGTTTCTGAGGCCGAGTGCAAGCGTGGTCGTCGCCACCGCGGGCAGACCTTCAGGAACGGCTGCCACGGCGAGCGCAATGGATGTCTTTAGCATCATGAAAAAGCCGTATCCGCGAAGAAGGCCTATTCCGAAGACCAGGCCGCAGGCCAGCCCCGAGATGAACACGAGCTGGTTTCCCAGTTTGTTCAGCTGCTTTTCCATAGGTGTTTCAGGGGATGCGGCTTCACTCAGCAGAGCTTGCAGCTTTCCCACTTCGGTAAAACCGCCCGTGGCCACGGCTACGGCAAATCCCTGCCCACCCGTGACCAGGGTCCCCATGTAGACCATATTGAATCTATCGGCGAGAGGGATGTTTATGTGCAAAAGAGGATCGATGGTCTTGGCGACCGGCATGCTCTCGCCGGTAAGAACGGATTCATCGACACTCAGGTGATTTGCATCGAGCAGCCTGGCATCCGCGGCGATGTACGTGCCTGGACGCAACACGAGGATATCTCCGGGCACGACCATGTCCGCCGGCACGGTCTTTACGGAACCCTCCCTCAGTACATCCGAGGTGGGCTTCACGAGCTCTTTAAGGGAGTTTATGGTCTTTTCGGCCTCGCTCTCCGTCTTGAAACCGACCACTCCGTTGATTGCCACCACACCTAAAATTACGACCGCGTCGGCCAGCCCCCCGGTCAGGACTGAAATGGCCGCCGCAACCCCGAGCAGGGCAACGGGAAGTGATTTAAACTGATCGACGAAGATGCTCCACCCTGACCTGGGGGAAGACTGAGGCAGAGAGTTCGGTCCATACTGATCGAGACGTGCAAGTGCTTCCGTGCTGCACAGCCCGCGTACCGCAGAGCTCTCGAAAGCGTCCAGGGCCGCGCCGGCATCGAGCGTGTGCCATGGTTCCTCCGGTTGTTCCCTGCGTTGCGTTCCGCCGAATAGAACGTTTCGCGCCCTGTCGAGCACCCCGGTGGATTTTACTGCAATCGCCGTGGACGGCTCATTCGAGGTCGAGGCGCACTTGTCCGCATCGCTAGCCTTCCCGGCAATTTCGCAGTTATTGTATTTCCGAATCAGCGATTCAATGACTCCGGCAATGGACCTGAAATCGTTCCCTGAATTAAACGTCACCAGAACGTTGCCGGTCGTTGTGCTCGAAGAGACTCCGATAATAGCTTCGTGCATCGCGAGCCCGGTTTCAAGATGCTCTTGCAGCGCCCTTGAGCCGCGAAGCCCTTCGACCTTGTACCTGGCTCTTCCCTTGAGCACCGTGTGGACTGGCCGCACCATCGCTTTCTCCCGCATTAAAAAAACAAACCGGTGAGTTCCAGGTCGCAATCACCGGTTTTTCATGTTCGTCACGACCTGTCCGGCATAAAGCAGTGGAAACGTTTGTCCACTTCTACGCATCATCGGGTTCGCAGAATCAGGGCCGTTCAGCCGGTCTCGGAAGTGCTGCGTTCAGGACATCTTTCAGGCCTCCGACAGCGCCCACGAGAACATCTCTCCCGGCGCCGACAACTCCAAGTGCAAGAGAACGCACCGTGTCGATCGCGCCGCCAACGGTATCCCTCGAAGTTGCCGTGACGTTGACAGCAATTTCTCTGGTCGCATCGATCCCTCCGTGGACCGCTCTTTTGGCGACCGATGCAACCTCTGCTCCGATGTCCGAGACCCCGTGCACGGTTCCGGACACTGCTCTTTGTGCCGTAGTGAGCAATTCGCCTCCGACTTCCGAAACCCCCCTGACGGTCCCGAGGGCGGCCCTTTGAGCGATCGACAGCACC
>JAJYTC010000005.1 GCA_021793275.1 Deltaproteobacteria bacterium | reverse complement strand
GCGGCTGGAAGCCGCTCCTACGAAAACCCGCTTATTCGCAATTCTCGGGCAGTCCTAGCGGCTTACCCACAAGGCAGCTTTTTCGATTGCCTCAACGAGTTTCATCGTTCTTGAGCCAACGAGCCATTCTTTGAGGCGCCCTTTTTTAATGCCCACTCTTCCGACGCCAACCGCTGCATAGCCCTTGGCCTGAGCTTCTTCCAGGATAATTCTCGCCACTCCGGTTATCGCCGAGGCTGCCACAAGGCTGTAAATCCTTCCATCGCAAACCCAGTTATCAAGAAGCTTTCTTCTGGCCTCACTCATGATGGCCTCTTTGCTTTCCCCTTCCCCCGTATCCACATGCAAAAGCGTTACGCAATGCTCGCTTTCGTCTTTAAGCATGAAGCCCGCATGATCGACCATCCGAAGGCTGGATTCGGAGCCGTCAAGGCAAAGAAGAACGTTTCTGCGGTTTTCCTCGGGGCGTCTGCAGATCCAGATGGGGAAATCAATCTCCTTGTCCAGGATTTGTCTGGTGACACTGGTTGCAAGGGTTGCTTCAAAAAGCAGATAGCCGCGCCTGCCCAAAACGACCGCATCATATTGTCCCGATTTTGCCTCCCTTATAATGTCTTTAACTGTCCCGAACTGCCTGAATATGAATTTGGTGTTGAGGTTTCGGGCAGCAAACCCGCGGTCTAAGAGCATCTGCCGAGCGGTATCGAGAGCGTTCCGGGCCTGATCTTGACCTGCTTCGGCCGCTTTCCGGTCAAGTTCGACAGGTCTTGGCCGATCTGTGCCGGCGATATTGGCGCGGGGCGCAACATAGAAAAGCGTGGCGCTCACGGCCGATTTGTTCCGGAAAAACGAGCCGACGAACCTCACCCCGTGAAGGCAACTGATCTCGTCACTGACTGTAATGAGAAGCTTCTTTTGCATGAATGCAGCATCCTTTGTATATGCTCCAGCTCAAACCTCTCAAGTCCTTTCCTGTTTTTCCCGTTTCTGCTGCCAGGCGATGAGCCTTGTGATATCCGTCAATTCCTCGCACACCTGCTCGACCAAATCATCAACGGAAAGTATCCCCACGAGGGCGCCTCGATTATTCACAACAGGAACTCTGCGAATCCCCAGAGCACACATTCTCTTAAGCGTATCGGACAGGCTGTCGTTCTCCCGGACCGTGACGAGTTCCGTACTCATTATGTCGCCCACCGCCAACGAGCGCAGATAGTCCGACTCCCTTGCAACCACTTCGACCACAATGTCTCGATCCGTCAGTATCCCGATCGGTATCTGCTCACCGTCTCTTTCCTCCGTCACTACCAGGTCTCCAACATGGTAGTCCCTCATGAGACGTGCCGCCTCAACTATCGTGCTGTCCTTTCCTGTGATCACAACCTCACGGGTGCAAAAGTCTCCAGCTTTCATTGAGCCCCTCCTTCCGTTCGTCTCATTGGCCGGTTCGTAAAAAAAGCCTGCATACCAGATGCGCCAGACAATCTCAGTCGCGGTCGTGTTCCTAAGCTATCTGCCCGGCATTTTCACCGGTGAAGGCAATGTCTATGCCTCTTTCCGTGAAAAGGTTCAGATTTTTTTTGCAATATATCCCTTTTCGATACAGGCGGTTGTTATCCCGGCGAATAGAGATCTTGAAGTTGCTTGCCATTGAAGCCTCCCTTTCAACCAGCCACCTCAATCAGCCACTGTTGCCGCGCTCTGTAACTGAAAGAGTGGAAAGACATATTTCAAATAAAATTGTCTAGCTTTTTTCAATTATGTCAAAACGGTGAACTACCCGTTTCTTTGACTATTCCCCATAGAAACAGGCCTATTTTATGGGGTGTTTCACTGGAGAGATGAGTATCTGACCCTATTGACTTCAACGGCTTTTTCTTTATCATGGGATAAAAACAGGCTTTGTTTGAACTGGCTCACCTTTAACGATCTCCCGTAAGCCGCAATCAAATAGTGAAAGGAGTGTTTCAGGCAAATGTAGCGGCAGCATGGATTCTTGTTTTCCCAAGTGAAACCGCTGCCGACACGGTGATCGAACTCGCAAAGTGAGTGACGCCTTGCCCCTGGAAACAATCAAGAAACATCCGGGTTTGTGGAGCTTACAGCCCAACCTTTTGGATTACGAAAATTCCTGCGCCGGTTTCTGCTGGGATGAGGTTGGTCGCGAATTCGACTGGCTTCCAAACGGTAAGGGTCTTAACATCGCCCACGAGGCGGTCGACCGCCATGCCGAAATGGTGACGGGAGACCGACTGGCCATGCGGTGGCTTGGCCAGGGCGGTGCGGTCCTCGATTTCACTTATTGCGACCTGAAACGACTGAGCAACCGCTTTGCCAACGTTCTAAGGGGTCTGGGTCTGGGCAAAGGGGATACGGTCTGCGTTCTGACCGGGCGAATACCCGAGCTCTACCTAACGGCCCTTGGCACTCTGAAGAATGGTTCCGTTTTCTGCCCGTTGTTTTCGGCCTTCGGTCCCGAGCCGGTTCGCCAGCGCCTGAGCAGGGGGGACGCTCGGGTCCTGGTAACTACCGAGTCGAACTATCAGCGAAAAGTCGCCCCCTTTGCTAAACAACTGCCCGAACTCCGCTATGTGCTGCTCGTTGATGTTGAAGAGCATTTTGATGAGAGTCTTCTGTCGTTACGAAAAATGATGAGCGAGGCAGGCGAGGAATTCTCGATTCCCTCGACCTCTGCCGAGGATATGGCAGTGTTGCACTTTACGAGCGGAACCACTGGAATGCCCAAGGGGGCGGTGCATGTGCACAAGGCGATATTCACCCACTATACAACGGGAAAGTATGTCCTGGACTTTCATCCCTGTGACGTTTTCTGGTGCACGGCCGACCCGGGTTGGGTAACCGGGATCTCCTACGGGATCATTTCGCCCTTGCTCCACGGCATTACAACGATCATCGATGAGGCTGATTTTGACGAGGTGCGTTGGTGCCGAATTCTGGAAACCCAAAAGGTAAGCGTCTGGTATACGACGCCTACAGCCATTAGAAGGCTGATGCGTTTGAGAGAGCGGCCGCGCCTGCAATACGACCTGAGTCATTTGAGACTGATTCACAGTGTCGGTGAACCGCTCAACGCCGAGGCTGTTTTGTGGGGTGAGGATGCTCTGGGCCTGCCCATCCATGACAATTGGTGGCAGACCGAAACGGGCGGGATCATGATTGCCAATTTCCCGTGCATGGAGATCAGGCCAGGTTCCATGGGCCGCCCGATTCCGGGAATCAAGGCGCCTGTAGTCCGTCGCCTGAATGGGGACAAGGTCGGGGTCCTGGAGGAACCTGACATGCAGGGAGAACTTGCACTCAGGCCGGGGTGGCCTTCCATGTTCCGCGGTTACCTCCACGAAGAGGAGCGCTACCGAAAGTGCTTTGCCGGTGGTTGGTATCTTATGGGAGATTTGGTCAAGCGCGATGAAGACGGCTTTTTTTGGTTCGTTGGCCGAGCCGACGACATTATCAAGACCGCCGGGCACATGGTAGGACCCTTCGAGGTCGAGAGTGTGTTGATGGAACACCCCGCAGTGGCGGAAGCCGGCGTTATCGGGAAGCCGGACGCCCTGGCGGGAGAGTTGGTCAAAGCGTTTGTTGCACTCAAACCGGGGTTCGAGCCGGCAGAGGAGCTACGGCTCGAACTGACGGCGTTTGCCCGAAAACGCCTTGGAGCTGTGGTATCTCCGAAGGAGATCGAATTCCAGCCCAATCTGCCAAAGAACAAAGCCGGCAAGATCATACGGCGGTTTCTCAAAGCCCGTGAACTGGGTCTGCCCGAAGGAGATTTATCGACCCTGGAGCCGGATTGAGGAGCATCGATGGCGGTAAAAAATCTTTCCTTTTTATTGGAACCTGACTCAGTTGCCTTGATTACGGCCCCCCGGGAGCTGTCTGCAATTGGCGCTGCAGTCGCGCGAAACCTCTTGAGCGCAGGCTATGGGCGAAAGCTGTTTGGAGTCCATGCCAAACGCGGCCTGTTTGAGGGGATCACCTGTTATCCCGATATCAAAAGCCTTCCCGAACCGCCTGATCTTGCAATTCTTGTGACCGATCAAAGCATGATGCCCACACTGATCGACCGGCTTGGCCGGCTCGGCACAAAGGCTGCGGTCCTCGTGAGCCCTGATGAGGCCGAGCGTGTGAACGAGCAGGGCTCGGGGTTGCGGTCTGCAATAATGGAGGCGGCGGGACCCTCCCGGATACGCATTGTGGGACCGGGCAGTATTGGAATCATGACCCCGGGCGCTTGTCTCAATGCAAGCCTTGCGCACTATCAACCGCTCAAAGGAAATCTCGCCCTGGTCGCCCAATCGGGAACTGTGCTCACAGCCGTTCTGGGCTGGGCGACCTCTAGGGATATCGGTTTTTCTCATCTGATTGATCTGGGAGAAATGATCGATGTCGATTTTGGTGATATGCTGGATTATCTGGCAAATGACGTAAACACTCGGGCCATTCTCCTCTATATCGAGGCAGTTACACAGGTCAGAAAATTCATGTCGGCCGCAAGGCTGGCATCACGCATGAAGCCGGTGGTGGTGCTAAAAGGCGGCCGTTACCGGGAATCTGCCTGCTCATCGATTCTGCGCAGGGGCGAAACTGCCGGTGCGGATGGAGTTTACCATGCGGCTTTCCGCCGTGCCGGGATGATTCGAGCCCACGATGTACGGGAATTGTTCAGTGCGGCTGAATCCCTTGCCAGGGCAAAAGCGCTGCCGGGTAAGCGCATCGCCGTTCTGACCAACGGCAGGGGCATGGGAGTTCTTGCAGCCGACGCCCTGGTCGACCAGGGAGGCTGCCTCTCGGAGCTGTCTACCGATTCCAGGGAACGGCTGAATACTTTATTACCTGCACGGTCTCACGGAAATCCTCTCAACTTGCCGAGCGACACCTCAGCGGGACGTTACACCGAAGTTCTCCAAATCCTCTTCGAAGATAAAGGTATCGATGCGGTTCTTCTCCTTCATTGCTCCAATGCCCTCAAACCATGCGCCGCAGTTGCACGGGAAATGCTCGAAATACTGAAGAAGAGCAAGTTGAAATCCAAATTCAATCGCTTGCTCACGAGCTGGATCGGAGACGGGAGCGGAGCTGATGTGCGCCGTTTATTTACGGAAAGCTCTATTGCCGCCTACGATACACCGCTTGAGGCCGTGTCAGGTTTCATGCAGATGGTGCGCTACCGTCATAATCAGGAAATGTTGATGCAGACAGTGCCAAGTATCCCGGGAGACTTCCTCCCCGATGTGTTAAAGGCGCAGCAGATCATCGAGCGGGCGGTTGGTGAAGGTCGTGACCGACTCAGTGAACAGGAGATGAAGGGGGTTTTCGATGCGTACGGTATAACCGACTACAAACCGGCTGAAAGCAAAACTGCATTCCAGTTGATCATAGGTGTTTTTAATGATGCGCAATTTGGTCCGGTGATTTTGTTCGGGCACGGGGGAGAAGCGGTTGAAGCCATCGATGACCTGGCATTCGCTCTACCTCCGCTCAATATGCATCTGGCCCGGGAAGTTATGACACGCACGCGGATCTATAGCATGCTTGAAGGCGGACAGGGGATGCCGGCGGCTGCAGATATCGAAAGCATCGCGCTTGTGCTGGTCAAGGTCTCTCAGTTGATCTGCGATATTCCACAAATCGTTGAGCTCCGGATCAATCCGCTGCTTGCCGACAGCCACGGAATCTCGGTCATGAAGGGTTTCGTGCGCATAGCCAAAGTCGTCGATCCCGGCAGGCCACGGCTTATCATTGCACCTTACCCGAAAGAATTGGAGCAGACAATTCGGCTGCCTGACGGCCAAACGCTTTTGTTGCGCCCGATACGGCCCGAAGATGAGCCTGCCTATGTCAGGCTGTTCGAGAGTCTGCCGCCCGAGGATATAGTGATGCGCTTCCTCCATCCGATGAAGACTCTTCCGCATAGTCTCGCAGCATGTCTCACGCAGATCGATTACGATCGTGAGATGGCGTTGGTGCTGATCGGCAAAAGCGGATCGGGAGAA
Source organism: Deltaproteobacteria bacterium (assembly GCA_021793275.1). GTDB lineage: Bacteria > Desulfobacterota > Syntrophobacteria > Syntrophobacterales > Syntrophobacteraceae > SbD1. The sequence goes on along the minus strand of JAJYTC010000005.1, from coordinate 53,538 downwards.
ACGCAGCTTTTAGGCGGAGTCCGCTTCTCTGCCGACGCCGACAATGAGCGTGCTGAATTCGCTATTTTGCTCCACCCCGGTATGACTGGAATGGGGCTTGGCCCCATGATGCTGCGGAAGATAATTGAGACGGCCCGCCGGCGTCGAATCAAAGAGCTTTTCGGGGAGGTACTGTGCGAAAACTTCACTATGCTCAAGATCTGCAAGACGTTGGGATTTACGTGGAAGCGCATGCCCGATGACGCCGGCATCGTTAAAGTGTCTTTGGCGTTGTGAGTTGTGCATCCTTTGAGAGGAGATAGCCGATGCAGCCGTTTAGAGTAGCAAGTGAGGGGAAATCTTCCTCGGGGATCGATATTCTTAGCCCATCTTGGAGCGCCAGGGCAAAGTTGAGAAAATCCACCGAATCGAAATCGAACTGATCCCGAAATCTCCTGTCGGGATTGAGATTTTCGATGTCAGCCTCCGGTGCAATTTGCCTGATGGTGTGCAAAACAAAATCTTTTATGGCTGCTTTGTTCATAATAGATCCCGTCGAAGGTTTTCATGCCGGCGCCGAAACGTAAAAAGGGAGTTCATTGGATATAAGCTTGGCTTTTTGGCGCTGCCTGTCAAGTAGAGAGCACGATGATCGGTCGATGCATCGATGATGCTGCAGGCGGCGAGATGCTCCCGAAGACAAAGGAGATCACTATGCTCTTGATCGAAGACTTGCAGGTCGAACTCGAGGGGAAAGTCCTGCTCAAGGACATTCATCTTGAGATACTGCCGGGTGAAACCCACATCCTCTTTGGCCCCAACGGTTCCGGAAAGACGTCCCTTCTCATGACCATTATGGGGTATCCACAGTATGCAGTGAAGAGGGGCAAAATCACTTTCAAGGGTGTTGACATTACGCATGCTCCCATAGACGAACGTGCCCGCCTCGGAATTGGAATGTCCTATCAGCGTCCACCAACGATCAACGGGCTAAAATTGAGGCAGATGATCGATATCTGCGCAAAAAAGCACGCTGATGCCGAGGAGATGGCCAAGTCTCTCAATTTTTTCGACTTCCTTGAGCGGGATGTCAATGCCGGCTTTTCCGGTGGAGAAATTAAACGGTCCGAACTTCTGCAACTGAAGGCGCAGAACCCTGATCTCATGCTCTTCGATGAACCGGAATCGGGTGTAGATATCGAAAATATGGCCCTCATCGGAAAAACAATAGCTCAGCTACTTCAGAAGGCCCCCGTCAAGGACGGTTCCAAGTCTATGTTGCAGACACGACAAGACCGGACAAGGATGGGTCTTGTCATTACACATACGGGGTATATCCTCGACTATGTGCCCGCAGATAAGGGGCAGGTGCTCTACGAAGGCATCCTGGCCTGTGCGGGCAATCCGAGGGAAATTTTTCAGTGCATCGCAATATCGGGATATGAGGAGTGTTTAAAGTGCAACCTCTAGAAGACATAGAAGGAAAAGCTAAGGCTGCTGCGGACAAAAAGGCCCCTTTCGGCGAGGACCTTGATCTTGGCAAATACGACAGGTCCTTTGTGCCACACAAGTATCTTGCGGAAGAGGAGATATGCGCACTGCCTGAAATGGAACGGCGGCTTCTGCTTATGTCCGGTCTGGATGTCACCGGCAGAGGCCGAGGAGGAACTTTCTTCCAGAAAGATACGACGGTGGTTCACTGCCGCAGCTTGCAAGAAGGCATTGAAGTGCTGCCCATCAAGGAATCGCTTAAAAAATACGACTGGATAAAAGACTATTTCTGGAAGCTGGTTCCGGTAGACCAGGACAAGTATACGGCCTCGGCCGCTCTTGAACTCCACGACGGCTACGTGATCCGGGCGCTGCCTGGAAGCAAAAGCATTTATCCGATTCAGGCCTGTCTCTATATCGATAAGGAAAACCTTCAGCAAAACGTCCACAACCTGATCATAGCCGAAGAAGGCTCGGAGTTGCACGTCATCACAGGCTGCACCACCTCTCCCAAGATGAAGAGGGGGGTCCACGTTGGAATTTCTGAATTCTTCATCAAAAAAAATGCGAAGCTGAGTTTTACCATGATACACAACTGGGCCGAGGAGATGGCTGTGCGTCCAAGGTCTGTCGCCATGGTAGAGGAAGGCGGCCTGTTCGTTAACAACTATATTTGCATGAGGCCGGTACGTTCAATTCAGATGTATCCTGTAACCCACCTGGTGGGTGAGGATTCCACGGCAATGTTCTACAGCATAGTAGTTGGAACACCCGGCTCCAACTTCGATATCGGCGGCCGCATATTTCTGAAAAAACCGGGCTGCCGCGCGGAAATCATCCAGAGAGCCATCAGCAATGGAGCATACGTTATGAACCGGGGGCACCTCATTGGTGAAGCACCGGATATCAAAGCCCATTTGGAATGCAAAGGACTTCTGCTCAAAGGCGGCGTTATAGACTCCATTCCACAGCTTTCAGCGCATGTCGAAGGCGTTGACATGTCCCATGAAGCGGCGGTAGGGAAGGTGGCCCGCGAAGAGATCTACTACCTCATGTCCAGGGGGTTGAGCGAGCAGGAAAGTATCTCAACGATTGTCCGCGGCTTCCTTAGCGTTGACATTAAAGGATTGCCGCCGATGCTTAAGGCGGAAATCGACAAGGCTATTGATGCAAGCGATAAAGATGCGTTTTGATTAGGCCTGACTTTATACGCCGGTTCGCTGACTTCCGATCGAACCGTCAATCCTGCCCTTACTTCGCGCGATCAGGCGGCGAGCACTTTGCGAAAGGTTCGCGGCCTCGGGTTTGGTAATCTGTTCGTCGGCGCCAACCGATCTGCCTTTATGAAGCAGCCGATCGTTTATGAGAGAGGAAAACAAGATGACCGGCAAAGCGCCAAGGACCGGGTCTTTTTTGACCGCCTGGCAAAGGCTGTAGCCGTCCATCTTCGGCATTTCGATGTCGGATATGAGTATCTCGACATAGTGGTGGATCGGCCGGTTTTCTTTTTGACTGCGCTCCTTGAATTCCATGAGTATTGTGAGCGCCTTTTCTCCGTCGCTGGCGGTTCTGACTGTGAAACCGTCCTTTTCGAGCTTGCGGGTCAGCATATTCCTGATGGAGGAGGAGTCGTCGGCTATTAGCGCTTTAGCAGGGACGGTAGCCCAGGGGCCGTCCGAGGGCCAGGGATCTGTATCCGGGCCGAGGTGTTCGTCATCCTTCACTCCGTTTTCCGGTACTCCGCACCACGATTTCTCCTCCGAACCTTCGATTGCATATTGTGCGTCCAGTTCGGCGAGGATTTTTTCCATGTCCAGGATCAAGACGTTTCGGTCCTCAAACTTCACTATGCCTGTGACCGAGGCGGAAAATTGCCCGAGTACCGGCTCGGCGGGTTCTATCTCGGACCACGCAAGACGGTGGATGCGATTTACGCCTGAAACCTCGAAGGCCATGGTAGTTTTGTTGAACTCGGTAATGATGGCCAGAGGGCTCGGCTGCTGCTCCAGCTTGACTTTGCCGAGCTGTAGGGTCAAATCTATCAGCGGGATGACCTTGTTTCGCAAAACAAACGTGCCCATTACGGCCGGATGAGACAGCGGCGCCTTATTTATGGCGGGCTTCCGGATGATTTCCAGGACCTTTGCCACATTGATCCCGTAGCACACCCGGAGGGCTTCGCCCTCACGTCCGCCGTATCCACCGGCCGATTCATCGAGATAGAATTCCACTATTTCCATTTCGTTGGTGCCGGTCTTTAACAAAATGCCCGTTTGGTAAGCCATGATTACTACCCCGGTGACTGTAAAGTTGTTGAAGGAATAGTCGTGCAAATAATATGATCGGCAGGTCTTTGCAATTTCTTCACGCACTTTTTCGATTTCAAGAATAAGGTCCTCACCGATGGGGACTTTTGATAGAATGGAATTTCGAACGGCGTATTCGAACTTTAGGGGGGGCCGATGAGCCGCATTTTGGTAATAGACGACGATACCGAGCTGTGCGAGTTGCTCGCTGATTATCTCAAACCGGAGGGGTTTCAAATCACCTCGGTCCACGACGGCGAACAGGGATTGCAAAGGGCCATATCCGAAGCGGGCGGATACGACCTGATCGTGCTGGATATTATGCTCCCGGGGATGAATGGTTTCGAAGTTCTGCAGCGCCTGCGCTCGCAACTGGATACGCCCGTGCTGATGTTGACCGCGCGAGACGAAGAAGTGGACCGCATCGTCGGTCTCGAGATGGGCGCAGACGACTACCTGCCCAAGCCGTTCAACCCCCGTGAACTGATTGCGCGCGCCAGGGCCATACTGCGTCGAACCAGGGACCGCCATGACAGAAGTGCTTTTCCTGCAACGCCCGAAATGATTGCCGTGGGCGATATCGAAATGGATACGGGAAGCCGGATAGTGCGCCGCAACGGGGAAAAGGTGGACTTGACATCAGTTGAGTTTGGTTGTCTCGAAATGTTGCTTAGGGCAGCCGGTCACCTGGTGACCCGCGAGCAACTGGCCGAGGGCGTCCTCGGCCGTAGTCTTACAGCCTACGATCGCAGCGTGGACGTGCATCTGAGCAGCCTCAGAAAGAAACTCGGACACAGGTTCGGCGAATTCGAACGGATCAAGACGGTCAGGGGCGCCGGCTATGTATATGCAAATCCATTCAGGACCGACAAGGACTCAGCCCTGAAATGAGCGGATGCGCCGGGAGCGAAAATTTCGATGAGAAGCCTTTTTATAAAAATTTTCCTCTGGTTCTGGGTCGCGATGGCCCTCGTCAGTTTTGGCTCCTTCCTTTCGGCTGTCGCCACCCAGTCGCATCCCTTTTTTGCCTTACCGTGGTTCGCAAGACTCATCATTCGCCCGCCCGCTGAAGGCCATCTGGAGATAAAACCGGGTTCGTACGACCGGTGGTCCAGCGTAGCGGGAAATTCCCTCAGGCTCTCGGGCCAGACGGCCGTCCAGATATACGAACATGAAGGCAAAACACCGTTTTTACATTACGTGAGCGAGCTTGAAAAGGCTGTCCGCATCGACTTTTTTATCTACGATGACCGAAATGAGAAGCTGACCGCAGGCCCGGCGCCCGTGGAAGTGAAGTGGTTCGCTTTGCACCACAGTAAAGAGGGGCTTGATTTCAAACGGACCGAAAACGCCATTTTTTTGGCCCAGCAGCTCATCGGGCCAAGCGGCAAAAACTATACACTGATCACCAGGATTCCGATTCACCACTTTCTTCTGGGCAGTTACCGCTTCTGGACAATGAATCTCATCATCATCTTCATTACGGCGGGAGGGGTATGTTACTGGCTCGCTCGATATATCTCGACGCCGATCAGCAAGCTTGGGGCCGCAGCGAGAAATCTTGCCGACGGAGATCTCAAGGTCCGCGTCGGCTCGATTCTGGGTCGCAGACGCGATGAGATTACCGAACTCGGGAGGGATTTCGACCAAATGGCTGAGCGGTTGGAATCTCTTATCGGCTCCCAGAAGCGACTGCTGCGGGACATCTCTCATGAGTTCCGTTCCCCGCTTGCGAGATTGACTGTCGCACTCGAGATAGCGCGAAGGGGCGAGGACAGGGAGACGATGAACGCGCTGGAACGAATAGGGCTGGAAGCTGAGAGGCTCAATGCGCTTATCAGCAAATTATTGATGTTGGCCCGTCTTGAGAGCGGCGTGGAAGAATTGGAAAAAGAGCGTGTCAGCATGGCAGAACTGGTGGAGGAACTGGTTGCCGACGCCGACTTCGAAGCGCGAGCACGCAATTGCAGGGTCCAAAGCGTTTCGGCCGAGAACAGTTCTATTGTGGGAAACAGGGAATTGCTGCGCAGCGCCGTGGAAAACGTATTGCGCAATGCAGTGCGCCATACGGCGGAAGGCAGCCGGGTAACGGTTGCGTTGCGGTACTTGCACAAAGACGGCAACTGCCCTCACGCCGTGATCGAGGTGCTTGACGAGGGGCCGGGCGTTCCCGAATCGTCGCTGGCCTATCTTTTTTCTCCATTCTACAGGGTAGGGGATGCTCGCGACAGAAAGCGGGGCGGAACGGGACTGGGGCTGGCCATCACGGAGCGTGCGGTCAGAATGCACGGAGGCCGGGTGTGGGCGAAAAACGCTTCCGGCGGCGGGCTAATCGTTACCATCGAGCTTCCTGCATTGGAATCCACCGCACCGCAGAGTCGCAGAGAGCGCTGAGAGGATGGAACTTTTCGGGGTTTCCGGGTGTCACGCAAGGGAGATGCATAGCTGCGTGGATTTTGGGGGCAGGTAGGGGCCTCCGGCATGCTGTTTTGCCGAAGGTCCCGGTGCACAGTGGGTAAAACTGTCAATGCGTGCTGGAATGAAAAATTGTAAAGCTAAGCCGGTGAGAAAAAAAATGGTCCATTACCAGGCAATGGTTCCCGGCCGCTGCGATTAGTGTTTTTTGTGCCATTCTTTCCACTGCTTTAAGTGTTTGGCCCTCCACGTCTTGTGCAATTGTTCGAGTTTTGTGCGCTGCTCGGGAGTCAGCACCGCTCTTATTTTGTACATCACACTTTCTCTTTCAACGATCAGATTTGCCAGCGTTTTGCCCTGTTGATCGGCAATGGCCCGCACTTTCGCCTCGTCAAACTTGCCGGTCTTGCGGAGCGCCATAAGCTCGTTGCGTCCGGCCCTCAGTTCTTTCACGAGCGGTTGAATTTTCGGACGCGCTTGCGCTCTTATGGCTTTGATTTTCTTTTTTTGCGCCGTGGTCAGATTGAGCTGTTTCCAGAAATTTGCATGGCAATGATGCCAATTGCAATGGCGCGCGTGCATTGGGTGCGTGGTGGTCTTCGCCTCCTTTGCGGTGGTGGCGGGAGTGGTCTGCGCGCCAAGCGCAATGGAATTGAAGAATACCCATGATCCAGTCATCCAAAGCGCCGCTACAAGAACTATGGCAAATCCAGTCAATGTCTTTTTCATTTCGCGTTCTCCTCGTGAATTTGATGTTAAGTCCACATCGAATTAATATAAGAACGCTCGCTAAAGAGCGAGTTAAATTTTGTAAAGGAATGTTAGCGTATTGCAGGCTGGAAATTACAAAGGCGTTGGTGCTTCGAGCTTTTGTGCGGTGCTGCTGAAGAAGCAGGCAAGCGGTTGGAATCTGATGAAAAACAGTAGGAATAAGGTATTGACACATGAATTTGAGTATCATAGTATAGCAAAATTCCTGTTAAAGCCAAACCCGGCGTGAGCCGGGGTCGGAAAGCCATCGGGTCTCGCAGGAGACGGCCGGGTTGCCTGGAAATTGGTGAGGGGGAGAGATTCGATCTCTTTTACCTGACAATCCGCCGCTCCAGGATACGTGATGACAGGACCCGTTCGGATAACGAGCGTTTTGAAGGCATATACAGAAGTTTCGCGCATCGATTACAAATCGCGCGGCCCGGTCTTGCAGATCCAGGATAGGGTGCGGATTTCCGGCGAAGGAGTGCAAAAATCAAAAGAGTTTTTGTCGGGATTAAAGAATCAGACTTATTCGAAAGAAGATGCCGCTTCTAAAAACGCCGTCTCAAGCCGGCAGGCCGATGATAACCTGGAGATATTGAACCTTTCATCAAACGCCAGCATGGACCAGATTCACAGGGCTTATCTTTCTGCCATAAAAAAATACCACCCCGATAAGTTTGGCAGCCTTGCCCCGGAATTTAGAAAACTGGCGGAGGAAAAGAGCAAACAAATCATCCTCGCTTACGAAAAATTGACGAAGTTTTCGGCTGGCTCCGTCTGAATCCTACCCGCAACAACTTTCGCAAAAATTCCGAGTCGGAAAAATATTTTTCATTTTTTGCTTTAGTCTTGTCTCGAATTTGCCGATTCTACTGATGGATAGTTTCAGCGTGAACCGATCCGGGGATCGGGATGGACTTGGAGCTACGTTCTTTTGTACGGGACGATTCGAACTCCGCCATTTCCCGGTCTGATTTTGAAAGAAAAAGCTAAAAAAGGAGGGCACAGTGTCGACAGTGTCTTCGGTTACCCCTTCCCCCATCAGCCTCACGGCGCTCGGGACCGGCATTGACTGGCAGTCCATCGTCAAACAGTTGACCCAGGCTTCGGAGGAGGAACTTGTACCTTACAACAATGAAGTCAGCGTTTACAACACGCAGATATCGGCCTGGGGAACGATCTCGAGCGACCTAGGCTCGCTCCAGACAGCCGCCAATACCCTGGCAAGCCCGACGGGCCTCGATCTGTACTCGGCAAACGTGTCATCGAATTCAAGCACCAGCGCCTCGTCACTGCTTACGGCAACGGCCTCTTCCACGGCAAACGTCGGCGCCTACAACGTGGTGATCAACTCCGTTGCGCAGGCTGAACAACTGGCATCGGGCAGCTTCTCCTCGGAAACAAGCGCGCTTAACGTTTCAGGGACCTTCCTGGTGAACGACCAGGCGGTTTCAGTTTCCTCAAGCGACACTCTTGAGAGCTTGCAGAGCAAAATCAACTCCTTAAATTCGGGCAGCAATCCTACCGGCGTAACGGCATCCGTGGTCCAGGACGGTTCGAACTCCTACAGGCTGGTGCTCGCCAGCGATAACACCGGCGCCTCGGGAATCAGCCTTCTCGACGGCGATACCAATAATGTGCTCGAGTCCCTGGGGTTCAACGGGACTGGGTCTGCGACGGTCAAAAACCAGGTGACCGGAGGCGCCCAGAGCGACCCCTTCACGAGCACCAGCACCGCGGTCAATACTCTGCTGGGAGTACCCACCCAGACAGGCAACGTCACCATAAACGGCGTAAGCGTCACGCTCAATCTCTCCGACAGCCTGCAACAAATATCGTCCGCGCTTAATTCGGCGGGCCTTTCGACCTCGATAGTTTCTTCGACCAGCGGTTCGACCACCCAGTACAGGCTGCAAATTGCGGGCGGCATCAACTCCTTTACGGACAATAACAACGTGCTGCAAATCCTTGGTTTCATCCAGGGAGACAGAACCAGCGAAGTCGGCGTCACAGGGAGCGCGGCAAACACCACGAACGGCACCACCCCGATCACGGCATCAACGCTGATCACCGGGATTTACGGCTACAACACCTGGACATCCGGAGACTCGATAACCATATCCGGAACGACTCACAGCGGGACAACCGTCTCGCCGACCAGTTTCGCCATAACCAGCACCACTACCGTTCAGAATCTGCTGAGCGAGATTCAGAGCCTTTTCGGCAACGTCACGGCTTCAGTTACTTCCAGCGGGCAAATCCAGGTGGTGGACAACGCAACCGGGACCAGCGAACTCTCACTGAGCCTTACGCCAAACATACAAAACACAAATTCCACCCTTAGCTTCGGCTCTTTCGGAACGGTCGGTACAGTGCGCCAGTACGTACTCCAGCAAGGCACTGATGCCTCTTTCAGCGTTGATGGAATGAACATGACCAGTTCCTCGAACACGGTTACCAACGCAATCTCGGGTGTGACGTTAAACCTGCTTGGAGCAAGCCCCAGCACGACCCTTACGGTCAACGTGACTCACGATATGAGCGGGATCGAAAAGGAAGTCAACAGCATGATTTCCGCTTACAATAATGTCATGTCGGACATCAACGCACAAAACACATACAATTCATCGACAAATACAACAGGCGGTCCGCTTTTCGGCGACCCCACCCTTGAGGGTTTAAAAGCGCAACTGGAAGACACGGTTTTGAGTCAAGCAGGCTCAGGCACATACAACAGTCTTGCAAGCGTAGGGATAACGATAGGCGCAAACGGCATGATGAGCATGGATAATTCGACTTTCGAACAGGCGATTTCATCCGATTTTCAGGGCGTTTCCAATATTTTTCAGGACTCGGGAACGACCAGCAACAGCATGTTCCAGTACGTGAGCAATACCAGTACGACACAATCGGGCACGTACACCATCTCTCTATCTTCGGCGTCATCTGGAACTATTGACGGCCAGGCGGCCACTGTCAACGGGAATGCCTGGGGCCTCAGCGGTTCTACGAGCGGGGCGAACGGTCTCGAGGTGAGTTATTCGGGGGGAACTTATCCCGCCAGCGCAACGGTTACCGTAAGTCGAGGAATCGCCAGTCTTTTCAATGAACTTGTTAACACATACACCGATCCAGTAAGCGGTATAATCACCGCCGAGGATAGCGGCCTGAACAATTCCGTAACCGGGCTCCAGCAACAGATGACCGACATGCAGAACAACATCAACCAGCAGATGCAGACGCTTAGTCAGGAATACCAGAACATGAACACCACCGTCGCCCAGCTTGACCAGATGCAGAGCTATCTGAGCGCCCAACTGGCAAGCTTGTAACCTTCGCCGTTGAAATGCAGGCAATGCAGAGAAATTCCCATGCTCAGCGGGCGCTTGACCTCATAGCCGAAAGTGTTTCTCTTCGCCGGGAGAAGCGGCACGAAGAAGCGCTGAGACGTCTCGAGGAAGCCGCGACCGTTTATCCCGGGTATCTTCCGATACTGGTTGAAAAAGGCATTGTTCTGTTTGAATCCGGCCGGTCGGAAGAGGCGATCGAATCTTTCGATCAGTTCTTGAAGTCGAGCGGCAACTCGCAGGTACGCGAGTTGCGCGACATGTGTCTAAAACACGCCTTGGCCAACTGTGACCGCATGCTTGAGGAAAGCCGGGAAAACGTGGAGGTGTTTCTCAGGCGGGCGGACATCTTGCAGCGTCTGCGCCGCTATGAGGATGCGGCGCGAGATTATAACGCGGCCCTGGGAATACGGGTAAACGAGGTTGCAATCATATTGAACAAGCGCGCTAATGCGTTGCTGGAGCTCGACAGGCCAGAGGATGCTCTGGATGGTTATAATCGCGCCCTCGAATTGCTTCCCACCAATGCTTCCTTGTTGTTTAACCGCGCCAATGTGCTCCAAAAGCTTGCCCGAATGGATGAAGCCGTCGCGGATTACGACCGGGCATTGGAACTTAGGCCCGATCTGGCGGAGGCAAAGATGGAGCGAAGTCATTGCAGGCTGGCGACGGGAGACTTCGAACGAGGTTTTCGCGAATATGAATCGAGGTGGGAAACCGCTCAATTGAGACAAGTGAGGTCAGGATCATCCCAACCGCTTTGGCTGGGAAAAGAAAACCTTGCGAAGAAAACGATTCTGCTCTGGGCCGAACAGGGGTACGGGGACACCATCCAGTTTTTGCGCTATGTGCCGCTTGTAGCGCGGATTGCCGGGGCGACTGTCCTGAGGGTCCCCGCAGGGTTACAGTCACTGGCGAAATCCCTTGGCTGCCGCGTATCGGTAATATCCACCGGCGACGCTTTGCCCGCCCATGACTTCCATTGCCCGCTGATGAGCCTGCCCCTGGCGTTGGACTCAAAACTGGAGACTATCCCGGCGGATATTCCATACTTAAGCGCGCAAAGCGAGCAGGTAGAAAAGTGGCGAATCAGGCTCGGCGCCCGGAGCAGGCCCAGGATCGGCCTTGCCTGGGCGGGCCGCAGGCGGGAGCCCGTCAACCACACCCGCGATATGCGACTGGAATTGTTCGATCCCCTGATTCGCCTTGACGCCGATATTATAAGCCTTCAAAAGGAAGTGCCCGACGAGGACAGGCCGGTCCTTGAGTCCATTGGGCAAATTGCCCGCCCGGGCGAAGAACTGTCCGACTTCGCGGAAACTGCAGCCCTGATAGAAAATCTCGACATGGTGATCAGCGTCGATTCGGTAATCGCTCACCTCGCCGGAGCACTGGGGAAGCCCGTCTGGATTATGCTGCGGTATTCCGGAGAGTGGCGGTGGCTCCTTGATCGTTCTGATTCCCCCTGGTATCCCACCGCGCGACTATTCCGACAAAAAGTCCCCGGAGACTGGGCCGGGGTGGTTGCCGATATAGTTCGGGAAGCCGGGTTGCAATGCTGACGGTAACCGATTCTATCGGATTTATTGAAGCTCTCGGCTGCTCTGCCTCGATATTTCCTGCGATTCCTTTTCCTGAGTTTTCATACCCAGATGAAAAAGGATATAGCCGAGAAGCAAGGCCCATCCGGATGCGAATATGATCGCCGCGCCTATTCGTGCATCTTTTCCGAAGATGTGGGAGAGAATTTTTTGCAAAGGTGGGGAATAGAGTATCAAACCTATTACGGACAGTGGTAAACCAAGAATTTTCGCAAACTTCATCTTTTTCTCCGGGGCCGATTAAACTTGGAAGCAGTCGACCCGGTCCTACGAGGATTTTGTTGTATGTTTTGAGATTTTACCTTAGTAGAGGCATATCCCGCTCCATGACTTTCGTCATGGTCGGATGTAATTTTGATAACATGTAAGTCCTTTTAATACAACTACAAAATTTCGGGACTCCATGTCAGCGCCCCTTGCTGGAATCTATCAAAAGCCAGGTTTTAAGCAACTCCCTTACTGCGTCGCAGTCTGGCAGAAACCCGTCGGCCGCCGTGGGCGGGGCTTCCGGGCGGCCGACCCTGATCCCTATACCCCGTCCTGCAAGGACACTGAACACGTCTTCATCGGTAGTATCATCCCCTATATATACCGGGAGATCGGCATCGGATCGGGCGAGCAGTCTCAAAACCGCACTGCCCTTGTTCCATCCTTGCGGCAAAATCTCGATTCCGCATTCTCAAGAGGGGTGTAAACATCGCTCATCAGCCGGAGGGCGGCATAAACTGAGAGGGACGCAAACAGCGTTTGACGGCAACCCGACATTAACCGTGTTGAAGAAGGTCTCTGCTGACAGGGATCAACAAGTCATTTGCACAACGGGGCGGAGAAAGGCCGGAGTGAATTATACTTAATTCATAGACAGACTCGGGTTCGTTCGCAGAATATTCTACGGCAGGTGTATTCGAAACCGATCTGCATGAATATAGCGCCCATGACTCATGCTTCCTCGGCCGGGTGAAAACATGTCAATCCAGGAGCACCATGCCGTACCAGGCGGGCAGAAGTTTGCCTTCACCGTCAAATTGGACCGTGAACCCGAGGGGTTCGATGGTTTTACCGATATCTATGCCGTAGGCGTCCATCGAGGGCCGGGCCTCGTGAGGATGGAGGCAGGGGGCAGGGAAGGCGCACTTTTCGCACAGCACGCATAAAAACATCGAAAAGGCAAACATGGACCCGCAGGCCATCATAGCCTCCTTTTCGACGGCCAGGCCGATTTCCTGTCCGGTCCTCGGGTCCGGGGCTTTGATGATAATTGCCTTTCTGTATCTATCGAAAGCTTTCATGAACTCTTCGGGGCCTAGGGACAGATTTGGCGGACAAGTCCAATATCTGCCCCAGCGGTTACACCCGAAACGACATTTCAAAAACGACCTGGGATCGAAAACAATCCGCCCGGTATCGATCAGCTTCGCTTCGAGGGCGCCCAGTTCGATTGCCCTGCCGCACAACGATTCATACATCTGCAGTTCCCTTCCTGTATAGCCGGTATGTGAAAATCATTCCGTGAGGCACTCTTTCAGCCGTGCCAGTAGAGCTTCTTTATCCACCTGCCAGCCTACGAAGGCGAGCCTGGTGCGGTCCTTGGCAACCGAATCCACCCACTCGGTTTTTCCGCCCACATGATTTATAAAGCTCCATTTCTCCCCGAAAAACACATACCCTTTTATGCGATAGAGATGAACGGGGGCCGATGCCATGAAGAGGTTAAAACACTTTTCGTCGAGAGGAGAGGTGGTTTCAAAAGAAAAGGATAAAAAACCGAGCTCACTCGCACCCGCCTCGTGATGAGTGTGTTCGCCGCCCCCGCAATTTTCCCGGTGCATGGGGAAAAGGGAATTTAGCCGGCGATCCGGCGTGTCCTGAAGACCCCAAAGGTCATCCGGGTCGATGCGGCAATGGCAGGTAGGCATTATGGAGCAGGACGGAAACGCGCGCCGCATCTCGGAGATGAATTCTGCCACCATCTCGGGGGGCTGCAAATCGACCTTGTTTAGCAGCACCAGGTCGGCCGCCCTGATCTGGTTATCGAACAGACGTCCGAAATTCTCCCTGGCCTCCCAGTAATCGACGTCAACAACCGTCACTGTTTTGGCTAAACTCAGCTTTTGGCTGAATTGGACTTCGTTAAGGACTGTAAGGATATCATTGGGGTCGGCTACGCCCGTGGCCTCGATCAGAAGACGGTCGGGATGAAACCGGTCGATAATATCCGCTACACTGCGCCTGAAATCCACCTGGAGAGAACAGCATATGCACCCGTTCGCCATTTCCACCACGTTGGCGTCGTAGCCCTGGAGCAGTTCGCCATCGATGCCGACCGCGCCAAACTCATTGACTAATACGGCTGTCCCTGATAGGTTGACGGGCCAATTGAGGATATTTTTTAAAAGAGTGGTTTTGCCTGCGCCAAGGAAGCCGGCAATCAATACGACACTGCAGCGACCATTTTGCATCGCAATCTTCTTTCATAGGATGAGGAGCAAAGGTGAAGGCCTATACCGGCAGGGGGGATCGAGGCAAAACCAACCTTTTCAGCGGTGAGCGAGTCACCAAGAGTCACCCCAGAGTCGAGGCCTTCGGCGATATCGATGAACTGAACTCCGTCATAGGGATGCTAATCTCTATTTTACCGGCTGATAAAACCGATTTAAAGGACCAGGCAGAGCATATCCAATCGCTTCTCTTTGTGGCCGGCACCTGGCTCGCCACCACTCCCGAATCGCCGGAATTCGGAGCGGTCGGCAGCGTAGCCGAGATCGAGACTAAAGCCCTCGAACAGATTATCGTGCGAATGGACAGCGAGTTGCCACGCCTGAATGAATTTCTTCTTCCCGGAGGCCACTTTTCGGCTGCCTTTGCCCATATCGCTCGAACCGTATGCCGAAGGGCCGAAAGGCACGTCGTTCTGCTGGCCGCCGAATCGAGCGAGGGGAAAGCGCACGACGAACTGATGGGGATTCTCAAGTACCTCAATCGCCTCTCCGCATACCTGTTTGTGCTTGCCCGCTACCTGAACTGGCTGCACGGAGTAAAAGAAACCCACTGGCAAGGCCCCGACTCCGACTTCATGTTACCAGGATAACCGCATAGTATTTGAAGGCCTCGTGAACGTCGGCGGCCAGGTTTGGCGTAATTCCCAGCCCTTGAAGGGTTCCTATTACATCTATCGAAAACGATTCCAGGGACGGTCTTTTTTCCCGTGGAAATCGACAATTCCTCGGGTATACGCATTTTTTGCAAAGGGAACAGCTTTCCCCGACCAAGCTGAAGGCCTTGTGATAGCCTTCGAGGAAAAGCGCCCTCTCAAGGCTTACGGTTCCCTTCCAGCAACGCACCAGACTGGCCCGTTTGCGCCCGTCATCCCGATAGAAATTCGGCAGAAAGTGGGTGCTTTCCAGCAAAAGCGCCAACGAATACTCGGCAATGATTTCACGGGCCTTCTCGGGAGTCGGGGTTGCAGGGGGGCAGCACCAACTACGGTTAAAGTTCGAGCAACCGTAGCGGCATTTGAGCTGCACCCATTCGGCGACGATTATCTGTTCGGGAGAGAAAGGACGCAGACTCTCTATCCCATTATGCCTTGCCGCCTCAGCGAGGCGTGACAAGAGCGATGGAGGCAGCATAGCTGTATTCTTGAAAGATACGACCTTTGTTTCCATGGCCTCAGCCACTGAAATACCCCCCGTCCAGGAAAAACTTCTCCGGCCCCGACTCCTACCAGGCCCAACCGCTATACGGCGCCGCGCGCCGCCATGGGACGGACGCAATCAACTTATACGCCCCTGGCGTTGGCCACCTTTGCTCCCATACCCTGCTGATGAAGTATCTCGTCTCGAACGATTCCTTCAAGATGAGGGAACTCATCAGTCATATGCGGCAACTGCATGGCCTCCATGAACTGTTGCTGGAAATCCTTTTCCACGGTAAGCTCGATATATTCGACATTCCTGGCGCACCAGTCGGCTTCATTCCTTTTCCTGCGGTTGAGCAGAGCCGCACGGCAACCGTCTCCCGCCGCATTGCCGACGCTTTCGATCTTGTCAACTTCGCAATCGGGAAACAATCCCATTATCAATGCCTTCGTGCGATCTACGTGGGTCCCGAAGGCCCCGGCAATCTTGACCTTGTCAACCTTTTCGAGGCCCATTCTGCGCATCATCAACTTGCATCCGGCGTAAAGCGCCCCTTTTGCGAGTTGAATCTGCCTGATGTCTTTCTGCGTGATGACGATATCCTTGTCGATACTGGTCTCTTCAGCCCACGCGAGAACGAATTCCGGCTGATTATTGTCAGGATTTCTGCGGAATCTTTTCGTTGTAAGGCCCTTGGCAAAAACGCCGCTTTTCGAGACAACGCCGCTGGCGAACAGCTCCGCCAGAACATCGAGAATTCCCGATCCGCAAATCCCCTTGGCCTTCATATCTTTGGTTTGCGAAAAACTCCGCCATGCGTCGCGTCCGATCACCTTGTAGTCGACTTCATGGGTTTCGGGGTCTATCTTTATGCGCTCGATGGCGCCGGGAGCAGCGCGCATGCCAAAGGCGATCTGCGCTCCCTCGAGCGCCGGTCCGGTGGCGCAAGAGGAAGAAATCATCTTGAACTTGTTACCCAACACCAGCTCTCCGTTGGTTCCGATGTCTATTATGAGCTGGTTTTCGAGGGATTTGTAAGGCTGTTCGGCGATCAGCACGCCGACGTTGTCGGCGCCGACGAACCCGGCTTCGATTGGAAGCACAAAGATATAGGAGGAAGGGTTGATATGAATCCCGAGGTCGCGCGCTTTGATATCGAGGCTGTGGTGAAGCACCGGGGGAAAAGGCGCCAGACCCACAAACTCGGGATTTAGCTGAAGCAGAATATGATGCATGGCTGTATTGCAGCCGATCGTAATATCCTCGATATCATCCCTGCTTAGCCGTAGATAAGTCTTGCCCTTCTCGGGGGCCTCTACGAACTCCTCGGGTCCATCATAATCCTTGGGCTGTTTGACTTTTTTCCTGGGCGGATGAGTATTCTTAACGGCCTGGTCGATCAGCCAGTTGAGCCCCTCGACGATGTCGTCGCTCATCCTGGTGAGACCGTTTTCGGTTGTCATGTGAAAAGTGATGCGGGCCATCACGTCTTCGCCGTACTTGCACTGCGGGTTCATAAGGGAAATGGTGTCGATGACCTCCATAGTTCGAAGATCACATAAGTAGCCGGCCACCGTGGTAGTGCCGATATCTATGGCCACCCCGTAGGAACCTTCTTTTCTTCCCGGCCTGAATCTAATGATCTCTTTATCATTCCAAACGCTTACAGTTACAGACCAGTCACCGTCGCGCAGAGCGACCGGCAGGGAGCGCAACGAAAATATGTCGGCGGTTAGTCCCTTGATTCCGTACTCTTTCTCCAGGGCCGAGCAGACCCGTTCGAAGTCGCCGGTCGGGTCCTGGAATGTCGGTTTATCCACCGTTACGAAATATGTTCTCACAGCAGGATCGTGTTCGATATGGATATCTCTCGCCGCCTTGCTTACAATCTGCTTTCCCGCCCTGGATTCTTCCGGAACGAACACCAACACGTCCCCGTGGAGCTTGGAGACGCAGGCCAGGCGATAGCCCTGTTTTTTTCGCGCCTCATTGATGAACTTGCCCTCTTCCTCCTGCTGCCATCTGCTCACATGCGACTGGGCCGAAGTAATGTTGTACTTTTCGAAATGCCCCTCCTCGATGCGGACGACACATTTGCCGCAAACCTTCTTTTCCCCGCACAGAGCTTCGATGTCCACGCCGAGCAGGCGAGATGCTTCTATGAGGTTAATTCCCTTCGGAACGAAGCCCCTTCTCCCGGAGGGTTGAAAGATCACCATCACTTTGTCGTCACTCATTGGAATCTCCTCTAAAACCTTTCCTTTCCCTTCCGGGTTCGACCGGCGTTTTACCTTGGCCCGCAGGCTTTTGCGAACCGGCCATCGAAGTCATCCCGGCAGCGGGCGCACCACCAGGGTTGGATCGATATCACGATCTTTGCTTGCCTCAGTAACCGAACAAAAGCCGGGAACGGTGGATATGCCGACCGGTGAAAAATCCTAGGAGGCAGCCTTGGAGGCTTCAAACTCGCGAAGTCTGCCGATCATGCGTATGCCTTCCTGCACGGCATTTCCGGCCGACTCGGCGTAGCCGTCCGCCCCGAAGAGCTTGGCCACATCCTTTGTAACGGGCGCCCCGCCCAGCATGATCATGACGTTGGGGTTCTTCTCCTTGATCATCTTGATGACCTTTTTCATGCCCAGCATGGTGGTGGTCATCATTGCAGACATGGCAACGACTTCCGAATCGGTGCGCATCTGTTCCTTGACAAAGTCTTCAAGAGGAACATCTCTACCCAGATCGTAGACTTCCCAGCCGGCGACGTCGAACATCATTTTGACCAGGTTCTTTCCGATGTCGTGAACGTCTCCCTGTATACTGCCGATGACCACCTGGGACTTGGGACCTCTACCGGCTTTCGGGACAAGGGGCCTTAGAATCGCCAGTCCCGCATAAAGAGCATCCGCGCACATCAGCACCTCAGGGACGAAGTACTCGTTTTTTTCATAGAGTTCGCCAACCACCTGCATTCCGGCGGCCAATCCGTCCATTATCCCCTCAAGAGCGGGGTAGTTTACATCCGCATATTCCTGTGCTGCAGCTTTGCACCCGTCTTCATCGTAGTTGATAACGGTGTCTTTGAGTTCCTTCAACAGATCCTCTTTTTTCTTCATTTGAATTCTCCTTACTTTTTAAGACTTCCACCGTCGGTACGTCCCAGGGCAGGGCTGGCTTTCCTGCCGTATTCTCTTACCGTCTGCTCCATGGCTCTGAAATTCTCCTCCTTGATGTCGGGCCAAAGATCGCAGCCTGGCCAAACAGCGTCGACTCCCCCGTCAATGTTGGTCTTCATTCCGGCTACGGCTTGTTCCACCGTGGTCTCGGCTTTACACGGAAGAGCGAAAACATCGAAGTTTCCGAAGAGAAGAACATTGTCCCCGAGCTTTTTTCTCGACTCGATCAAATTGTTCTTTATATCGACGCTGAGGGCGTCGGCCCCGCAGTCGTGCATCATTTCTATCAAGGAGTCGGTCGATCCGCAAATGTGAAGCACCTTTGGAGATTTCCATGCATCAAGGATGCGGGTCAGGCGAGGTTTAATGATTTCCTTGAAGGTTTTAGGGCTGATAAGGTCGGCGGCGACTCCCGGTTCCCGCAGCGTTATGAAATCCGCTCCGGCTGCCTGAAGGGATTTGCCTATCTCGATGATCATTTCCGTAAATCTGTCCAATATGGCCTCGACTTTAGCTTTCTGCTTGAATACGGCCTTAAGGACCTTGTCGAGTTCGATGGTTTGTCCCATCTGCGTGAAGGGGCCGAGTTGCCATGCCCCAAGGGCTTTTTCGGGAGCTTCTTTCTTTACGATCTTTATGGCTTCGGGGATCAGTTGCATCCGTCCCCGCGACATTATGGTCTCGATATCGTTGTCGGTGATGTTCACCTGGTCCAGTTCGGTCCAGTTCTTGTTGGGTATCGTGGGATAGAGGATATCTTCGGAATCCTCATAGAGGCTGATTTTGTTGCCAAGGGCTTCCGATTCCCAACACATGTCGTAGGGGATTACGACAGAATCCAGATTGAACATGCGCGCCGACTCGATACCCGAGCGGGCGAGCTTCTCCGCACTGGTATGCACCTGGGGAAACTTGTAGCCCAGCTTCTTGATCGCCGGTTGAAGCACCATTCCCATGCCGCTGAAAAAAGGCATCGTATCCACGGGTTCGCGCCCGAATGTACGCATTACTCGTTCGTAACCACTCATCTCGGCCATTGAAAAGCTCCTTTCAGGTTTTGTCTCCAACGTGGTCTGTCTTTAAAGGGTCTGCAACTGTTCGGTGAATTCCGGAAAAAGCTTGAACAGAGGGTGACTGGAATCTTTGGGAAGTTTTTTGCTCTCCGCGAAACGTGCGGTTGCTTTGAACGCTTCAGCCATGGCCACTGCCGGCATGATGCGTTCAGCCCCGGCCATAGGCCCGGAGAAGATCATGTCGTGATAATAGAATGCGGACAGGGCTTCAAGGGCTGCGTCCGCAGCCGCCCAGCCCTTGAAGCCCCAAAGTTCTCGAGCCTTTTTCCACATGTAGGAGCCATTGCTGGGGGCGCTGGCAACCGGAAAGCCCCACTTTTCCTTGACCAGTTGGTTGGCTACTCCGCAAAGAGCTGTAGCCGGGCCGTTCATGACGGATGTATCAACGAAAATACTCTTGAACCTGGCCCCAACCCTGTCGATGATGTCCAATATCTTCTGTGTGCCGGTTATGCGTCCGGTCGGCATCTGGTCGCTCTGGTCGAAAGAGACGAGCAGGACGTGCTTTACGCCTATCTGGGAAATCTCGCGGATTTCGGTTTCCAGATCCTGTTCCCAAACGGTAAGGCTGTTGTAAAACATACGGTCGAGAAGACCCTTTTCGGCGCAATAAGCGGCGCCTTCAAGCTTGGGCTTCATCACCCATGCATCAACGCAAAAGGGCATATTGGTCACGGATGTGACAAAATCGATATAGGTTTTGAACTCCTGGCCGGTGTTGGCGACAATGTCCGCCATTCCGGGCACACCTGTTTCAGCCCAGAGTTTGTCCTGCGTTTTGAGCAGCTCCGCCGCACGCTGTTCATTGAAGCCCTCTTTGCGCTTACCCTCGAACACTTTGTCGCCCTTCTGGAAGATAGAGGAGACGCAAACGCACGGGTAGTCACCGGGCTGTCCTCCGAATTTTACTCCTCCGATTTCACAGACTTTCGGTTCATTTTTGAATTCGAAAGGAAACATGGCCGATCCTCCTGCTCTAAAAAGGCTCATAGCTGGTTGTGCCGCTCGTATTCGCGCCTGAGGGCATTCTTTGTACGCACCGCAAGGTATTGCATGATCTAAATACATGAGTTGATGAGAAGCTGGAAATAGTCCCGGAGATGATTTTGGAGAAAGCGGCAGACGATTTCGAACATGCACGGCGCGTCGGGATGAAATGCGCTAATCGCCTTGGATATGATCAGGGAGCAGGAACAGGTGCTGTGAAAATTAAAGTTTACGATTCACTCCATACCACAGGTTCGACTCGGCAGTCCAGCTACAGAGGATCGGTCTATTTGACAGGGCCCGACCCGGTGAATTCTCCTGGTACGGGAGTAAGTCTTGGGACCTCCCTGAGAGGGTTTCGGTCGATAAGCAGACTGCAGCCGTATGCGGGCTCGATCACACCCGGCTGGAACACTTCGTCCGCAGTCCCGATTCGCGCGACTTTGCCATGGTTGAGCAACAGTATGCGGTTCGCATACATCGCCGCCAGGTTCAGGTCGTGGGAAACCATGATTACCGTCACGCCCTGTTCCCTTCTTAGCTTCTCCATAAGGTCCATGATGTGCATTTGATGGGCGATGTCCAGCGAAGCCGTCGGTTCGTCGAGAACGATCGTGCCGGCCCGCTGGCAGACGGCCCTGGCAATAAGGACCCTCTGGCGCTCGCCGGCGCTCAACTGGTCCAGCCTGGAGCGCGCAAGATGTTCTACATTTGTGAAGCGCATGGACTGTTCGACAATTTCCATGTCTTCGCGGCTTTCGATCGAGAGCAGTCCAAGATGCGGAGACCGCCCCATGAGCACGACTTCCGCCGTGGTAAAGGGGACGTCCACGGGCGCATGCTGAGGCACCAAGGCAACAGCCCTCGCCAATTCCCTCCGTGCGATCGCCTCGATGGACCGGCCCACGATCTCGACGCGACCGGTTTGCGGTTTCAAGGAACCTGAGATAACCTTGACTAGCGTGGTCTTACCGGAGCCGTTGGGGCCGATGATAACGAAATACTCCCCCTCGGCGACCGAAAACGCGACGTCCCGGAGTATGGGCCGCTTCCCGTATGATATGCTCAGGTCGTGCACGGCGACCGCCTGCCTCATCGTTTCGATCTCCATAAAAGGGAAATGAACAGCGGAGCGCCTATCATGGCGGTAATGACGCCTGCGGGCATTTCCCCGTGCGGAGGAAGGACCCTTGCCATCATGTCACAGAGAACAAGATAGGTGCCGCCTCCTAAAATGCAGGCAGGCACCAAGACCCTGTGGTCCGGACCGAGCAGGAGGCGAAGCAGATGGGGCATGACGAGACCGACGAAGCCCAATAAGCCGGTACAGCAAACAGTGGCGCTCACCATCAGAGAGGTCACCAACAGCAGTATAAGAGAGGTCGTGCGCACGTTCAGACCCATATTGCCCGCCAGTTCCTCACCCATCATGAGCAGGTTCATGGGTTTTGCAAACGAATAGATGACGATCGAGCAGGGGATCAGCAGGGCTGCAAGGATAATGACCTGGGTTGTGGAAGCCATCGACAGGTCCCCCATCAGCCAGAAGAGAATATTGAACACTTGCGTATTACTGCTCAGGGATATGAGGAAAATGATTATCGCGCCGCAGAATGCGTTTACCATAACTCCGGCCAGTATAAGGGAATCTTTCCTCAAGATCATTCCGCCCGATGCGATCGCAAGGATCAGCAGGAGGGCGGCCAGGCTTCCGCCAAAGGAGAAAAACGCCAGCCCCCAGAGTTGCGAAAAGCCAAGCAGAATGCCTGATAATGCCCCCACAGCCGATCCGCCTGATATACCCAGAATATATGGTTCGGCTAGAGGGTTCCTCAGCAGGGCCTGGAAAACCAGGCCGCCCAGCGAAAGCGCTGCACCCGCGAGCATGGCGAGAACCACTCTAGGCAAACGGATGCTCCATACTATCTCTGAAACAGTGGAGTTTGAACAGCCTCTTGAAATAATGGCCGAAAGCACTTTGGCAATACTCTGATCGGTCGTTCCTACAAACAGCCCTGTGACGGCGGCAAGGAGCAGTACAAGCGCCAGTGGAGCGGAAACAAAAATAATGCGTTTCAGGAGCGGGGCTGATTGCAAGACGGTCAAGTCCTAGAATGGGGTTTTTCAAACAATTCGGGATGAATCAGCCGGGCCAGCAGTTCGAGGGCGTCGACCAGCCGGACCGAAGGCTGATCGAACAAGTTCGGGTCCACGACATAAACACGCCTGTCCCTGACGGCAGGCAGGCTCGTCCAGCGGTCCCATTCGGACTTCACCTGTTCGGGATTCCCGCGTTTGGCCATCGAAGCTATGATGATGACGTCAGGCTTGCCGGCCAGTACCTGCTCCATGGAGATTCGGGGATAAGGTTCAGGCCCCCTCGATATATCCACCCCGCCCGCATAGGTTATCAATTGCCCGTCGAATGAGTTTTTCCCCGCAGATACAAGAGGTGCGAAGCCCAGTTCGAAGAATACTCTCGGACGGGACCTGGCCATGGCAACAAGGTCTTTCACATGATCGATCCTGGCTTGCATGCACCCTACCACGGCCTTTGCCTTTCGTTTGACTCCGAGCAGGTCGCCAATATCGAGCAAGGACCTCATTATTCCGTTGAGGTCCACGGGCCGGGTGACGTAAACCGGTATGCCCAGAGATTGAATCCTGCTTATAGCGTACGGCGGATTGCCCTCAGTCGTAGCGATACACAGGTCGGGCCGGAGCGCCACAATTTTTTCGATGTCGGGGCGAACGAATGTTCCGACAGTTGGCAGTGATTTCGCGGCAGCGGGATAGTCGCTCTGCTGAGCGACTCCGACCAGTCGATCCTCGCGGCCGAGCGAATAGATCATCTCGGTAATGCTGGGGGCCAGCGCAATAATTCTTCGGGGGGTATCGGGCACAAGCACACGCCGTCCCGCCTCATCGCAAACCACTCGCCCCGTCGCCGCCATCGAGGCGTAAGACGCAATCGGCCACACAGCCGTCAATGCTGCGCACATCAGCGCGAAAAAACAGCGTAATGCTTTCAATGCTCGATTATCCACCACTGTGCGATTCGAATCGGCTTGACGCCACTTTGATCACGTGCGGGGCTATTCTCACTTTTTATTCGCTTTGCGTCAATTGGAGAGTCGGTGAATGGGTGAATGGGTGAGTGGGGGGCTATCCCGGCCCTGTGCCGGCGGCAAAAGATCACGCGAAAACAGGCTTGCGTTTTGATCTTTTAGAGCTTAAGGTGCTAGTCTACAATGTAGACTATATGATCAGGATGAATAATGCCAATTATCGATTTCGACGAATGCCCCTGTTCGGGCAAAAACATCAGCACCCTGGTGGCGCCCTGGATACTTCTGACTCTTCATCAAAATGACGGTTTGCACGGCTACGACATTCAGAAGATCATCCTTGGCCAACTGCAGGAACTGGGCTTTGGACTCAACCCGGGTGGTCTCTACCGTCACCTCAATCAACTGGAAAAGCGTG
Organism: Deltaproteobacteria bacterium; assembly: GCA_021793275.1. Classification (GTDB taxonomy): domain Bacteria; phylum Desulfobacterota; class Syntrophobacteria; order Syntrophobacterales; family Syntrophobacteraceae; genus SbD1. The sequence goes on along the minus strand of JAJYTC010000005.1, from coordinate 29,286 downwards.
GTGTGCTGACTTCGACATGGGATACGAGCGGGCCGGGACCGGCCAAGCGCAAGTTTTTTCTCACAGAGGCCGGCAAAGAATGTATGTGGCGATGGCTCAGCACCCTGAGCACTCATGCGACCTTGATCGGCAAATTCATGGATGAAGCACAAAAAGTGTTTTCCAATGCGATTTTACCCAAGGTGACCTTGACCTCCGACCAGCCAATGGCACCGAAGGAGCTATCATGAATAAACCTAGACTGCTTACCGTAAAGAAACCGGTCAGACTGATATTCGCAGGCGGCTTTCTGGGCTCAGGGAAAACGACGGCCCTGGGAGCGATGGCCAGACTGCTCATCAGGCGAGGCAAGAAAGTCGGAATAATAACCAACGATCAAAGCGGCAACCTTACCGACACGCTCGTCGTTCGCCAGATGCTTGAAAAACTGGATGTACCGGTGGAAGAAGTTGTCGGCGGCTGCTTCTGCTGCAAGTTCGACGAACTGATCGATCATGTGGAGAAGGTCCTCGCCCATGAGCCGGATATTCTTCTGGGGGAACCGGTTGGCAGTTGCACGGACTTCGTTGCTTCAGTGGCAAACCCTGTTAAAATCAATTATCGGGATCAATTTGTCTTTGCGCCGTTTTCCACAATGGTTGACCCCGACAGAGTTCGCGAACTTCTGTTCGGAGAAACCTCGACCACTTTTCCGGAAGATGTCGCCTACCTTTTCAGTAAGCAGCTCGAAGAGGCCGACCTGATAGTTCTTAACAAGATCGACCGGTTGGGTATCAAAGAATCAAACCGTATTGCGGGGTTGTTGCGCGAGCGCTTCCCTTCCAAACAGGTTTTGCCTCTATCTGCCCTGAAAGGAGAGGGCCTGGAGACATGGGTCGAGCAGTTGATTACGGGCCGGCCGGGGGCTGGAACGGTTCTAGCCCAGATCGACTATGATCGCTATGCTCACGCCGAAGCCGTGCTGGGCTGGCTGAATGCGGCGGTAAAGATCACAGGAGATCGGGCCTTCAACCCCATGGATATATTGGAAAAAGTTATCCTGCGCTTAAGAGACGGTTTTCGCGCTCTTAACGCCGCCATAGGCCACGTCAAATTAGCCGCGACAACCCAGGGCCGGTCGATCTGGGGTAATCTGGTACAACTGAACAGCGAACCTTCTTTTAGTGACCGCCATTTGGGCGATGCACTCAGTGCGACGCTGCTTGTTAATGCCCGGGTGCAGATGGAGCCTCCAGAGCTGGAATCCCTGGTCCGTGCGGCGGTAGCCGGAACGGCCGCGGAAGCAGGCGTTGCAACGGAATTCATTGACCTCCAATGCTTCAGCCCGGCCTATCCGAATCCGCCTTATCTGACAAGGGAAAGCTGACGGGCACGTCAAATCTGTTACAGGAGCCGAAAAATGGAGATTGAAGTGATCGGTCTGGACCCACCCTGTGAGTGGTGCACGCGATTGTTGGAAAATGTCAATGAAGCGCTGGCGTTGCTTAAAATTGACGCTACGGTGCTCAAGCGTTGGACACTCTCGCGGGAGGTTCGCGACAGGTACGGTCTTCTGCTCAGTCCGGCGCTTGTAATCGATGGCATGGTGGTATCTCAGGGCAAAGTCTTCTCGGTGGAAAAGCTCGTCGGTCTGCTTGGAGGCTGAGGGGCATAGGCGCTCATAACTGATATTCAAATAATAAGCAAGGACACCGGAGTGACGATGAAGGGCAAGGTCTGGGAACGAGTGATAAGTCATGAGGTTGTGCAGGGTTTTGCAGGAGAGTTGCTCGGCACTTTTATACTGGTTTTCTTCGGAACCGGTTCAGTAGCGGTTGCGGTGCTTTTTAACGCCCTCTCGGGGTTGCTGCAGGTGGCGCTCATGTGGGGAATCGGCGTATCCCTTGCCATTTACTGCACGCGCCATCTTTCCTGCGCTCATCTCAATCCCGCCGTGAGCCTGGGCATGGTCGTGGCGGGAAGGATGCGGGCGCGCAAACTGCCTTATTACTGGCTGGCGCAGGTGCTGGGGGCTTTTGCTGCCGGCATGCTGATCTATGCGATCTTTTCGGGTTCCATCGCGCATTTCGAATCCGTCCACCACATAACCAGGGGTAGCGCGGCATCTGTAAAAACGGCGATGATATTCGGCGACTATTTTCCCAATCCGGGTTCTCCATCCGCGATAGTTTCGGTTTCTTTACCTCTTGCCTTTCTTGTCGAAGGGGCGGGCACCGCGCTGCTGGTCTTCACTATCTTCATGCTGACCGAGGATTGCAATGTGGGCCGACCGTCGAGCGAGATCGTGCCAGTATTGATCGGTCTCACGGTCACCGCGATCATAGGAGTGCTCGCTCCGCTGACCCAGGCAGGGCTGAATCCGGCCCGGGACTTCGGGCCGCGCTTATTTTCCTATTTTGCCGGGTGGGGACGCATCGCCATTCCAGGTTCTTCCGGCGGTTTTTTGACGGTTTACGTTCTAGGCCCGCTCACCGGAGGGACACTGTCCGCGCTGGTTTTCGGCAAGGTGATCGAGCCGATCATGAAAAGAAGGACGGCGGCGTGCGCATGCCAACAGCCCCCCCGTGCTTCGGGAATCCTTCAAAGTCGCCCGTCCATTGCCATGGCAGTTGAAGAAACGCCGATTGGTCCTTGATCGGCTGTCGGCCATGAGTTAATATCTGTTCGCTCCAGTTCATCTCCCAGCGCGTTTTTTCATCTGTCGTCATCTAACTGTTCACTCTTTGCACCTATGAGTCACGTTGTTCCCGGCATGCCGCCAGGACAACTCCGATGTTTTCAGACCGGTCCGGTCGAAACGGCCGGTAGATTATTCCACCCCTGAAGTGTCCTGACGAGGAGTGCCGAGTGATATACCTCGTTGTCAAAAAAAACAGCGAGAAGTCAACTCAGCAGTTTCCCATATTTGTTTCCGACGACATAGTGTGCGTCAGTTCGGAAATCGCCGAGGCCGTTTCAAGGAAGCAAAAAGCACTCATGGAAGTCCTTGATAATCTCCCCTACGGTCTCTTTACGACAGGAGAAGGCAACCGAGTCGACTACTTCAACACCGCCGCCGAACGAATTACAGGCATCACGGCTTCGGACGCGATAGGCAGGCATTGCAGTGAAATATTCTGTGGCGGCTTTTGCAAAGATGATTGCACCCTGCATAAATTCGGCGATGGAAAGACTGTTTTTATCCGAGAATTCGACTTGAAGAGGCGGGACGGCCGGAGCTTTCCCATTCTCTGCACAATATGCGCGCTGACCGGCCCGGAGGGGGCTGCGATCGACAAGACGATGTATGTATTCCGGGATATCCTGGACCGCAAACAGCTCAAGGAGGATCTCAAAAGTTCCGAAGACAGATACCGGCGCTTGTTCGATGGATCCAAGGACATGATATTCATCACATCCAAGGATGGAGTTTTCAAGGATTTGAATCAGGCGTCCGTGGATCTGCTGGGCTATAAGAATAAGGAGGAAGTGCTTTCGCTCGAATCGGTGGAAAAGGCGTTCGGCAACCCCATGCATTGGAGGGTTTTCAGGGAACAGATCGACCGGCACGGCTTTGTGAAAGACTATGAAGCTGCTTTGAGCAAAAAGGATGGGACGCCTCTTTACTGCCTGATGAGCGGCAATGCGGTCGAGGATGCAGACGGAAAAATCGTTGGATACGAGGGGATTGCAAAAGATATTACGGCTCGCATGGACGGCATCAGGCATATGCAGCAGCAATACCGGAAGTTGTCTCTCATCCATGCCGTAGCAGTAGCGATGAATGCTTCTCAGCATCTGGACGACATTCTCATGGTGGCCCTGAAAAAGGTGCTCAGCGTTTTGGGGCTTCCTTCCGGAGGGGTTTTTCTAATCGATGAAGATAGAGACTTCACGCTGAGGGTACAACATGGTTTTCCGGCCGGCGTTTCGAGCGGCGCGGTCCAAGTAAGGCTCCATGATAAGGCGCTGATGCGCTTTCTGCTCAGGGGAACGGTACCGCTTAGCACTTTAAAGTCGTTTCCGCCTTTCAAGGCGACTTTGAAAGAAAGCGGGGCCGACTTCAGCATTGAGCTTACCTGCTTTCTGATAAACAGGAAGGACAGGGCATCGGGTTTTTTGGCCCTGGAGGTGCCTTCTCCAAGACGAATCAGTGAGCCCGACCAGCGTATCCTTGGTTCCCTCGGAAACTTTCTGGGAAGCGCCATTGAAAATTCGTTGCTGATTCAGACTGTTAATCAGCACAGGGAAGAACTCAAACAGCTTAATGCCAGGCTTTTCAACTCGCAGGAGGAGGAACGGCGCCGGATTGCCAGGGAGTTGCACGACGAGGCCGGCCAGGCCTTGACGGGCATAAATTACGCCCTTGAAAACGTCTGCAGGAACATCCCTCCGCACTATTCCCATCTGATAGAAGAAATCGGCGATGTAAAAAAACAAATCAGCCGCACTTACCAGGATATCCGAAGCATGTCCCACAGACTGCATCCGGCGGTGCTAAGCGATCTGGGCCTGGAGCCCGCGCTGGAGGCGTATCTGCAAAGCATCGGACGCTACAGCGGCATGGAAATCGACTTCAGAATGATTGGATTCGAGAATCGTTTGAAGCCCGAGATTGAAACCATTTTGTACCGGATTTCCCAAGAAGTCATCACAAATGTGCTTAGGCACTCTGGCGCTGAACTGTTCAGACTTTCCATCATCAAAGGGTTCCCAAACATCATTTTTGTTGCCGAGGACGATGGGATGGGGTTCGACATGTCCAAATCGTTCATGCAAGGGCTGGGATTGCTCGGCATCAGAGAACGGGTTGCCATGATCGGCGGTACTTTTTCCATCCGCTCTTCGGTTGGGAGGGGAACGAAGGTACGGATTTTAATTCCAGTGGGAGAAAAGTCTAGTGAACAGCAGGACAGTGACCATACTTTTGGCGGACGATCATACGATTGTCAGGCAGGGACTGGCCAAACTCCTTGACGGAGAGGGTGAGTTGAGCGTCATTGGAGAGGCCAAAAACGGCAGGGAAGCAATAACCAAGGTTGAAGAACTGAAGCCCGATGTCGTCCTGATGGACATAGCGATGCCGGTGTTGAACGGAATCGAGGCGACCCGGCAAATCAGGAAAGTGTCACGCAACACCAAGGTGATCATACTTTCGATGCATTCTCACGACAGGTTCATAAGCGAACTGTTCAGCCTGGGCGCATCGGGGTATCTTCTCAAAGACTCGACCGGCGACGACATCATCAAGGCCATAGGCGCGGCGGTGAACGGCGACACCTACCTGAGCCCCTCCATATCCCGCAGGGTGGTCGAAGATTACGTCTCGATAAAGCGGGTGAAATCCACGGAGGAAAACCTCTACGCCAAACTCTCCGATCGGGAGCGGGAGGTTTTCCAGATGATGGCCGAAGGAAGGTCCACAAGAGAGATATCGGATACTCTATGCGTGAGCATGAGCACCGTCAAGACACACCGTGCCAACATCATGAACAAGCTGGAAATTGAGAACATTGCACAGCTTTTTCAGTTTGCGATAGAACTCGGAATTGTTGAAGTATGACAGTTTGGGCGACGTAGTTCGAAGCCGTCCTTCAGTTGGACCGCTATCAACTCCAAAATCATCTCTTGGACGATAGAATCCAGCTTATTTATATATTATAGTTGAAGCCGTATTGGTCGCTTTCGAATATACCGATTACAAGCCAGCTTCCCCTGCGCATTCTCCCTCGAAGCCGCCTATTTCACGATCCCTGATGTTATGGAGTGCACAGCGGCCCCGGAAATGGAATAAGGAGTGCTTTTCAATCGTTCTTTAACTGGTGACAGATCGTGACAAAAGTACGTGTTGATCCAGGAGCTTGTGGTTTCATCTGCCTGATCGAAGTCGGGCGAAAAGGAAAATACAAAACGACAATCCGGCTGGAAAGTCAGTGCGGGCAGGTCTCGAAATTGGCTGCTGAAATGGATGAAGTAGATTTATTAGATATCCTGGGAGCGGCCTTCGGCATGAACCGGGTATTTCAATCCGCAGCCGGTTGTAAGCTCCATCCCGCTTGTCCGGTCCCAACGGCGCTGATCAAAGCGGTCGAGGCCGAGTTGGGCATGGCGGTAAAGAAAAATGTCACTATCGAGTTGACCGGCGATCAAGCAGGGAATCCCGATTGCTCCTAATGCCGTGGAATTGCGGATTAAGGGCGCCGTGCTAAACGTCGGAGGGCGCGCCCGGTCCTGCGGTTCCTTACTGGCTGCGATTTTGCGGGAGGCGTTCCAAGGCTCGTTCGTATTGAGCCATGGAACGGCTGGCCATCGATCCGATGATTTTTCCGGATCGAGGTTTTTGGAAAAATCCTTTAAGGCTGGACGGAGGTAGTTTATGGCAAAACAGTTGCTCATTGACGCAATCCGCGGCAAGAAGACTCCATCCCCACCGTGGGTTCCGTACGCAGGAGTTCACTGCGCTTTTCTCATTGGAGAGCCGGCTGACAAAATGCTCAAGGACCCTGAGTTGCTTGCCAAGGGAGTCACTTTTGCCGCCAAGAGGTATCATGCGGATGGAATTCCACTGGTTTTCGACCTGTCGGTGGAAGCCAATTCGGTTGGTTGCGACTTGAAATGGTGGCCCGATAACGTGCCTTCGGTGACCAACCATCCGCTGTCCGACAAGAGCGTGGCGGAGGCGGGACTTAAACTGCCGACCAAGGAAAGCGGGCGCTGGCCCATTCTGTTTGAGGCAGCCAGACTTGCCAAGCCTCAACTCGAACAGATGGACTGTGCCCTGATGGGCCTTTTTTGCGGTCCGTTGACGCTCGCATCGCATCTGGCGGGGGTTCGAATTTTCACCGATGTGTACAAAAACAAGGAAAAGGCCCACGATGTTTTGAAGTTCGCGGGGCAGGTCGGCGCCAGGGCCGCACAGCTCTATGCCGAGATGGGCGCGGATATAATTGCAATAGTTGACCCGGTCGCCTCGCAGATAAAGGATGCAACTTTCAAAGAGTTCGTGCATCCCTATTGCCAGGACGCCATCAAGGTTATCAATGACGCCGGATTGACCTCCTCATTTTTTATCTGCGGAGACGCCACCAAGGTCCTGGAGTCGGTTGCGCAGGTCGGGACCCATGGATTTGCCATCGACGAACAGTTGAACCTCAACTTCGTTCGCGATATCGCCATTAAGCATAAGGTGGGATTCGGGGGAAACCTGAAACTGACACTGGCTCTTTCTTTGGGACTGCTTTCCCCCAGGGAGGACGCTATTGTGAGCCTTGCAGCCGGCGGTACGACCGGGTACTGCTTCGCACCTGGCTGAGACATGCCCTACGATGTTCCGGTGGAACATATGGATCAGGCGTACGAGGCGAAGGCGTGGTTCGAAGAGTATTATGCCAAATATCCGGATTCCTGGTAGAGCAACGGAGTGGAGGAGAAGAATATGGCGGGAGACAAGATCCACATTGATGTTCTCACGCTGGACAGTGTGCAATGCGCCGCCTGCGGATATATGATGGAATCGATCGCCGCTTTGCCTGACGATGTCCAGGAGATGATCGAGTACAAAGAATGGTCAATCAAAAACAAGGAGGGGATAGGCAAGTTTCTGGAACTCAAAGGAAAAGTGCTTCCCACCATCTGCATCGAACGGGACTTGGTCTTTCCCAGTATCATTCCTCAATACGAGGAGCTGATTGACGAGATGGCCAAGCGTGCCCCCAACGAAGCGATGTCTAAACGCATTCAGTCGCTTCGCGATAAGGGCTTCCAGTTCGACAAGATTCAGGAAAATCTGAAGAAGGCCGGCGCCGGTTTAAAAACGAGGGCTGATTCGTAGAGCCATTGTTTGAATTCCCGCTGGAATTTCCGAGGGGGCATTGCGAAATGCCCCCTTTAACTTCAAGAAGAAAAAATGCCGCCATGCCAGGCAGGTTCATGAAGAAGCCGATCCATCTGGAAATCGTTTATGAGGGGGACCAATGCCCGGCGAGCTATTACATGGCTCAAGCGGTGCTCGATGTCGTCGGGAGCTACGGGGAGTTGGTAGTCGTAACGAAGCTCGAGTTCAAGAAGAATAAGCAACATGCCAAGCGGTTCGAGGAGCTTTCAATAGCCCTTTATGGCGAGAAGGCTTACCGAAAAATGCGGCTCGCTCCTATTCCTTCAATTTTCGTTGACGGCAAGTTGGTCTTCGACGTCATCCCGGTGAAGGACGATCTAATAGAATCGATCGAAAGGTTCCTGTCTGAGCGAGAAAATGGTGCGAAATGAGTCCCGCGCCGATGTTGAGCGGAAAACCGCCCACGTCGAAGTGATCTACGAGGGAGATCACTGCATTCCGTGCGTATACATGGCGGAAGTGGTCGAAGAGGCGGCAGGCAGGTTTGGCGCTCGGGTTCGCTGGGAAAAGGTGGTGCTCAAAAGGCGTGCCGGGGCGCAGCGCTATGCCGCGCTTTCCATGAAAGCGGGTAAGGTCGCCCCTATTCCGTCCATATTCGTCAATGAGAGGTTGGTGTTTGATTCCATACCCCCGGTCGAGGAACTGGAAGAGTACCTGGAGGAAGTACTGAAATGAATTGCCCGCGCTGCTCGGGCTGTTGCGGCAGGACCTTCGAGTCCGCCCGAATCGGGAACTGTGCCTGATGTATGTATTCAAGCCTCAAGGCGTCTGCCCGGCCGAGATCCATTTTGCACTGGAGAACAATGCCATAAAGGATGTGCGCATGGTGGGGGGAGGCTGCATCGGTAACAGTCAACTGATAGCCGGGTTGCTCGAGGGCATGGATGTGGATAAAGCTCTTCCTTTTCTTCGCGGGATTGTATGCCGCAACGGCACTTCATGCCCGGATCAGCTAGGCAAAGCCCTTCTTATGGCGCAGAACGGTGAGATAGCCGAGGCCGATCCAATAACGACAGGAATCGAAGAGGCTGGCGAGCTGCTGAAGCTGGCTGTCATTTCGGAGGCTATGGGGGACAGCGAAGGCATCGAAAGGGTCTATGCGCTTTCCAAAGCCGAAGGAGCGCAGGCCCTTTACAGTCTTGGCAATCTAACTCGGGGCGGAGGCGACGGTGCAGACGACGCCGCAGTGGAACTTGCTGTAAAGAAGGGGATAAGGGTTGTCCAGGGACCGATTGACCGCATGATAGCGCTTGGCCGGTTCGGGGATCACGGGGCGGAAGTTTCCGTAAAGCAGGCGAACCGGGATCGGTTGCTCATCACCCCGCTGATTCGAATGTTTAATTTGGGAGACCGCCATGGAGTCGCGTTTCACGGAGGGTTCATACAGGATTTGCCCGGGTTTTCCGATTTTGGGCCCTACGCCTCTGAAATCCTTTCCGTCTGCTACCTTAGCGACTATCTGCGCGACGAGTCGGTTTTCCCGGCTATGGAAACCATGCTTAAGCACTTTTCCGCCTCCATTGTCCTCTTTGGAACGACGGGCGAGTGGAAGCACGTCCGGCTGGGCGAAGTAGACATGATAAACGTAGGGTCGCTCAGGTCGGGGGAATTTTACCGGTACGCTCTCATCGAGTGGACAAAGGGTGGGGTCGTTGTGCAGTTCAGGTCTACTCCAGTAGAGAATTAACCAGGAGGCCGATCTGTGAACAAAGTGATTGTTGATGTGCTGCTGACCGATTTTCGCCAATGAGCTGCATGCGTCTACATGGCGGAATCGGTACAGGCGTTGCCGAACGATATTAAAGAAATTATCGAAGTGTACGAATGGGATCTGCGCACGCGCGAGGGCATCCAGCGTTTCAAGCGGTTGCGCGCCAAGTCCCTGCCCAGTGTGGCCCTGAACGAAGAGCTTGTTTTCGAGGCGATCATCCCGCCGCAGGAAGAATTGATCCAGGCGATCATGGATCGTTACAGGCCGAACCAGCGGAGTTGAACCGGATGTTTCTCGAACAGGTATTAATAGATGGATTCAGGTCCTATGCCGCCGAAACGGAAATGAATTTCAACCCCGGCATTGGCGTCGTTATAGGGAACAACGGGGTCGGCAAATCCAACATCTTGGACGCAATTACCTGGGCGTTCGGAGAAAACGATTTGGAGCGGCTCCGCTGCTATGAGACTGGCGATTTGTTTTTCAGCGGAAGCAAGGAGCGTCCGCCGGCCGAAAACGTAAGCGTTGCTCTCGTTTTTAGCGAAGGGACAGGCAAGGATGATTTGAGGCGCCGTCTTGAGAGGCGTTTATTCAGATCCGGAGAGGACGCATTTGTGGAAGACGGAAAGGTTTTGAGCCGAGCGGCCTATCTTGATCGTCTCAAGGGTCTCGGGCTGGTCGATACGCTGAAGACGCTCGTGCGCCAGGAGCAGCTAAATGACTGGCTGCGCCTGGATCCGGCGAAAAGGTGGGAGGAAGTTCAAGCATTTTTAGGCGACAGTTGCGCCGGAATCGACATGAGGTTTTTTGTCGAAGAATGGGACCGGGGGTTCAGGAAATATTTCAATTCTTTGCTGCCCGAGGGAGATTGCCGGCTTTTCCTTTGTCCTCATAATGACACCAACGGGCTGGAGATAGAGATATCTTTTCCGGACAAAGGAGTTAGAAAGTCGAAGCTCATATCCGGCGGAGAACGCACGGTTACTTCCCTGGCGGCAAAACTGGCCCTTTTCGATCAGCTCCAAAGCCCCATTTATCTTCTCGATGAAGTCGAACCGGCCCTTGACTACGTCAATCACAAGCGCATGCAGGATCTGCTGAAAGGCCTCGCAGTCCGAAAACAGCTCATAATGATCACGCACTTGAGGAGCACGATAGAGTTGGCGAACACCCTTCACGGTGTTCGGAGCCGGCCCGACGGCTCGTCATTCATGAAATTTTATTTTGTCATGGATAAGAAACTGCTCAGGCTCTACAAATGCTGCTGAGGAGGGAGTCGCATCGTGTCTCGCGATATGGACGGCAGGCAAGCGACAGAAGCAATAAAACGGCTGATCATCGAATGCGAACTGCCCAGGACCGAAATGGCCCTGTTCGGCGTTCTGTGCCCGTATTGCGGGAAAACGGACCGCATAAGGCGGTTGGAACCGCCGTCGGATTTGGAAGGAGTGCTCAGGGCGGCGGATTTTAACGTCTACAAAGAGCTCTGGCATTTGCTTGTTGCGAATGGCGGGGAACTGGGATTTTGCAGATTTTGTTTGACCCCGCTCAGGCTAAATATGGACGAAGGGCTTGCGCTGCCGGCCTGCGAGTGAGGTTTGCGGCGCGGTTTCGCTCGGGCTTCGAGAGCATTTGCCTGGAAGGATGGCGCATGAAAATAGAGGTATTGGGGCCTGGTTGCCAGAGGTGTGAAGAGCTTTATGCGAACGTGCAGGCGGCGGTATCGAATCTGGGCGCCTCCGAAAGTGTCGAGGTGAAAAAGGTCAAGGACCCGCAATATTTCATGAAGATGGGCGTATTCATAACGCCCGCGCTCGTAATCGACGGCAGGGTCCTCTCCGTCGGAAAACTGCTTGGCGTCGAGGAAATCGCCCGATTGCTCAGGGAGAACATGTAAGCCATGTCTGACAGCACATTTGTCTTCCTTATCACCGGTTTTTTGGGCAGTGGCAAGACCACTTTCCTCAATCGCATCATTAGCCGGTTCCCGAAGGACAAAAAGCTCATGATTCTCATGAACGAGTTCGGCGAGATCGGGGTAGACGGCACTTTGATAGAAAATGACGACCTTGAAATGATGGAAATCAGCAAGGGTTCAATCTTTTGTGTCTGCGTGAAGACGGACTTTATCAAGGGTTTATACGAGATCGCCAGGACCGTTGCCCCCGACGTCCTTATCATCGAATCGACAGGCGTAGCCAATCCGTCGGATCTGAAGAGGGACTTGAGACTGCCTCTGTTCAAGGACCGTTTTCAGTTCAGGCACCAGTTCTGCATCATCGATTCACGCTACTTTATAGACGCCTATCAAACCTATGCGGCCATAGAGAAACAGATAGCGTCTTCGACCTGTTTTGTGATCAACAAAGTCGATCTGGTCACCCCGGAAATAATCGAAAAAATCAAGGATGTGATCCGCGAATTTCATCCCGACCCGCAATTCCATGAGACTGTCTACGCGGATATGCCGCTGGAAAAATTCTTCCTGCCGCAAACCGCTGGCGATGTAAGAACCGGTTTGCCGGCCGCAGAGGTTTCCATGACCAGTGAAGAACTTGACCGTTATCTCGAGGAGATGATGGATTCGATTACCGCCGGGATGTCGCCTCCCGACTGCCTCATGTCGGCGGTCTACAGATGGGCGGGAGATGATATAAAACAGGTCGAAAGTCTTGCGGCAGGGATGCCCTCTTCGATTCTGCGGTCGAAAGGGTTTCTCGCTTATCTCGGGGAGAACTACCTGTTCAGCTATGTGATGGGCGACTGGAGCATCGAGAAATGCAAAATTGCGCCGCAGCGTATCGCGCATAAGAATATACTCGTCTTCATCGGTTCTCCGGAAGCCATAGCCTCGCTGGAAGGAATCGAAGAAGGCGGCAACTGGGTGAAGGTGAGCACGTTCAGACCCATGGCGTGACCTAGCTCACCCGTATCGGATTTCTCAAAGAAAAGAAGGCGTGATCATATGGCGGATCGCTTTGACCTGATGATCATTGGGACCGGTCCCGCCGGTTTGACCGCAGCCATATACGGGCGGCGGCTCGGAATGGAGGTGGCGGTTTTTGGAGACACTCCGGGCGGGAACCTTGTCAAGATCGAGAATATTTTGAACTATCCCGGCTTCCCCGGCGGCGTGCCCGGCGCCCAACTGGGCGCAATGGTTTTTGCTCAAGCCCAAGCGGAGGGTGCGTTCGTACCCATGCGGCGACTGGAAAAAATTCTGGATCGCGACAGCGGTTTTCTGGGGACGCTGGATGGGGGCGGAGAATATTTTGCGCCTGCGGCCATAATTGCCTCCGGGGTTGTGCCGCGCACTCTGGATATTCCGAATTCCGACAAGAAGGGCTTATACTACTGCTCGCTGTGCGACGGGCCGCTTTTCAGAAACAAAGGCGCTACACTGGCCGTGTTGGGGGGTGGGAACATGGCCGTGCACGAAGCCCTGTCGCTTTCCGCATTTGCGCTACGCGTAATAATCGTTCATCGCGGGACGAGTCTAAGAGCCGAGGCGGCGCTGGTTCGTGAGGCCGGCGAGAAGGGCAATATCGAGGTAGTTCTAAATGCTGTTGTGCAGGAGTTTCAGGCAACCGATGAAATTAACGGACTAACCGTTGTCGTTAATGGAAAGGAAAAACGCACGCTACCGGTCAACGGGGTTTTTATGGCCATCGGGTGGGGTGCAGACCTGGGAGTTATTCAGGTGGAGGTTAAGACAACGCCGGAAGGTTTTCTCAAGACCGATGCGAAACTGATGACCTCGGCGCCCGGTCTTTTCGCGGCAGGGGATGTGCGCGACACCGATACGCGCCAAATCGTGACCGCCTGTGCCGACGGGGCGAGAGCGGCAAATTTTGCGTTCGAATACATTAGAAAAAATAGACTCGAAGGGGGTAACGTCCGAACCGGGCCGGAGACCTAAAGCCGCCGGACCTCGATATGAGCTTGCGTAGAGTGCCGGAGCGGGCGCTTGTGCGAGCTGTTGAGATATACCCTTGACATCACGGAGCCAATTGGGCCAAGATTCGTAAAGACGGTTTCCCGGGCCGGAAGACCATGGTCCGGGTTTTTTTTGTCAGGCCGTGTTCTTCGGAATGGCTTGATAAATGGCGGTCCGGGTTCGGAGGATTGTATGGTCAGGGATGAGAAAAGTTCTGAGGTGAGAGGTAAAGCTGCATGCCCGCTCGATGCTGTAATAATTCTGGGCCACGGCAGCCGGGTGCCGGATGCGGGGAAGGATATGGAAAAGGTGGCCGAGCGTCTCCGCGAGAAATACGGCTATCCGCTTGTCGAGATATGTTTTATGTCAAGGCTTGGGCCTCACTTTCCGGAAATTTTTGAAAAATGTGTAAAACTGGGAGCAACCAGGGTGCTGGTCGTTCCCTATTTTTTGCATTCAGGCATTCACCTGCTGCTCGACATTCCGGAAATGCTCAAGGAAGAGGCTCGGAAGTTTCCCGGCGTCAGCGTGCAAATGGGCCGGAGCTTCGGGTTCGACGAACTCCTGGTCGATCTGTTGCGGGCCAGGATCGAAGAGACAAGAGGCGTAAGTGACGTAAGGGAACTGGTCCTGCCGCCGAAGGAAAAGTACCCGGTGCCGGAAGGACAGTGCGAATTTGTTCCCATGCCTCCGGACGAGGCGGCGAAATACCGCACATAAATAAGCGGTGTGTTTTTTTACTTACCGAAGAACTCATCGTCAAGAGCGATCGGATATCGATCGGATATATAGACAAGGCTTTGATGCCGAGCGGGGATGAATGGTCATGAAATATGGCATCCTTTATGGAATAGGGGTTGGCCCGGGCGACCCCTACCTTATGACCGTGAAGGGCGCACGGGTGCTCGAACGTTGCAGGCATGTTTTCGTTCCGAAGGCCCGAAGCGAGAATGGGAGCATCGCCCTTGCCATAGCTGGCCGGTACCTGGGAGCGGGTTGCCAGGTCCACGAACTGGTGTTTCCTATGAGCGACGACAGGGGGGAACTGTCCCTGCGCTGGACGGAGGCGGCCCGTAGCGTCGCCGGAGTACTCGGCACGGGTGAAGACGCCTGTTTTCTAACCCTTGGCGACCCTTTTTTGTACTCAACCTACATATACTTGGTCAGGTCTTTGCGCGAGCAGCTTCCCGGCGTGGAGGCAATAACCGTTCCCGGAATCACCGCATTCAGCGCGGCCGCCGCTATGGCCGAATTTCCGGTAGGCGAGGGCAGGGAGCGGGTTGTGATAGTGCCTGCTTCCGATAATCTCGATACTGTCGGGGAGGCGCTGGCCGGAGGAGGAACGGTGATTTTGATGAAAGTGGGCAAGAGGCTTGCCGCTGTGCTTGACCTCATTGAAAAGGCCGGTTTTCTGGACCGCGCGGTGTACGTGTCGCGTGCCGGGCTGGATGGCCAGCAGGTCGCGACCGACCTTCGTAAACTCCGGCAGGAGCGGATGGAAGCCGATTATCTGTCTATCCTGCTTGTTCATGCAGGGGGGTGAAGGTCGGTCGTTTTGTTCGCTTGACAAGATGCGTTGATTCTATTAAGAGACGAGAACGAAATTGGTTTCTATCCGAATGCTGGCCTCCATGCCATAAAAGGGAAACCGGTGAGATTCCGGTACGGACCCGCCGCTGTGATCGGGGACGAAAGCCGCATCAAGTCACTGCCCATAGCTTGCCGGGCGGGAAGGCGCGGCCTGTAGGTCGATCCGAGAGTCAGAAGACCTAACATTCGGTGTATTGCCCCGGGGAGATGGTAAATCCTCTGGCGCGGGAATTGTGCGCCGGGGGATTTTTTTTTGCCCCTGCGCAAGACAAAACGTCCTCGAGGATAAGGAGACAAATCATGGCTACGCAAGTCGAACACGCAGTGAACGGCGTAATTACCGAAGCAATGCAGAAGATAGCTTCGCAGGAAGAACTGGAGCCCGCCTTAATTCGCCACAGGATAGCCGAAGGGCAGATAGTGGTCCCGCTCAATACAAACCGTACGACCAGGATAGTCGGCATAGGAATGGGGCTTCGTTCGAAGGTGAACGCCAGTATAGGCACCTCGACCGACATTGTGGATATCGACGCGGAGGTGCGAAAAGCCAGGGCTGCCGAGGCTGCCGGGGCCGATACTCTCATGGAGCTTTCAGTTGGCGGGGACCTCGACAAGATCCGCAGGGAGGTCCTTGCCGCGGTGAGTCTTCCGGTGGGCAATGTGCCTCTCTACCAGGCTTTTTGTGAGGCCGCGCGCCGCTATGGAGATCCAAACAAGCTCGATGAAGAGCTTCTTTTCGATCTTATCGAGAAACAGTGCGCTGACGGAATATCCTTCATGGCGATTCACTGCGGGATCAATCTCTACACGATCGAACGGCTCGAGCGGCAGGGGTACCGCTACGGCGGACTGGTGAGCAAGGGCGGGACTTCCATGGTGGCGTGGATGAAGAAAAATAACCGGGAAAACCCTCTGTACGCCAGGTTCGACCGCGTCGTCGAGATACTCAAGAAATATGACGTGGTTCTCTCGCTGGGTAACGGGCTTAGATCGGGGGCTATCGGGGATTCCTTCGACCGGGCGATGGTGCAGGAGCTTCTGATCAACTGCGAGCTGGCCGAGATCGGCAGGAAGATGGGCTGTCAAATGATGGTCGAAGGGCCGGGACACGTTCCGGTCGATGAAATCGAGGCAAACATCATTCTACAGAAAAAAATGAGCAACAATGCTCCATACTATATGCTGGGTCCGATTCCAACCGACGTTGGGGCAGGCTACGACCATGTCGTGGCAGCGATTGGTGCGGCATACAGCGCGCGATACGGGGCGGACCTCATCTGCTACATTACGCCGGCCGAGCACCTTGCCCTGCCAAACGAGGAAGACGTGACGGAAGGCGTACGGGTGGCGCGCCTCGGAGCGTATATAGGCGACACGGCCAAATATCCCGAACGCACGAGGGCCAGGGACCTGGCTATGAGCAAGGCGCGAAGGGACCTCGACTGGGAAGGCCAGTTCAAAAACGGCCTTTTTCCGGAAAAGGCCAGGGAAATTCGCGACAGCCGCGCACCCCACGACAAAAAAGTGTGCACCATGTGCGGGGATTTCTGCGCCAACAAGAACTCTTTCGACCTTTTCGGCCATCTCCTTGCCGGGACGGCCAAAAAATAGGAGGAGCTGGAAGCTGGAAGCGAAGGGCGGATTATTGGTCCCTGCTTCCGGTTACCTGCTTCCGCTCTTATGCGCGTCATGAAACTCAAACCTCACCAAAATGCCGACGTCGCGCTGGAGGGGTACCAGCGACTGGAAGATTTGGCGACGGCGTACTGGTATTCCGAAGTGCTGTTCGCCTCTTTGGAGTTGAACATCTTCGGACTGCTGGAGGATTGTCCTGCGACTGTGGACCTGCTGGCGGCGAAGACGGGATACGATGCCGATGGATTGTCACGTCTGTTGGGCGTTTTGGTTGCCTTGGGCCTGGTCGTAGAGCATGAGGGAGAGTTTTTCAACGGTCCCCTCGCTTCAAGCCGGCTCACGCCGGCAAACCGCGGCTATCTGGGGGATTTCCTTCTTTACCGGCGCTACTTTTCCCCTCACTGGCGAAGGCTAGCATCGAGGATAAAAGACGGAGCGAGCGCCAACGAGCGCCCCGTGGATGAATCCCCGGAACAATACCGCGAGCGGACCCTGGCATATGTGAGAGCGCTCGATCTTCAGGCGGGTCTCAAGGCCGCCGAGGCGCTCGATTATATAAAGGATTTTCTCGGCTCGCCGCCCAGCCTCCTTCTGGATGCGGGCGGCGGGGCGGGGGCATGGTGCCGCGCTTTGCTAAAGCAATGGCCCGAGGCTCGCGCGGTGCTTTTTGAGCTGCCGGAAACCCTCAGCGCCGCGCGAAAACTCTATCCGGGGCCGGATGCATGGGAAGGGATCGAAACGGTTGCGGGTTCCATTCTCCAACCGTGTATCGCAGGCAGGCCGTTCGACCTGATCGTTTTATCCAACGTGATTCACGCTTACGGCCGAAAAGAGGCGGCGGCAATCCTCGCAAATTTCGCCGCCTGCCTCGCGCCGGGAGGAACGCTCATCGTGCATGACTACCTGGCGGATCTGCACGATAACGACCCGGTGAAGGGAGCGCTCTACGATCTTCATATGCTGATAAACACCTACAACGGGCGCGTCTATAAACTGGAAGAAATGCTTGACCTGCTCAATTTCGCAGGGCTTGAAGACGTCAGGTTTTTTCATCTTGAAAGCGATACGTCGATCTTTTTGGCGAAGGCAGGCGCCGGCGGCGAAAACCGCAAGGTTTGCCGCTCGGAGATGCTGGTATCTCAGGCAATCCGGTCGGGATTTTCCCACGCCCGGGTGATAGATACCGGCGACATCGTAATAGAGCCGTGGGTGCGCCTCAAATGCCGGTTCGGCTGCGCTCGTTACGGGAACTCGCTCAACTGCCCGCCGCTCTCTTTCGACGAAGAGCAAATGCGGAGCGTGATCTCCGGATACCGGTACGGTCTTCTGGTTCAGGGCGCCCCGCCATCGGGTCTTTTTCACGAGAGGTTGCTCGCGCTCGAACGCTTTTTTTTCTTACAGGGATATTACGAAGCGCTGGCCTTCGGGGCAGGCCCGTGTCCGGTTTGCTCCTCGTGTCCCGAGGACGGCCGCTGCCGTTTTCCGCAAAAAGCCCGGCCATCGCTCGAGGCTTGCGGCGTAGACGTCTACGAGACTGCCCGTCGGGCGGGTCTTTCTCTCAACCCCGTTTTGCACAGGCAAGGCTACGTGAAGTACGTGGGGCTTGTGCTTTTTGACAGGAAAGGACGCCATGCGGATTCTGCTCGTGCAGGCAGTCTCGACGCATGACTGCGGCGAGATGGTTTTCCCGCTGGGTCTTGCAAGGCTTGCGGCGGTGATCGGCCGCGAGCACGAAGTGCAGGGTATCGACCTCAATCTCGATCCATTTCCGTGGCCTGCCCTGGCGAGCGAACTCGACACGTTCAGGCCCGATGTGGCCGCCGTTTCATTTCGTAACCTCGACCCGCTTGCCGGAAATCTCATCTCTTTTATCCCCCATCTGAAGACCCTCGGGACAGTCTTAAGGCGGCACGCACCCCGGGCTGTCGTAGTGCTGGGCGGGTCTGCCTTCACGCTCTTCGCCCGCCGCATCATGGAGGAGGTGCCGGAGGTCGACATCGGTGTGCCGGGTGAGGCTGAAACCGTATTGCCCTTGCTGCTTGAAAATCTCGCCAGAGCCGGGGCCGTCCCGGGTGTTTTATGGAGAAAAGAGGGCCGACTGGAATCGAGCAGCAGCGGCATTTCCCATTGCATGGATGTCGATTCCCTGCCTTTGCCTAATTGGCGAATATTTGACCCCGGCCGCTATGGAGACAGGAACCGTTATGTTGCCTTCATGGGCGTCGAAACCAAGCGCGGGTGCTGGAACAACTGCAGCTATTGCCTCTATCCGGTGCTCCAGGGGCGCAACGTGCGCCTTAGAAGGCCCGAACTGATTGTCGATGAACTTGAAATTCTGCGGCACGATTTCGGTATTCAAAACGTCCATTTCACCGATGCCGTGGTAAACGAGCCGGAAGATCACCTCGAGGCCGTTTGCAAAGAAATCTTGAAGCGTAGATTGGAGATAGGATGGACGGGCTTTTTCCGTGAAAACACTCTTTCGGAAGAAGCTCTGGACCTTTACCGGAAAGCGGGCCTTATAACTCTGTATTTTTCAGCCGACGGCGCCTCCGAACACGCGCTGAAAATTTTGGGAAAGAACCTGAGCGTCGAACAGATCGTGGAAGCCGCCAGGCTGGCCGCTTGCAGCGGCGTATTAAGCGTATATCATTTCCTGGTAAATCTGCCCGGGGAAAACGGAGATTCGGTCAACCAGACCCTACGATTGCTCGATAGCGTCTTTTCGCTTCATGCTTCGCGAGGAAATCTCGGGGCCGTAGTGATCAATAACCTCAGGCTCTACCCGGGGACGCCCCTGACGGAGAAGGTCCTGCGGGAGCGGTTGATCGATCCGGCGCACGACCTCCTTTACCCAACCTATTTCAATCCGCCGCCCTGGGACAATCTGCGCCACGAACTGACGGCGTTCTGCATGAGCCGGGGCGCTCAAAGTTATCTTGAAAACGCGGGCAACGGTAAACAGGACTGGAATAAAGATGCGCATCCTGCTCCTTGAACATCCGAGGGAAATCTCGGAGGCACACTTCAACGACATAGCTAACACGCCGCTATGGTCGTGCCTGATGACCGGTTATGCGGGAACCGCTCTGGTTCGGGCCGGTTTCGAGGTTGACATTATAGATGCGACGCGTCTGGATTTCGGGGAGACCATCGATCGGTTGGCTGAAGGTCCCCGTCCGGATTTGCTGGCCGTTCACGCAGTCTATTTCTGGGAGGGCACGCAATTGCTTTTCCGGATGTTATCGGATATTCGGGACCGAGGGTTCGATGCGCCGATCTGTCTTTACGGCTTTTTCCCGGGGCTGGTTTGGAAAGAGATACTAGAATACTCTGCTGCGGTTGACTACGTGGTGGTGGGGGAACCCGAGCAAACCATCGTGGAACTCGCGCTCCACTTAAAGAAGGCAAAAGTAAAGGGGCAAAAGGCAAAAGTTGAAACAGGGGCGGGGAGCGCGTTCGGGATTAAAGGCATTGCTTTGAGAATAAACGGCGAAGCCACATTTACCGGGGTGCGGCCTCCGATCGAATCACCGGACGAGCTGGCTTTTCCTCTAAGGCCGTCGCTTGAAGCAGAGGAGACGGTTAGTGTTCTGGCAAGCCGTGGGTGCTACAACAATTGCTCCTTTTGCCTGGTTCCGGGTCTCGAGCACGGGAGGGCAACCTGGCGAGGACGTTCGCCGGAAAATATCGTCTCCGAAATTTCGCGGCTCGTTTCCCTGGGGAAAAGGGACTTCTACTTCGTAGATCCCAATTTCGTCGGTCCAGGTATGGCGGGGAAGGAAAGGGCCATCAAGCTCGCACATCGGCTGGCGGAACTGAAAATCAGCTTTGGAATCGAAACCAGGGCAAACGACGTCACCCCCGGTCTCATGGAGGAACTGGTGGATGCCGGGCTCACCCGGTTGCTCCTGGGCATCGAAAGCGCCAGGCCGGACGTTTTGAAGCGGCTGGGCAAGCATACGAGCGCCGCTTCCAACGAAAAGGCCCTCGCAGTGACGCGCGAGGCGGGCATCGAACCGGAGATCGGCTTTATCATGTTCGATGCCGAAAGCTCAATCGAAGACATTCGGATGAACCTCGAATTTCTCGAACGCAACCGGCTTCTCGACCGTCTGGGAAGGACCGCCAATCTGCTCTGCCATGATTTCATAGCGCTCAAGGGAACGCCGGGTTACCGTGACGCCTTTGAAAGGAAGCTTCTCGCGCCGCAGGGATTGTTCGGTTTCGAGGGGCGCCTGCTTTACAGGGACCCGAGGGCCGGATGGCTTGCCTCGACCGCAAAAAGGATCTGCCTTTTCGTCCTGAGGGAAATGGGGAAACCTTTTTCGGTAGTTCACTGGGCGGGCGATTCGGTTAATAACGAGCCTTACCGGTCGGTTAACGATCTGCTGGTCGAGATTTTCAAAAGGCTGCTCGGTTTTGCGGAGCAGTTGAGCTCGCCTCCGGATGCAAACAGAACGGAAGAATTGCTCTCCGGTATCATGGAGGAATTTGAGTCGGTTTTTCACCTGCCTCCGGGACCATCCGAGAATGGCGCCACTCCTTTCGCGGCTTCGCGGCTTCGCGCTGCGAAACCTTGCGAGACAGAAGAGATTCGGTTGCCGATGCTCAAGGGCTGTTTTCCTTTTCGTCTCGCTACGACTTCCTATATTATTCCAGACAAGATTCTTCCCAACGTCAAGTTCCTTGGACAATACTTCGACGAGATCGAACTCGTACTTTTTGAAAGCGGCAGCGAAAACAATCTTCCCACTGCGGGCGAGGTGCGCGAGATGGCGCGGATCGCATCGGACCTGAACGTCTCTTATAATGTTCACCTGCCTTCGGACCTGTTTTTCGCAGATCCGGACCCGACCCTGCGGCGAGGATTTTGTGAGACCGCGCTCTCTTTTTACGAAAGAACCCTGCCGCTTGCCCCCTCGGGCTATGTTTTGCACCTGGACAGCAGGAAAGCCGACGGAACGGTTGAGCCGAACGTTTCGGCATGGGGGGATCGTGTGTGCGAGTCGCTGCGGATCATGCAGTCGAAAGGGATGGAACTCCGGGAGACGGCGGTCGAAAACCTCGAGTATCCTCTACAGCGCATTGGACCCTTCGTCAAAGCATTCAACCTCTCCATTTGCCTCGATATCGGCCATCTGCTGCGCTACGGGTACGATGTCGCCGAGCAGACGACTTTGTTTTTCGACACGATCACGATGGCGCACCTGCACGGTGTCGATAATGGAAAAGACCATAGGGGACTCAATCACGTAGCGGATGTTCAATGGAGAACTATCTGCAAGTTTCTCGAGGGTTACCGCTACGGTCTTTCGCTTGAAGTTTTCTCACTTAATGACCTGGCTGCATCATGCAACAGAATGCTTGAGATGGTAAGAAAGGAGAAATGAGGATGAATCTGGAAGAAATCGTAAAGAAGATCCAACCGGTCGGCAGCGAGTGGGTAGAGAAGGCGCGCGAGCACACTTTGCAGCTTGCGATCCCTCCACGGGCCCTGGGGAGACTGCACGAAATCTCGGAGCGTATTTGCGGGATTCAGGAGACGCTCCAGCCCGAGGTCTTCTCGAAGGCCTTCCTGGTCATGGCCGGAGACCACGGCGTGGCATCCGATGGCGTGAGCGCGTTTCCACAGGAAGTAACCGGTGAAATGGTGAAGAATTTTCTTAGGGGCGGCGCAGGCATCAACGTTTTGGCACGCAACGTCGGGGCGGAAGTTTTGGTGGTGGACATGGGGATTATTCCGGACGTGGATCCCGGCTCTTCCGAATACCGGAACCGGTTCCACATTCGCAAGGTGGGCCGAGGCACCGCAAATATAGCGAGAGGACCGGCAATGACCCGCGCCCAGGCCGAGCAGTCGATCCTGCACGGCTTCAACATTGCCTCCGAACTTTTTTCCACAGGCGTGCGGATGCTCGGCACAGGCGATATGGGCATCGGTAATACGACGCCCTCGGCCGCCCTTGGCGCAGTCCTTACCGGAAAGCCGATCAATGAAATGGTGGGGCGGGGGACGGGAATAGGTGACAGCGCCATGGACAATAAGTGCGAAATAGTTAAGCGGGCAATTGAGATCAATCGCCCGAACGCAGCGGATGGTTTGGATGCTCTTGCCAAGGTGGGCGGTTTTGAAATCGGCGGAATCGCAGGGTGTGTCCTGGCGGCTGCATACCACAGGCGTCCGGCCGTGATCGACGGCTTCATCTCGACCGCCGGGGCGCTGGTCGCTCACTCGTTATGTCCCGCCGCTGTCGATTATGTTTTCGCGGGGCATTGTTCGGAGGAGTCCGGGCATCGCAAAATGCTCGCTTACCTCGGACTGGAACCTATTCTCGACCTGGGGCTGCGCCTCGGGGAAGGCACCGGCGCCGCCCTGGCGATGGGCGTCATCGAGGGGGCGGTGCGTGTTTTCAATGAAGTGCTCACTTTCGAGCAGGCCGGCGTAACGAGCTCGGAGACGGCCTCCGTGCCAAATGCAGGATAAGTGCGGCACAACAAATCCCGCGAAACGCTGGACCACCGCCTGGGGCGGAGAGAAAAAACTTCACAGGGGCCTTATGTGGCGTAGATTTGCCGTTTCTCTTTCTTTTTTGACCATATTCGGGCTGCCCGTTTCAGGGGAGATAACCGCCTCCGATTCGGGGGGCAGCTATGCCTGCTTTCCACTCGTGGGTTTCCTGGTGGGTCTTACGGCTTATCTCACTGTCCTGCTGCTGCATTCAGTGATGCCTCCGCTTCTTCTTGCCGCCTGGACGTGCGCTCTCATGGCGCTGGTTACCCGGGGATTTCACCTGGACGGTTTGGCTGACCTGGCCGATGGACTCGGCGGAGGGTATACGCGGGAAAGGCGCCTGGAGATCATGAAAGACAGCGCGACGGGTGCATTTGGCGCGCTTGCCCTTATTTTGGCCCTCCTTGTCAAGACCTGCGCCGTCTACAGCCTCGTTGTGTCGAGGAACTGGCTTGCCCTGGCGACTGTTCCTGCACTGGGCCGATTCGCAATCGTCGTATGCGCGTACAAAAGCTCCTGCGCCCGGTCTGGAGGGCTCGCCAAGGCCGGTATAGAATACATTACCGGCGGCTCGCTTCTTGCCGCCGCGTTGTTCGCGGTCGTCTTCGCCCTGCCGCCCGGTTGGAAAGAGGCTCCGATTCTGCTCGGATCGGCAGTGGCGTGCGGCCTTTTTGTCAGGTCCCTGGCTCACCGCAGCCTTGGCGGCGTAACGGGAGATGTGTTAGGCTCAACGAACGAAATCACCGAGGTTGTTCTTTTCACGCTGTCCGCCTGCCTGTGGCGTTAGGAGTCTGAAGGAGATAATGCAAAGGTCCACAAGGATAAAGCTCCTGCTTATCGTGGCCTCCATCACGGTTCTGGTCAGGCTGCCTTTTTTTTTCCATGACGTGATAGATCCGGATGAAGGCACGTTCGCCCTGATGGGGCAGGACATCGTCGATGGGAACCTGCCCTACGACAAGCTGTGGGACCTCAAGCCCCCTCTTTTGTTCTATTTCTTTGCGGCGACGATAGCCGTTTTTGGAAAATCGATTCCCGCAATCAGGTTCAGCGGGTTGCTCTGCGCATTTGCGGCGGCCTGGCTGATTTTCCTGTGCGCTGAGAGGTTGGGGGGGGCTCGAACAGGCTTTATTGCCGCCTTTCTTTTCATAATTACTTCCACTCTTAGCGAGACCGGGGCCGGCACTGTTTCCGAGATAATAGCGATTGTTCCTCTCACGGCAGCTATGCTGGTAATGTTAAAAGATAAGGTTGGGGCCAGGGATTTTTTCTTTGCAGGTTTTTTTATCTCCCTGGCGTGCCTCATTCGCCTAAACCTGGCTTACGTAGCGCTTGCAGGTGGTCTGCTGTTGCTGAGCGGCAGGTTTCTGCGCCCGCATGCCGCTTTTTTTACAAGGATTTGTTCTTACGTTGCGGGAGGGGCAATCCCTCTTGGGCTGGTTTTTCTGCCCTATGTAATTGCCGGAAAGGAACGTCTCTTTTCGACCGCGATGATTTACGCTCCTCTAAGTTATGCGGATTCTCAGATGTCAATGATAGGGGCCATGCATAAGTACATATGCACGGCTTTCGAACCTCGCAGTCTGCTGGTTAATTTCCCTGTTTTGGCCTGCATCGCCTGCGGAGCGCCCAGATACTTTTACAGGATGAAAGATTTCCCTGATTCGACGAAATCATTCATGACAATGCTCGCAGTTTTTGCCGGGGCGACTGCGGTGTCCATTCTCAAGAGCGGCGCTGCTTACGAACACTACCTCATTCAGCTTTTACCCTTCGCAACCATTATTTCCGCCTTTTTTCTCGACGGGCTTCTCGATACGCGATGGAAGCCGCTCGTTTTGCTGCTCTCGGTCCTCTACCTGATACTGCCGGCTCGTCAAATCGCCTTGGCCTACGAGCCTGTGGTCTCGAGGGCGATGGCCGGTGAGAGGCTTGTCTACGGAGCTTCTTATGAAATCGCCGAATATCTCAAAACGGCGAACCCCGGCAGTAAACCCGTCTACTTCATGGGGGCGCAGATGGCCGAATGGCTTCTTGGCGTAAAACCCATTTCGAAAGAGGCCACAACTCCAAGCAATATAGGGCGAGAATACCTCATGAAGGCGCTGGACGGTCCTTCCGCGACCACTTACTCCGAACTGGCGGCTATCCTGGACAAAAAACCGGAGTTTATTGTCAAGCCTGCCGTTGTATACTATCTGCTGGCACACCCGAGGGCATCGGCGCTTCTTTCGGAAGTGCTTTTCATGGACTACGAACCGGTCCGGCAAATAGGTAAAATTGTCATTTACAAACGTTTTTGAGGAAACAATATGTCCGAGACAGCCGTTGACGAGCAGGCCGGATGCTGCAGGCGTAAGGTTTCAGGTCTTGAGATAAAGCTCGGCGTCCTGACCTGGCTTGCACCCATGCTTGTCATAAGCATCCTTGTGGCGCTCGACCCGCAGCGCCGCACTGTAACCACACTCTATCACGCCGCCGCCGCGGCTTGGTGGGCTGGAAAAGACCTGTATCACGGCCCGGGCGGCATGAACTACATGCCCCAGTTCGCCGTTATATTTTCGCCGTTTCATTGGCTACCTATTCCGGTGGGCGACATTTTTTGGCGGTGGTGTGAAGCCGCCCTGCTTGCAGCCGGAATTTGGAGCTTCAGCTATTCGATATTCGATATTCGACACGCCGGTCCAGGAGAAACGTGTGGTGGCAAGAATGGTTATCACCCGTTCACTGCTAGCAGTTCTTTTCTGTATGCTTCACTCCTTACAATGCCGCTCTGCCTGGCGGCGTTACGCAACGGGCAGGCTAACGCCATACTTGGCGGACTGGGGTTATATGCCTCAGCGTGCCTTGCCCGCCGTCGATGGTGGGCGGCCGCGGCTTTGATAGTGCTGGCGACAGGAATTAAACCTCTTGGCATGGTGATGTTATTACTTGCAGCAGCCGTTTATGGGCCGCTGCGCCTTCGCCTGGTCACGGCGCTCGCCGCCCTCGCCCTTTTCCCCTTTCTGTTCGCGCCGGTTGGCTATGTGGGTGGACAGTTTCACGCATTTTTCGCCAATATTGGAAAGTGCGCCGCTGTCCACCAGGATCGGTTCGCCGATATTGACGGCGTCATCCGAACCTTTGGCTGGGAGCTGCCGGAACGAATATCCGTTATAGCGCGCTTTGCGGCCGGGGGTATATTCCTGGCGCTGTGGGTGGCGGGGGCGCGACGTTTGCGGGAGCCCTTCCGCGCGATGTGGCTGCTTGCGCTGGCCGCATCCTACCTGATGCTGTTCAACCCGATGAACGAAGCCAACAGCTATGTCATCCTCGCGCCGGCTCTCGGCCTATGGGCTGTTGCGGCGCTGAGTTCCGGGCCTAGACGCTGGTTCGGATGGCTGACTGTGGCTATTTCCCTGTCCATGAGTCTTTTGCCCAACCTGCTGCACCCGGTGTTCGGCAACTATTTTGCCCTGTTTTGGCACCCGGTGATGACCGCTTTATTTATCGGCATTCTGGCCTGGCTGGTCCTGCGCGAAGGAGAGGCGTGGAGCGGTGAGCAAACGGCTTGATATCCGATGCCCTTTCGAAAGGTTTTCCATGGCTGGATCACATGATTCGTTTCGTCCTTACGTGAGCTTTTTATTGCCCTGCTACAACGAATCGGCGGTGCTTCCGGAAACCTATCGCCGCGTGAAAGCGGTTGGCGATTCACTCGGAAGGCCTTATGAAATTGTCCTTGTGAACGACGGCTCTACCGACGATACCCTTGATCGGATGATCGAACTCAGCCGGGACGATCGGGCGGTAACAGCGATTGACCTTTCGCGCAATCACGGCCATCAGCTCGCCCTTTCCGCCGGATTGCATTATTGTACCGGAGAGCGCATCCTGATCATGGACGCCGATTTGCAGGATCCGCCCGAACTTTTGCCAGGGATGCTTGCGCTGATGGACGAAGGGGCCGATGTTGTCTACGCGCAGCGCCGAAGCAGGCCGGGGGACAGCATTCCTAAGCGCGTAGCCTGCTCGGTTTTCTATCGTTTCCTCAGTAAGCTTACGGAGGTGCCCATACCTGTCGATACAGGCGATTTCCGCCTCATTTCGCGGCGCGTGCTCGACATTATTCTGCAGATGCCCGAGCGCCACCGGTTCATTCGGGGCATGGTAAGCTGGGTAGGTTTTCGGCAGACGCCTATCCTCTATGACCGCGACGGCCGCTTTGCCGGCAAAACCAAATATCCTTTCTGGCGCCTGATGCGATTGGCGCTTGACGGCATTGTGGCTTCCTCCGTGCGGCCCCTTGCCGTGGCGAGCTGGGCGGGGCTGCTCTTTGCGGCGTGCAGCCTGGCGCTGCTTGGCTACATCCTGTGGTCCTGGCTGTTTGTGGGAAAAACCCCACAGGGCTGGGCAAGCCTTATGATGGTCGTGACGGTGATGGGAAGCATACAATTGTTCGTGCTCGGGATTATCGGTCAGTACCTGGGGCGCATGCACGAACAGGTACGGGCCCGTCCCATCTTTATTGTAAGAGATGTTTTCAGAAAAGATCGTTTGTCGGAGGGGGACGATCACCAAATAATCCAACGCAGGGCCGTAGAGCGCACTGAGGAAGAAACCGGATAAATAGACACGATGGCGATTGGTTGAGCGTTTCTTCGGATGCACCGATTGACGGCGGAAATTTGTGATGGGAATTTTTTACAAAATTTAATTTGACTACCTGACAAAAGTATTATAGGGAGGGAGACACAGGAACTCTTGCCGGGATGGGGCAATTCTTCGGCCCGAGTTGCTGTGGGGCGTTTCGAGGTTGGGCCAGTGCTCGGAGCGGGTTTTTTTCGTGATCCCGCCATCGTTTGCGCCGGCGCTAACCGATTCATGGGCTGAAAGGAGGTGTTGAACGAGGTCGCCCGATCAAGGGGCAAGACAGAGCCGGTTCGAGGGGTGCGATTCGCTGGCCCTGTTTTGAGAGGATGTTGGTTTTTCACTTCGAGGAGGAAGAGATGAAGAAATTTCTTATGGTAATTTGTATTTGTCTTGCGGTGTTGACTATGGTCAGCTCCGCGTTTGCTGAAGAACTCTGGGACTGGCACCTGCGCGGTGCTGACGAAGGTCTGGCTTCCGGCGCTCTGCCGCCTGCCGGCCTGTACTTCATCAACGATTTCTACTGGTTGGGCAACTGGAAACAATATAACGGCGCCGGAAACTATCTCCCCGGCGAAAGCGCCAAGATCAACGGCTACGTCGATGTTCCCATCCTGTTGTGGAACCCCGGCATATGCCCCATTTTGGGCGCAACGTACGCAATGGCTATTGCGGAACCATTCGACTCGTCGATTATAAGGGCTCCGCTTGGGCCGGCAGAGTCCATTACCGGCTCGCAATGGGGCGCGTACAATACCGTTCTTGTCCCGTTCATCCTGTCCTGGAATATCCCGTGCAACTTCCATGTGGCCGCTTCATTCGCGGTCGGCTTAAACGACGGCACCACGTCGCCGGGAGACAGCCTGGCCGCTCAGACTCAAATCTACGGCGACAGGCTGCTTAGCCAGAGCAAGCAGAATCTTTACGCCTGGTCGAGCAGCGACAGCTACCAGTTCACGCCTGATATCGGCATTAGCTGGCTGTACGGCGGCTGGAACATCAGCGGCGAATTCATGTACACCTTCTGGACCAAGGACAATGCCTCCGACATCCAGAACGGCAACGAGTTGGCGATGGATTACACCCTTACGTACACGGTCAACAAGTGGACGTTCGGTCTTGGCGCGGAAGGCCAGATGCAAACTAACAACGACAAGGGCATCACGTTTCTCGGGGGACCTTACGGCTCGATCCCCAACACCATGGCTGAGAACTGGACCGCAGGCCCGATCGTCGGCTACAATTTTGGCCCCTGCAGTCTGCTGTTCACCTACAACTTCCAGGTCTATACGAAGAACGACGTTGGCGGCGACTGGGCTATGATGCGCCTCGTGGTTCCTCTCGGAAATCCGTACGATTGGTACAAATAGAAAACTTTCATAGAAAGATTTAGACGG